>NZ_JBHWKU010000014.1:0-221013 GCF_042730645.1 Streptomyces sp. NPDC059906
GTAGCCGGGCAGGGCGACGTAGCCGCCGAAGCCGACCACGGCGTCCGCCCTGGTGCGCTCCAGGATCTGCTCGGTCGCCTTGATGGTGCCGCGCAGCCGGCCGGGCACCGTGATCAGCTCGGGGGTGGGCTTGCGCGGCAGTGGAACGGCGGGGATCAGCGCGAGTTCCGGATCACCGAACAGCCGGTCCTCCAGATACGTCATGGTGAACAACAGCAGACCCAGTGCGGGCAGCAGCAGGACGGCAACGGTGACCACGCCGGGGACCCCTTCCGCCGAGGGACGACGCCGGGCGGGTGCCCCGAAGGGCGCCGGTGAAAGCCGTCATGTTCGCGCGGCGGATGGGTAGGCGGCTGCGACGACGGACAAGACGCCCCCGAGGAACGGAGCAGCCGAGCCGATGTCGCACATCTCCCCGTCCGCCGAACCGGCCACGAACCCGCAATTGGCGGGCTCGTGGTCGGACTGGGTCGGCGAGCACACCACGGCACTGATCGGGATACCGCTGCGCATCGCGCTCATCGTCGTGATCCTGCTCGTGCTGCGCGCGGTGGCCAAGCGGGCCATCACCCGGGTCGTCCAGCGGGTCCTGGAACCGTCGGCGGGCGAGGCCGAACGCAGCCGCCCCCGCAGGCCGTCCCGCGGCGCCGCCGTCCTGCACCGCGACCGGTCCCGGGCCCGGCAACGCCGCGAACAGCGGGCCCGCACCATCGGCTCGGTGCTCAGCAGCGCCGTCACCATCGTGCTGTTCATGGTCGGCGTGGCCATGGTGCTCGACCAGGTCGGCATCGCCCTCGGCCCGCTGCTGGCCAGCGCCGGGGTGGTCGGCCTGGCCATCGGTTTCGGCGCCCAGAGCCTGGTCGCGGACTACCTGTCCGGGCTGCTCATCATGGTCGAGGACCAGTACGGCGTCGGCGACTCGGTCGACCTCGGCGAGGCCGTCGGCGAGGTGGAGCACGTCGGCCTGCGCCTCACCCACGTCCGCGACCTCAACGGAGGCCTGTGGCACATCCGCAACGGCGAGATCCTGCGGGTCCGCAACGACAGCCAGGAGTGGGCCCGCGCCGTCCTGGACGTCGCCGTGTCCCACGAGGCGAACCTCGACACCGTCTACCGCGTGCTGGAGGACACCGGCCGCGCGCTGCGCGAGGAACCGGACTTCGCGGACGTCCTGCTGGAGGACCCCGCGGTGTGGGGCGTGCAGTCCCTGGACGCCGACGGCGTGCTGGTGCGCCTCGCCGTCAAGACGGTGCCGCTCCAGCAGTGGGGCGTCACCCGCGAACTGCGCCGCCGTGCCAAGGAGGCACTGGACGACGCGGGCGTCGAGATCCCCTTCCCGCGCCGGGCGATCTGGGTGCGCACCGACAGCGCGGGCGGCGACGCGGAGGCGCTCACGCGCTGACGGACCGCTCCGCCGCCGCCGGATTTGCCGGACCGGCAAAGAACTTTGGTGCCGCCGGTCCGGCCGGGGCAGCCTGCACACGGAGCGCGCGGCCCCCGCGCCTTGTACCGAGCAGACGACCCCGGCCCCAGGAGGCACCATGACCGACATCCCCGCGCCGGCCCCCGCCGCGGAATTCTGGGAGGCCCGCTACCGCGACTCCGGCCGCGTGTGGAGCGGCCGCCCCAACGAGCTGCTGGTGCGCGAGGCGGCCGCCCTGACGCCCGGCACCGCCCTGGACCTCGGCTGCGGCGAGGGCGGCGACGCCGTGTGGCTGGCCGCGCGGGGCTGGCGGGTCACCGGCGTGGACATCGCCGTCACGGCCCTCGAACGCGCTGCCCTGCACGCGGCCGAGGCGGGCGTCGGGGACCGTGTCACCTGGCAGCGGCACGAGTTGGGCGAGTGGTTCCCGGAGGGCACCTTCGACCTGGTGAGCGCGCACTACCTGCAGTCGCCGGTCGCCCTGGACCAGCGAGGGGTCCTGCGCCGCGCGGCGGCCGCCGTCGCACCCGGCGGGACTCTCCTGCTCGTCCTGCACGCCGGCTGGCCGTCCTGGCAGACCGAACCCCCGTTCGACGCCGAGTTCCCCACCCTGGACGGCGTGCCGGCCGACCTCGCCCTGCCGGACGGCGGATGGAGCGTCGAGACCCGCGAGACCGTCCGCCGCGCCAGCACCTCGCCGGACGGCGTCGAAGGCCACCGCGAGGACCACGTGTGGCGCTTGCGGCGAAACCGGTGATGTCTGCTTCGACTGATTTGTTGAAAAAGTTATCTCATGAGTTTTTTGAGAGATAGGCATGGTTTTGTGAGTACGGGGACACCTGTGGTGTGAAGGCTATTGGCCGACCAGAGGGAGATGGTGACATGCCTTCCAAGGAGACGGTGACCGAAGAGATCACCCGCACCCCGAACATCGACATCGACGCGGCGCTCGACCCGGCCGAGGCGGAAGGCGTCTTCCGCGACAGCCGCGAGTGCGCGGCACTGGCCCTGGCGGGTGGCGACTACGGCCTGCTGCTGTCGCCGCCGACCCCGCGCCCGAAGAAGGGCTGACCGACCGACAGGAGCAGTGAATGCACCAGCCAAGCACTTCGTCCTTCCTGAAGGACGCGGTGCGGGAGTTGGCAACCGGCGTGGCCTCCGCTCTCAGCAGCGGGGGCCACGGCCCGGTGTCCGGGGACCTGTCGCCGGCCACCGGCGCCGACGGCTACGCACCGGCCGCCGTCCGGGTCCTGGGGGCCGACTTCCTGCTGCCGCACCTTCTCTTCGGCACCCGCCCGGGCGAGGCCGAACTCGCCCTGTTCCGCCAGGCCGTTCAGAGCTACCCGCCGCGTGCCGACGCCGCGCCCACCGTGGTGTGGAGCCACTGGGCGATGACCCGGACCCTGCACCGGCTGACCGGACCCGGCCCGACCGGACCCGGCCCGACCGGTCCCGAACCGGCCGTCGGCCGGCTAGACGTCGCCGACTGGCGGACCCTGAGCCACCAACTCGCCGTCCTGGCCCCGCTCGCGCTCCCCGGCGAGGACTGCGCCGTGGCCCGCGTGGCCCGGCAGCGCCCCCTCGACCTGGCCCGCGGCTTCGTCCGCGCGGTCCGCCGCCGGGACTGGCTCCAGGCGGCCGGCGCCGGCCGCTGGCTCACGGTGCTGGACGGCGTCCCGCAGACCCTCGGCCTCGACTCCGGGCTGGACTTCGTGGAACTCATGGCCGACGGCGACCCGCAGGTGGGCCTCCAGGTGCGGGCGGCCCGGTTGCTGCGGGCCGGGGCACTCGTGTGAGCGCCGTGCCCGTCCGCGAGGCGGTCCGGAGCGTACGGGACGTGGCGGACACGGCACTGGCCTGGGCTGACGCGCACCGCGACGCGTTCACCCTGGGCGACGACGCCCTCGCCGCGCACGCCGAGGTCGACCGCACCTGGAAACCACTCGGCGAACTCGCCCAGGTGTGCGCCACCGTGGCCGCGCTCACCAGCCCCGCCGACCCCCTGCACACCCGCGCCCGCGACCTGCTCGACCACGCCTGGGACCAGACCGGCCGGGGCGCGCTCCTGGTCGCCGTACAACGCCAGGAGCCCTTCGCGACCTACCCGCTGGAGGTCTACGCCGCCTTCGCCGCGGCCGGGCTGCGCCACCGCGACTACGAGAGGGCCGCCGCCACGGTGGCCCGTACCCGGGGCTGGCGGCTCACCGAGCAGGACCCGACCCGTCGGCTCGGCGTCCTGGCGGCCGAACGGCACGGCGGCATCACCCGGTCCGCGGACCCCGACGCGGTACGGGACGGCACCTGGCTGGGCGGCCTGCCCGAACCGTGGACTTTCGAACGGTCCGCCGGATACGCCCTCACCCATGTCGTCTTCCACCTCACCGACTGGGGCCGGGCCGGTCCGGCCGGCGTCCCGGCCCGTCTCGCGCAGTACCTGACGCAGTGGCTGCCGCCCTGGCTCGACACCTGCCTGGACGCCGGCCTGTGGGACCTCGGCTGCGAACTGCTCGCCGTGGCGGCGAGCGTGCCCGGCTCGCTCGGCCCGCCCGCCCTCCGGGAGGGGTGGCAGCGCCTCGCGGCGGCCCGGCACCCGTCGGGCGCCCTGCCCGAGGTGGCCGCGGCCCCCGCGGACGACTTCACCCACTGCTACCACTCCACCCTCATGGCCGCGTTCGCGGCGACCCTCACCCACGTACACCTCGGCGGACAAGGAGCGCTCGGATGACCGCCACGCGCCTGATGCACACCGTCGGGGCCCGCGCCCTGGAATGGCTGTGGGCCCACCGGGACGGCTTCCGGCTGGAGCCCGACGCGGACCCGGAGGTGGGTTTCCTCCAGCGCTTCAAGCCGATCGGCGAACTGGCCCTGATCTGCAAGGTGCTCTTCCGCGAGGGCGTGGCCGGCTCCCGGCAGACCGAACTGGCCCGGCGGCTCCTCGACCACGCCTGGCGCGAGAGCCTGGACGGCGGCCGGATGCTGGTGCGCGGCCAGCGCACGGAACCGATCTCGTCCATCCCCTTCGAGGTGTACCTGCCCTTCAGGGAACTGGGCCACAGCCAGCCCGAGCTGGAGCGGGCCGCCGTCCTCAACCACCGGCTGGACAGCTGGGCGGCCTTCGAGCGGACCCCCACCCGAAGACTGGGCCTGGCCGCGTTCCAGCGCCGCTTCGGCCTGAGCCCCCACCCGTCCGAGGCCGAGGCTCTGAGCGACACCTGGCTGGCCCGCACCCCCGAACCCTGGACGGTCGAGGGCCACATCGCCTACGACATCACCCACGCCGTCTTCCACCTCACCGACTGGGGCGAGAACCCCACCGGCCTGCCGCCCCACGTCGCCGACTACCTCACGGCCTGGCTGCCGAGCTGGATCGACGACTGGACGGACCTGGAACGCTGGGACCTGCTCGGCGAACTCCTCGTCGTCGACGCCTGTCTGCCCGAACCCGTCCTCGACGAACGGGCCTGGGAGGCCTTCGCCGCCGCCCAGCAGCCCGACGGCGCCATGCCCGCCATCCGCGACATGCCCGAGGGCGGCCCCGACGAGGTGTTCGACATCGTCTACCACCCGACGCTCGTCGCCGCCTTCGCCTCCCAGCTGGCCACCTCCCGCGCCCTCACCGAGCTGGCGCACTCCGCGTCGTGACGGGCCCCCGCACGCCCTGGCCGGGCGTCCCCGCCACCGAGGAGTCCGCCCCGCCGCAGCGGGCACCGGCCGACGACACGGCGCTGCGCGAGCGGCTGACCGAGGCCGTGCACGCCTGCGACGCGCCCGACGTCGTCTTCGCCGTGTCCCGGCGCGGCCGCCGCACCCTGTACGCGGGCGGCACCGCCCCGCCGCCCGCCGTACCCCGCGAGGACCTGCGCTACGAGATCGGTTCGGCGTCCAAGACGTTCGCCGCGCTGCTGCTGACGCGACTGATCCGGCGCGGCGTGCTCACCGGCTCGGAGCCGGCCGCCGGCTGCCTGGACCCGGGCAGGACGCCCGGCCCGCACCCCGTGACCCTCGCCCACCTGATCACCCACACCTCGGGACTGCCCGCCCTGCCGGCCGGCTTCCTGCGCCGGGGACTGCCCGCCTGGCACACCAACCCCTACGCCCGCTACCCGGCCGAGCGGTTGACCGACACCTTCCTGCGCCACGAGCCGAAGCACCGCCCCGGAACCCGCTGGCACTACTCCAACTACGGCGTCTCCGTGCTCGGCCACGCCCTCGCCGCGACCACCGGCACCGCCTGGGAGGACCTGATCACCGGGCAGGTGCTGCGCGCCCTCGGCCTCAGCGGAACGGCCCTGCGCGCAGAGGGGCCCGAGAGCGACGCCGTGGGCCACCGCAAGGACGGCCGCACCCCCGTGCCGCCCTTCGACGCGGGCGGCTTCCAGGCCGCCGGAGCCGTCCGGTCCACCCCCAACGACCTGCTCACCTTCCTGGAGGCGCACCTGGACCCGGACCGCTCACCGGCCGCCGGTGCGCTGCGGGCGGTGCGGGTGCCGGTGCTCCGGCGCGGACTGGGACACCGGCACGTGCACACGGTGGGGTGGTTCCGGCACCCCACGGACGGCGGGCCGATGTACTTCCACAGCGGCGCCACCCTGGGTCAGCAGGCGTTCCTGGGCTTCCGGCCCGACACGGACACGGCCCTGGCCGCCGTGTGCACCCGCCGGTTCCGCGCCCGGGACGCGTTCATCGCCACCGCCTACGCGCTCCTCGCGGACGGGTAGGCCCCCCAGCCCGCCGGGACACGGGCCGGCGCGGGGCCGCTTCGGGCGGACCCGCGCCGGACGACTGTCCGTCAGACCCGCTGCCACAGGGCCGGGGCGCTCGCCGGTGACCCGGCGCCCTGGGCCTGGTGGCTCTGCAGGCAGCGGTAGCGCACGCCGTCGTAGGAGACGGTGGTGCCGACCTCGTAGACCCGGCCCGCGGTCCACGCGTCCGCCGCCGCGTTGTCCTGCGGCGCGGGTGTCCCGGTCGCGGCGGAGGTGGTCTTCAGGGTGAGGCCGAAGTCGCTGAGCAGCGGATTGATGGGCTGGTAGAAGGTGGTCCCGCCGTTGGTGCAGTCGCCGGAGCCGCCGGACGTGGTGCCCTGCGCCTGAACGCCCGACACGAAGGGCCCGCCGGAGTCGCCGGGTTCGGCGCACACCGTCGTCTCGGTCAGCCCGTCGACGGTGCCCTCCGGGTAGGTGACACTCGTGTCGTGCTGCTGGATCGTGCCGCAGTGCCACCCCGTGGTCGAACCGGAACGGCACACCGACGCGCCCACGAGCGCCTCCACCGACCCGGCGAGCTGGATCTTCTCGCCGCCCTCGGCCTTCACGTCCGGCGTCGCGGTCCAGTCGGAGTTGACGCCCACCCAGGCCATGTCCTTGCCGGGGAACGTGGAGGCCTGGAAGGTGCCCTGGTCGGCCTCGTTGAACCCGGTGGTGGTGGCGCCCGGGTCGCCGCAGTGCCCGGCCGTGGCGAAGCCCTCCTGGTCGTCCTTGGTGACGGAGAAGCCGATGGAGCAGCGCGCCTGGTCGTTGATGTAGAAGGCGTCGCCGCCGACCAGGTCCTCCAGCACCCGCGGCTGGTCCGGCGAGACGCGGACGCCCACGTCCGCGGCCGGCACACCGGCCGCCTTGACGAAGGCGGCCGCGGCCGACGCACCGGTCGCCTGGACCGTGACCCGGTTGGTCTTCACGTCGACGTACCAGACCGGCGTCTGCCGGGTCCGGGTGCGCACGGCGGCGGCGTCCAGCTTCTCCTTGACCGCGCGCAGTTCGGCGAGGTTCCGTCCCACGACGGCCGCCTTGGCACCCTGCGCCTCGATGGCCGCGGTGTCCGCGGCGTCGGTGGTGGCGACGGTCAGCTCGGCGGAGGTCGCCCCGCTCACCCAGGCACCGGCGAAGCGGTCGCCCAGCGTGTTGCGCAGCATGCCCGCGCGGGTGCCCGCCTCCGCCTCGTTGACCAGCCGGGCCGCCGCCTGTCCCGGCGTCAGCTTCAGGTCGCGCTCCATCGCGCTCAGCATGCGCGCCGGCGCGGTGGCGGCGTCGGGCGTGCGGGCCACGGCGGGCCGCGGCCCGGGGACGGGCGGCGGCGCCGCCGAGGCGGCCGAGGGGAGTGCGGTCAGAACCAGGGCGCCGAGCGCGGTGAGGGCTGCGCGGCGGCTGCGCGCGGCGTGTCTGCCGACCATGCGATGTGCCTCCTTCGGAAGCTGTGCGAGACAGCGGGGTTCGGTGGGCGACCGTGGATCACGGTGCGCCTGCGGCGAAGTCACAGGCATTGCCGCAGGGATCCGCGGCGAAGCCCGACCCCGGGCTGTTTCGCGCGATGGGGGACGCCGTGGGTGCCATGTGCAGTACGCGGGCGCCCTCCCGCCGGGGCCGGGACCGATCAGGCGGGCTTCAGTCCCGGTTCGCCCGCCTCGGTGACGAAGGACGCGGCCGTGGTGATGGGGGCGCCGGGGGTGCTGATGGCGGACACGGTCCTGAAGTCGAGGTGGGTGGCCTGCCGGCCGAGTTCGGCCCGGACGTAGCCGCGCTTGCCGTTGTAGAACTTCATGTGCGGGTTGGCCTTGAGATACAGGTCCCAGTTGGCGGGCTGCTCCACGCCGTCCCGGCCGCTGGCCACCGAGGTGCAGGTGACCTCGGTGCCGACGGTGGCGGAGGCCGGGTCGTCGAAGTCCTCCTTGACGTCGAGGGCGTAACCCACGTGCACGTCGCCGGTGAGGATCAGCCAGTTCTCGACCCCCGCGGCCTTCGCCCCGGCGACCACCCGGTCGCGCGAGGCCCGGTAGCCGTCCCAGGCGTCCATGGAGAGCGCGGCGTCGGCGGTCACGTCGAACCTGCGCTGGGAGAAGCACACCTGCTGGGGCATCACGTTCCACAGCGCGGTGGAGCCCTTCCAGCCGTCGAGCAGCCACTGCTCCTGCGCGGCGCCGGTGATGGTGCGCGCCGGATCGTCCGACTCGGCGCCGGGGGCGTGCGGCCGGTCGTCGTAGGCCTGGTCGGAGCGGTACTGGCGGGTGTCCAGGATGTCGAACTGGGCGAGCGTGCCCCAGTGCAGCCGGCGGTACAGCCGGGCGTCGGGACCCTGCGGCAGCTGGGCGGCGCGCAGCGGCTGGTTCTCCCAGTACGCCCGGTACGCGGCGGCCCGGCGCAGCAGGAACTCGGACGGCGGGATGTCGTTCTCCGGGATGCTGCCCGCGTAGTTGTTCTCGGTCTCGTGGTCGTCCCAGGCGACGACGAACGGGTGCGCCGCGTGGGCGGCCCGCAGATCCTCGTCGCTCTTGTAGAGCGAGTAGCGCAGCCGGTAGTCCGCGAGGGTCATCGTCTCGCGGTTGAACACATCGGGCAGCGTGACGTCGGTGTAGCGGCGCTCCCCGCCCTCGGAGTTCACCGCGTACTCGTACAGGTAGTCGCCGAGGTGGAACACCACGTCCACGTCGTCCTGGGAGACATGGCGCAGCACGGTGTAGTAGCCGTCCATGTAGGCCTGGCAGGCGACCGCGGCGAGTTTCAGCGACGTGGTGATGCTGCCCGCCGCGGGGGCGGTGCGGGTACGGCCGGCAGGGCTGAGCCACGCCCCGGCACGGAAACGGTAGTAGTAGACGGTCCCCGGTGTCAGGCCCTTCACGTCGACATGGACGCTGTGGTTGTACTCGGCGTGGGCGTCGGCGGTGCCCCGGAACAGGACGGCCGCGAAGTACTCGTCCAGGGCCACCTCCCACTCGACGGTGACCCGCTCCGTGCCCATCCCGCCGTCCTGAAGGAACGGCTCGGGGGCCAGCCTGGTCCACAGCAGCACCGAGTCCGGCAGCGGGTCGCCGGAGGCGACGCCGAGGGTGAAGGGGTCCTTGCTGATCCGGGCGGTGCGTTCGGGTGCGGCGACCGCGCCGCGGGCCGGCAGGTTGGTGGAGAAGGCGAGCGCGGCGGCGGCCGCGGTCACGGTGAGGAAGCGCCTTCGGCCGAGGTGCCGGGCGGCGGCGCCCAGCACGGCGTCGTGGGGGGAGAAGGCGTGCTCGGCCAGTGCGCTGGGTCGGCCCGTGGGCGCCATCTGGTGTCCTCTCGTACAACGGGGCGATGCGCGGACCCCGCATGTTAAGCAGACAAAACGCCTTAAACGGGCAGGGCTTGCGGAGTGATCACACAGGAGGAGGTACGCGCGCGTGGGCGCGGCTGCCGGCCGCCGGGGCGCGGACTCCCGGTCCGCCTGACGGCGCGTCGACCCGCGCCCGTAGGGGCCGGACGAACCGTCCGGCCCCTACGTCATGGGATCGGCCGCCTACGACGGCAGCGGTGAGCGGCTCACCCGGATCTTGGACTGGCCGTGCGGCCGCTTCTCCCAGTCCTCCATGAACCGCGCGTGCAGGCCGTGCTGGGCGGCCAGGGTGAGCAGCGTGTCCGTGCGGTAGTAGAAGTCCTCTCGGAGCACCTGGTGCTCGGTGCCCTCCGTCCGGTCGAAGGTGAAGTCGAAGAACCCGGTGTCCGTCAGGACGCGCCCGACGTGCGCCAGGCACTCGTCGATGACGTTCAGCGGCGAGTGGGAGAAGACGCTGTGCGCGTGGACGACGTCGAAGTGGTCGTCGGGCAGGAACTCCAGCCGCAGGTCGCCGGTGATGGTCAGGTGGGGCAGCTTGGCCTGGAGCCCGCGCTCGGTCAGGGTCCTCTTGGCGGCGATCAGGATGTCCGGCGAGATGTCGACGCCGTAGTAGTGGCCGCTGTCGAGGTGGTCGATGAACCGCCAGCCGCCGCGCAGGTTGCCGCAGCCGATGTCGAGCATCCGGTGTTCGGGGCGCAGTCCGTGCTCGACCAGGTAGTCGAACTGCATCTGCCCGAGCGCCAGCCAGCGGTCGTGCGTCCGGCTGCCGACCGCGGCCTCGGGACTGCGCCGGGCGTCGGAGGCCATCACCGCCCGGTAGTAGCCGACGTGGTCGGGGTGCTTGACCCGCAGCCACGCGTCCCGGCCGGCCCGGCGGACGTAGGGGCCGACGCGCTCGGGGTGGCGCAGCGCGTACCCGACCTTGTGCGTGAGCGCGGCGCGGTTGCTGCGCAGCTTCTTCGGGGACTTGGCGTCTTTGGGCATGGGGGGAACGACCTCCGTACGACGGACTCGGGCAGTGGAACTCGGACAGTGGAACTCGGACAGTGGGACTCGGGCAGTGGGAGAGGCCGGCCGGGGTGTCAGACCCGGCGGCGCAGCAGAAGGACCGTGACGAGGACGAGGACTAGGGCGAGGCCGCCGAGCAGTGCCGTGTCGGTCCACTGGAAGCTCCAGTAGTCGCCGGCCGGATTGGCCTCGTAGTAGCGGGAGACATACCCGTGCCGCGTCATGCACTCCCGCAGTTCCCGCCCGGAGGGGAAGGCGCACTCCAGCACGGAGTCCCGGCGGCCGGAACCGGTGATCAGGCCGTAGTGCCCGGTGGACCACTTGTCGCCCATCGGCTCCTTCGGCTGCCAGCCGTCGCTGACGTACCGGTGCGGCGGAACCAGCAGCCGGGCCCGGTGCGTCCACTGCACCGCCACCGCCGCCACGCCGGTGACCAGCAGCGTCCAGGCCATCGCGGACAGCACCCGGCGCGTGAGCAGACCGGCGAGGGTGCCCACCGCCAGCCCGAACAGCGCGGCGGCGACCAGGGAGGGCCCGGAGCCGGTCAGCGCGGTGGCCTCGTACCAGAACAGGCCGTAGCTGCGGTTGGCCGCGGGCTCCCACCACCAGCGGAACAGCAGGGCCAGCGCGCCGGACAGCGTCACGGTGCCGAGCGCGGCCAGCGCGAACCGGGACGCGAACCACTGGGCCCGGCCGACGCCCTGGGACAGAACCATCCGGTGGGTGCCCAGCTCCCGGTCGCGGCCCAGCAGCGGCGCGCCCCAGAACATGCCGACCAGGGCGGGCAGCGCGATGTTGAGCGCGCCGAGCAGCCGGAGCGGCTCGACGTCCAGGAACCGGGGCAGTCCGTCCGGCGCCCGGGTGCAGTACAGCGGCCCGGGGTCGCAGCCGTCGAACAGCCCGCTGCGCAGGTCGTCGACCATGCCCGCGCGGGAGTACGCGGCGAGCGCGGCGGCGGCCAGCAGGACCGCGGCGCCGCAGACGATCAGTGCCCGTTGCTGGCGCCAGGCCAGCCACAGCGTGCCCTTCACGCCGCCTCCCCGTTCGCGGCCGCGGCACCGTCCTGGAGGTGCCCGAGCAGGATCTCCTCCAGGCCGGGCCGCTCGACGTGCCAGTCGCCGCCGACCGGGCCCCGCGGGCGCACCAGGGCGGTCAGCTGCCGCCCGTGCGTACGGCGCCGCACCACGGTGTGCTCCCGCAGCGCAGGCTCCTCGTCGACGTGCCCCGTGAGCAGGGTGTGGCCCTCGCGGAGCGCGTCGGCGTCCTCGCTCAGCTCCACCCGGCCGGCCCGCAGCAGCAGCACCCAGTCGCAGGTCTGCTCCAGATCGGGCAGGACGTGCGAGGACATCACGATGCTCACCTCGCGCTCCGCCGCCTCGGCCATCAGCGTCGCCATGATCTCGGCGCGCACCACCGGGTCGAGGTCGGCGAGCGGCTCGTCCAGCAGGAGCAGTTCCGGCCGCTTGCCGAGGGCCAGGGCGAGCGCCACGCGGGTGCGCCGGCCCGGCGACAGCTCGCCCACCCTGGCCGTCGGGGCGATGTCCCCCTCGCGCACGACCCGCTCGGCGACCGACCGGTCCCACGAGGGGTTCAGCTTGCCGCCCATGCGGAGGGTGTCGGCCACGGTGAAGCGCGGGTAGAGCGGCCTGTCCTGGGTCAGCAGGGCCACCCGGGTGCGGGCCGCGGCGGCGTCCGGCGCCGAGCCCAGCACCCGTATGTGCCCGTGCGTGGGGCGCAGCAGCCCGCCGGCCAGGTGCAGCAGCGTGCTCTTGCCGGCGCCGTTGCGGCCGACCAGGGCGGTGATGCGGCCGCGCGGCACCGTGAACCCGCAGTCCCTCAGCGCCCGGTCGCCGCGGGCCCGGTAGCGGAACCCGAGGTCCGTGGCGTGCAGCGCGGCGGGCTCGTCAGGCCCGGTCATGCGTCCTCCTGTTTCCGTCCCCGGTCGCCCGGGTCGTGCTCGTGTTGCCCGTCGTGCTCGTCGAGGGCCGCCGTGACCAGGGCGAGTACGTCGTCCCGCTCCAGTCCGGCCGCCAGGGCCCGTGCGACCCATTCGGCGACGTCCGCCCGCAGGGGCGAGTCGTCCTCCGCGCCGGGCCGCGCCAGCGACCGGGTCACGAAGGTGCCGAGCCCGCGCCGCGAGCGGACCAGGCCCGCCTGCTCCATGTCGCGGTACGCCCGGAACACGGTGTTGGGGTTGATGGCGGTGGCGGCGACGACCTCCTTGGCCGTCGGGAGTCTGTCCCCGACCCGCAGCACACCCATCCGGAGTGCCTGCTCGGTCTGCCGCACGATCTGCACATAGGCCGGGATGCCGCTCTGTCGATCGATCCGGTACTCGACCACGTCACCTTCCATGCTTTCATTAATTCATTAGTAGAAGCATGATCAAATCCCGCCCCGATGTCAAACGGCACCCACCTTGGACTGTGCGTCCAGCGGCTGGACGTGTAGTCTCAGCCGTATGAACGAACCCGCACTGGACGCCGAACGCGACGCCGTCCTCGCCGCGCTGCGCCCCGTTATCGACGGGATCGCCGCGACGTTCGGGCCGGTCTGCGAGGCGGTGCTGCACGACTACCGGCGCCCCGAGCGCTCGGTCGTGGCCGTCGCCGGGGCGGTGACCGGGCGCACGGTGGGCGGGGCGATGAGCGAGATCGGCATGCGCGTGCTGGCCCGCGGCGACGAGGCGCACGACGAGCTGAACTACGTCACCCGCACGCCCGACGGCACCCTGCTCAAGTCCTCCACCATGGTGCTGCGCGACTCCACGGGCGCCGTGTTCGGAGCCCTGTGCGTCAACCTGGACGTCACCGCCGTCGACCGGGCCCACGCCCTCCTCGGCGCCCTCGCCGGGACCGCCCGCGCCCCCGCCCACGTACCGGCGACCACCTTCGGCGACGACATCGACGCCGTGGTCGACGCCATCGTGGACGCCCACCCGCTGCGCCGCGACACCAGTTGGGCGGCGCTGGACCGGGACCGGCGGCTGCAGCTGTTCCGCGACCTCGACGGGCGCGGCGTGTTCGCCGTACGCCGCTCGGTCGAGCACGTCGCCACCCGGCTCGGCATCTCCCGCGCCTCCGCCTACCACTACCTCTCCCAGGCCCGCGCCGACACCGGCCCGGCCGCCGACACCCCCTGAGGACTCCCGTGACGACCACCACCCCGCCGGTCACCCTCGACGACGTCCGCTCCGCCGCGGCCCGCATCAAGGGCGTCGCGCACCGCACCCCGGTGCTGCGCTCGCGCACCCTGGACGCCCTCGTCGGCGCCGAGGTCTTCCTCAAGTGCGAGAACCAGCAGCGGGTCGGCGCCTTCAAGTTCCGCGGCGCCTACAACGCGGCCTCCCGCCTCACCCCGGAGCAGCTGGCCCGGGGCATCGCCGCCTACTCCTCGGGCAACCACGCCCAGGCGGTCGCGCTGGCCGCCCGTGAGCTGGGCACGACCGCGGTGATCGTCATGCCCGAGGACGCGCCGCCCGCCAAGCGGGACGCCACCGCGGGCTACGGCGCCGAGATCGTCACCTACGACCGCTACACCGGCGACCGCGTGGCCGTCGCCGAAGCGCTGGCCGCCGACCGCGGGCTGACCCTGATCCCGCCCTACGAACACCCGCACGTCATCGCGGGCCAGGGCACCGCCGCCCTCGAACTGGTCGAGGAGACGGGGGAGCTGGACGCGCTGGTCGCCCCGGTCGGCGGCGGCGGACTGATCGCCGGGAGCGCCACCGCCGTCAAGGCCCTGCACCCCGGCACCCGGGTGATCGGCGTCGAGCCGGAGGCCGGGGACGACACCAAACGCTCCCTGGCCGCGGGCCGGCGGGTCACCGTGCCGGTCCCGCGCACCATCGCCGACGGCCAGGCCCTGCCCACCCCCGGCGAGCTGACGTTCTCCCTCAACCGGCGCCTGCTCGACGGGATCGTGCTGGTGTCCGACGACGAGATCCGGGACGCGATGCGGTTCGCCTTCGAACGGCTCAAGACCGTCCTCGAACCCAGCGGCGCCACACCACTGGCCGCCCTCATGAACGGCCGGATCGACGCCCTGCCGCGCCGCGTCGGCGTGATCCTCTCCGGCGGCAACGTGGACGCCGCCCGGTTCGCCGAACTCTGCGGCGCGCCCCGCTGAGCCGCGCGCGTCCCCCCGGATGGCGCCGCCGAGTTGACAGGCGGACGATGGAGTGGTGGGGACAGGGAAAGGAGGAGCGTCATGCTGGAGGCAAAGACGCTCGACAAGCCGGACGAGCGGCGCGATTTCCCCCGCGGGCACATCGAGGCCGTGCACATGGAAGGGCTCGACTTCGCCGTCGCCACCTTCGAACCGGGCTGGCGCTGGTCGGAGTCCGTGGCGCCGATCGCGGGCACCGACAGCTGCATGATCCACCACAACTGCTACGTGGTCGAGGGACGCATGCACGTCCGCATGGACGACGGCACCGAGAGCGAGGTGGGCCCGGGCGACGTCTTCGTCTGCTCGCCGGGCCACGACGCCTGGGTCGTGGGCGACGGACAGTGCGTCGTGTACGACTTCGCGGGCAGCATGGCGAAGGAGTACGCCAAGGCCGACTAGCGCGCCGCCGGCCGGCACACGAGAGGAAGGGGGCGACCGCCACGGCGGCCGCCCCCTTCCCCCTTCCCCCTTCCCCCTTTGCCCTCGCCGCTCACGCGGCCGACGTCACCGCCCCCACCGCCGGCGTCCGCAGCACCCGCCGGGCCGTGCCCAGGCTCGTCCCCAGCGTCACCGCCGCCGCCAGCGCCACCATCGCGAGCCACACACCGAGGAACTGGTCCGGCAGCACCGCGTCGGTGCGGACGACCGTGAACGGCACCACACCGGCCAGCGCGGCCACCGTGCCGAAGAACACCCCCGTGACCGTGAGGAGCACGCCCTCGGCGCCGACCACGCCCAGCACCTGCCCCGGCGTCGCCCCCGCCAGCCGCTGCTGACCGAACTCGCGCGAGCGGTACGTCGTCGCCGCGTACAGCGAGTTGACCAGCATCACGCAGACGAACACCGCGATGATGCCGACCACCGTGAGGTTCAGCGTCTCCAGGTTCTTGGCGTCGACCGACTTGACCAGACCGGAGGCCTTGACCGCGTCGCTCTCCACCGACTGCATCGTGAGCGTCGCCGTCGACACCGCGGTGAACAGGATCAGCGAGACCAGGATCCCGGCCAGGTGACTCGCCCGCTCACGCAGGTTGCGCACCGCCAGCCAGCCGCTCGCGCCGCTCAGCGGCAGCCGGTCGAGCACGCCCTTCAGCAGCCGCGGCGACAGCAGGGCGAAACCGACCGACAGCAGGATCGCCCCGTAGGCGGGCGCCGCCATCAGCATCTCGTCGGTCGCGGAGAACAGGAAGGTGGCACCGGCCGCCGAGGCACCGGTGACCAGCGCCGCACCGGCCAGGAACCGCTTCGCGCCGGTCCGCTCCCGGCCACCGCGCGTCAGCCGCCGCACCGCCAGGAACGCGGCGCCCGCGGACGCCAGCAGGGTGATGTCCACGCCGCTCAGCAACGCGACGGGGCCGAAGGAGTAGTCCACCGACCGCGCCACCTGGCCGCTGTCCTGGAACATGTCCAGCAGTGCCCGCCCGCCGAGCATCGCCGGGCCGATCGCCAGTGCCGCGCCCACCAGCGCCACGGCCACCGCCTCGCCCACGACCATCCGCTTGATCTGCGCCGGGGTCGCCCCCGAGCAGCGCAGCAGGTCCAGTTCGGCGGTGCGCTGACGCACGTTGACCGTCAGCGTGGAGGCCACCGCGAAGAACACCAGCAGCGTCCCGTAGCCGCCGACGACCCCCGCGGCCGTGCCCAGCGTCTCCGAGCTGACCGGGTCGACGCCGCCCTGCCCGGCCGTGTCGTGCATCGAGTTGAACGTCATGATGATCGCCGCCCCCAGGAAGGCGGACAGCAGCGTCGCCAGGAACCGCCCGGGACGGCGCCGGATCGACCGGAGAGCCAGTAGGAACATCACCTCACACCCCCACCGGCATGTCGTCGCCCAGGTGCGCCAGCCGCTCCGCGACCGCGTCCGGGGTGGGCGCGTCCATCCGCCCCGCCAGCCGGCCGTCGGCGAGGAAGACCACCGAGTCGGCGTACGAGGCGGCGACCGGGTCGTGCGTCACCATCACCACGGTCCGCCCGTGCGTCCGGACCGCCTCCTGGAGCAGCAGCAGCACCTGCCGGGCGCTGCGCGTGTCCAGCGCGCCCGTCGGCTCGTCCGCGAAGATCACCCGCGGTTCGGTGACCAGCGCCCGGGCGATCGCCACCCGCTGCCGCTGACCGCCGGAGAGCTGGTCGGGACGGTGACCGAGCCGGTCGCCGAGGCCGACCGAGGTCAGCACCTCGCGGGCGCGGTCGCGGTCGACGCGCCGCCCGGCCAGCTTGAGCGGCAGCACCGTGTTCTGCGCGACGGTCAGCGTCTCCAGCAGGTTGTACTGCTGGAAGACGAACCCGACCCGGCCGCGCCGGAACCTGGTCAGCTCCGCCTCGCCGCCACCCGTCAGCTCCTTGCCGTCCACGCACACGATGCCGCTGTCCGGCCGGTCGAGGCCGGCCGCGCACTGCAGCAGCGTGGACTTGCCCGAGCCGGACGGTCCCATCACCGCGGTGAACGTGCCGCGTCCCAGGCTCAGCGTCACACCGTCCAGAGCGGTCACGGCGTTGTCCGCCGAGCCGTACGTCCGGGTCACCTTGACCAGCCGGAGTGCCTCGGGGGCGGGGCCGGGGCCTTGGTCGCCTCGTGCGCCGGAGCGAAACATCCTGATCACCTTCCGTGTGGCACGCCCTGTGCGGTGCCTCGTGGAAGACGCTACGGAGAGTGGGGCCGGACCACACTGGGTGCAGAGCCCGTATCGGGGGGTGTACTCAGCGACACCCCGCCGCGCTACGAGCCGCCCACCAGCACCACCTCCAGGGTGCGCGGGCCGTGCACCCCCTCGACGCGGTCCAACTCGATGTCACTGGTCGCGGAGGGCCCGGAGATCCACGTCAACGGCCGTTTCGGATCGAGGCGTCCGAGCGCCTCGGGCACCGAGGACACGACCTGGCCGGGTACCCGTACGACGCAGATGTGGTGGTCGGGGACGAGGGTGATGCGCCGCCGCCCCTGGTCGGGGGAGCCGTCCAGGACGATCGTGCCGGTCTCGGCGACGGCGACGGCGCAGCCGGTCACCACGCTGTCGACCCGGTCGAGTTCCGGGGCCGTACTCGCCGCCGAGTCCTGGACGAGCGTCGTGCCGACGGCCCCCAGCCACCCCGTCGGCAGCCCCGGCGGAACCACCACGCTCCCGGAACCGCGCGCAGCCAGCAGCCCGGCCACCAGCCCGGGCAACTCCCCGTCCGAGCACCGGTGCACGAGGGCCCGGTAGTCCGCCAGGTTCTCGGCGAGGAGGTCCACCGTCTCCGGCACCGACCGGCGCCCGTGCTCGCGCAGATAGTCCCGGGCGACGGCCTCCTCGTAGGGCCGCGCGTCGTCCGGCACGTCCGCCAGGGCCCGCCGCACCCGGCCCAGAACGCGTTCCCTGCTGTTCACTTCGCTCCGTCCTTCCCGCCGTGCGTGCGCTGCCACCAGTCCCGGAACGGCTCCGCGGGCACCGCCGGCAGGTCCCGGCTGCCGCTCCACGCCCGGCCGGGACCGGGCAGCGTGCGCGGATGCAGACGCCGGGTGCGCGAGGCCAGCCGCTGCCCGGTCCGCAGCGCGCCCGGCCGCGTGAACGCCCACTGCGCCGCCCGCATCGCCGCGCGTTCGGCGGCGTGCCCCTTGGCCGGCTTCAGCACCACCCGGTTGCCGCCCCGGACGGCCGGCCCGCCCTGCACCACCCGCTCCCGCAGGTGCACCAGTACCTCGGGGATGTCGATGGCGACCGGGCACACCTCGTAGCAGGCACCGCACAGCGAGGACGCGTACGGCAGGGAGGCGTCGATCTCGCTGCCGGTGCCCCGCAGTTGCGGGCTGAGGATCGCGCCGATGGGGCCCGGATACACCGAGCCGTAGGCGTGTCCGCCGGCCCGCTCGTACACCGGGCACACGTTGAGGCAGGCCGAGCAGCGGATGCAGCGCAGCGCCTGACGGCCGACCTCGTCGGCGAGCGTGTCGGTGCGGCCGTTGTCCAGCAGGACCAGGTGGAAGGTGCGCGGGCCGTCGTCGCCGGTGGTGCCGGTCCACATGGAGGTGTACGGGTTCATGCGCTCGGCCGTCGAGGAGCGGGGCAGGGTCTGCAGGAAGACCTCCAGGTCCTGCCACCTCGGCACGATCTTCTCGATGCCGACCACCGAGATCAGCGTCTCGGGCAGGGTCAGGCACATCCGCCCGTTGCCCTCCGACTCCACGACCACCAGCGTCCCGGTCTCGGCCACCACGAAGTTGGCGCCGGAGATGCCGACCTTGGCCCGCAGGAACTTCTCCCGCAGGTGCAGCCGGGCCGCCTCCGCCAGTTCGGCGGGCGTGTCCGTCAGGTTCTCGGGCGCGGGGCGGCCCCACTCGCTCATCTCGGCGCGGAAGATGTCCCGGATCTCGCCCCGGTTGCGGTGGATGGCGGGCACCAGGATGTGCGAGGGCCGGTCCTTGCCCAACTGCACGATCAGCTCGGCGAGATCGGTCTCGTAGGCGTGGATGCCCCGCGCCTGAAGGGCCTCGTTGAGGGCGATCTCCTGCGTCGCCATCGACTTGACCTTGACGACCTCCGACTCGCCGGTCTCCTCCACGAGGCGGGCGACGATCTCGCCCGCCTCGTCCGCGTCGGCGGCCCAGTGCACCGTGCCGCCGGCGGCCGTGACCGCCTCCTCCACCTGCACCAGGTACCGGTCGAGGTGGCGCAGCGTGTGGTCCTTGATCTGCTTCCCGGCCTCGCGCAGTGCCGCCCAGTCGTCCAGCTCCGCCACCGCGCGGGCCCGCTTGTCCCGGATGGTGTGGGTGGCGTGGCGCAGATTGCCGCGCAGTGTCCCGTTGCCCACGGCCTCCCGGGCCGCGACGGGAAAGGCCGGCATTCCCAGATACGTCCCGCTCATACGGCCGCCTCCCCGGTGCTCGCCAGGATCTCCGCGATGTGCACCGGCCGCATGCCCGTGCGCAGCCGCGCCATGGTCCCGCCGATGTGCATCAGACAGGAGTTGTCGGCCGCGCACAGCACGTCCGCGCCGGTGGACTCGGCGTTGCGGACCTTGTCCGTGCCCATCGCCGCCGACACGTCGGAGTTCTTCACGGCGAAGGTGCCGCCGAAGCCGCAGCACTCCTCGGCGCCCGGCAGCTCCACCAGTTCCAGCCCCTTCACCGCCTCCAGCAGCCGCCGCGGCCTCTCGCCCAGGCCGAGGCTCCGCAGGCCGTGGCAGGTCGGGTGGTACGTCACCGTGTGCGGGTAGTACGCCCCCACGTCGGTCACCCCGAGCACGTCCACCAGGAACTCCGTCAGCTCGTACGTCTTCGGCACCACCGGTGCCAGCACGGCCGCGAGCGTGTCCCCGCGCCCCTCCGCCCGCGCCCGCTCGCCCAGCCGCGGATACAGCTCCCGCACCATCGCCCCGCAGGAGCCCGAGGGCGTCACGATCGCGTCGTAGTCCGTGAACACGTCCGCGAAGTGCCGGGCCAGCGGCTCGGCCTCGTGCCGGTAGCCGGTGTTGTAGTGCGCCTGCCCGCAACACGTCTGGGCCATCGGGAAGTCGACCTCGACACCGAGTCTGGTCAGCAGCCTCACCACGGCACGGCCGGTGTCCGGATAGAGCGTGTCGTTGACGCAGGTCAGGAACAGAGCGACACGCATCGCGGCTCCTCGTGTTCGATCATCGGATGAATGATGAGTGCAGACTAGTCGGCCGAGCCGGTGCTGGGGACCCCCGGCTCACCGGTCGGCGAGTCGGGCCGCGGCCGCCCGCCACCGGGCCGGGTCGCCGCGCGGTTCGTACCGGGTCAGGGACTGGGTGCGCGCCACCAGCCTGCGCATCCCGGCGAGGTCGCCGACCAGTCCGTGGGCGCGGGCCTGCACCAGGACGTTGCCGAGTGCGGCGGCCTCCGTCGGCCCCGCCACCACCGGCAGCCCGCAGGCGTCGGCGGTCAGCCGGCACAGCAGCGCGTTGCGGGTGCCGCCGCCGACCACGTGCACGACGTCGACCGGATGCCCGGCGAGCCGCTGCGCCTCCTCGACGGCCGCGCGATGGGCCAGCGCCAGCGAGTCGAGGATGCACCGGGTCACCTCGGCGGGCGTCTCGGGCACCGGCTGACCCGAGGCGCGGCACGCCTCGGCGATCCGCTCCGGCATCCGCCCCGGCGCCAGGAACGCCGCGTCACCCGCGTCCACCACCGACCGCAGCGCCGGTACGCGGGCCGCCGCGAGCAGCAGCTCACCCAGATCCGGGTCGCCCCAGGCCCGTACGCACTCCTGGAGCAGCCACAGCCCCATGATGTTGCGCAGGTATCGGACCGTGCCGTCCAGCCCCAGCTCATTGGTGAAGTTGGCGGCCCGGCTCTCCTCCGTCACCACGGGAGCGTTCAGTTCGAGCCCGGCCAGTGACCAGGTGCCGGTGCAGATGTAGGCGAACCGTTCGCCCGATGCCGGTACCGCGGCGACCGCGGAGGCGGTGTCGTGCGAACCGACGGCCGTCACCGGCACGGGCCCCGCCAGCCCCGTCTCCTCCAGCACCTCCGGCCGCAGCAGCCCCGCCGCGTCCCCGGGCCGGCGCAGCGGCGCGAACAGGCCGAGGTCGATCCCCAGCCGGTCCGCGACCTCGCGCGACCAGTCCCGGGTGCGGGGATCGATCAGCTGGGTGGTGGAGGCGTTGGTCAGCTCCGTGCCCTGCTCGCCGGTCAGCCAGTAGGTCAGCAGGTCGGGGATGAGCAACAGCCGCCGGGCCGCCGCGAACTGGGCCGTGCCCCGGGCCGCGACGAGCTGGTACAGGGTGTTGAAGGGGGCGTACTGCAAGCCCGTCGCCGCGTACAGCTCCCCGGCGGGCAGCGAGGCCCACACCCGCTCCGCGACGCCCTCCGTGCGGGCGTCGCGGTAGTGCACGGGGTTGCCGAGCAGCACCCCGTCCGCGTCCAGCAGACCGTGGTCGACGGCCCAGCTGTCCACGCCGACCGAGTCCACCGGCCCCGCCGCCCGCAGACCGTCCAGCACACCGGCGTACAGCGCGAGGACGTCCCAGCGCAGCCCGTCGGGCGTACGGACCGGCCGGTTCGGGAAGCGGTGCGCCTCGGCCAGCTCCAGCCGGCCGGCGCCGACGCGGCCGACCATGACGCGCCCGCTGGACGCACCGAGGTCGACCGCGGCGAACGCCTTGACGTCCACGCCGGTGCTCATCGCAGGAACGCGGCGGCGACGCCGGCGTCGACCGGGACGTGCAGACCGGTGGTGTGGGTCAGGTCGCCGCCGGTCAGCGCGAACACGGCGTTCGCCACGTGCTCGGGCAGCACCTCGCGCTTGAGCAGGGTCCGCTGCGCGTAGAACTCGCCCAGCTTCTCCTCCGGAACGCCGTACACGGCCGCGCGCTTGGCGCCCCAGCCGCCCGCGAAGATCCCGGAACCGCGCACCACGCCGTCGGGGTTGACGCCGTTGACCCGGATGCCGTGCTCGCCCAGCTCGGCGGCGAGCAGGCGCACCTGGTGGGCCTGGTCGGCCTTGGTGGCGGAGTAGGCGATGTTGTTCGGCCCGGCGAACACGGCGTTCTTCGACGCGATGTACACGATGTCGCCGCCCAGCTCCTGCGCCGTCATCACCCGGGCCGCCTCGCGCGAGACGAGGAAGGAGCCGCGGGCCATGATGTCGTGCTGAAGGTCCCAGTCCTTCGCGGAGGTCTCCAGCAGCGGCTTGGAGATGGAGATCCCCGCGTTGTTGACCACCAGGTCGACGCCGCCGAAGGCCAGCACGGCCGCCTTGAACGCCTCGGCGATCTGCTCCTCGGAGGTGACGTCGACGCTCACGGCGACGGCCTTGTCGTCCCCGCCCAGCTCCTCGGCGACCGCCGCCGCGTTCCCGGCGTTCAGGTCGGCCACGACCACACAGGCGCCCTCCTCCACCAGCCGCCGGGCGATCGCCTTCCCGATCCCGCTGCCCGCGCCGGTCACCAGGGCGACCCGGGTGGCCAGCGGTTTGGGCTTCGGCAGCCGCCGGAGCTTGGCCTCCTCCAGCGCCCAGTACTCGATGCGGAACTTCTCCGACTCCTCGATCGGCGCGTACGTCGACACCGCCTCGGCCCCGCGCATCACGTTGATCGCGTTGACGTAGAACTCGCCGGCCACCCGGGCGGTCTGCTTGTCCTTGCCGAAGCTGAACATGCCCACACCCGGGACCAGCACGATCGCCGGGTCGGCGCCGCGCATGGCGGGGGAGTCCGGCTCCGCGTGCCGCTCGTAGTAGGCGGCGTACTCCTCGCGGTAGGCCGCGTGCAGCTCCCCCAGCCGGGCCACCGCCTCCTCCAGCGGCGCGGTCGGCGCCACGTCCAGGACCAGCGGCCGTACCTTCGTCCGCAGGAAGTGGTCCGGGCAGGAGGTGCCGAGCGCGGCGAGCCGCGGGTGCTCGGCGCGCGCGAGGAAGTCCAGCACCACGTCCGCGTCGGTGAAGTGCCCCACCTGCGCCCGGTCCCGGGACGCCAGACCCCGGACGTACGGCGCCAGCGCCGCCGCCCGCTCCCGCCGCTCGGCCTCGGGCAGCGCCTCGTACCCCTCGACCACCGCGCCGAACGGCTCGGCCCTGCCGCGCTCGGCCAGGAAGGCCTCGGCGGTGCGGATGATGTGCAGCGAGTTGCGCTCGCACTCCTCGGAGGTGTCGCCCCAGGCGGTGATGCCGTGCCCGCCGAGCACGCAGCCGATCGCCTGCGGGTTGGCCTCCTTGACGGCCGCGATGTCCAGCCCCAGCTGGAAACCGGGCCGCCGCCACGGCACCCACACCACGGTGTCGCCGAAGCACTCGGCGGTCAGCTTCTCCCCGTCCGCCGCGCAGGCCAGCGCGATCCCGGAGTCGGGGTGGAGGTGGTCGACGTGCGCGGCCCCGACGAGCCCGTGCATCGCCGTGTCGATCGAGGGCGCGGCGCCGCCCTTGCCGTGCAGGCAGTAGTCGAAGGCGGCGACCATCTCGTCCTCGCGCTCGACGCCCGGGTAGACGCCCTTGAGCGCCCGCATCCGGTCCAGCCGCAGCACCGCGAGCCCCGCCCCGGTGAGCGTCCCGAGGTCCCCGCCGGACCCCTTGACCCACATCAGCTCCACCTCACCCCCGGTGACGGGATCGGTCCCGGTGCCCTTGGCGGACGCGTTGCCACCGGCGTAGTTGGTGTTGCGCGGATCGCCACCGAGCCGATGGGAACGGGCGAGGAGGGCATCGGCAGCAGGGTGGGTCGCCATGTCTCTACAGTCCTTCTTGAACGAGGGTTGACTTTTCAGGGGCGCGGGGAACTGCGCGACCAGCCACATACGGCCCGCAGCCCGCGAACAACAGGACCCGGCAGATGCTCACGCCCCCCACCCGGCCTGCTGCCCACCCATTCGCTCGGCAACGACCTTCTCGCCCCAACCGGACGCCCGGTACGCCTTCAGGGGCTCGGGGTCCAACCCCGACTCCTCCCGCACCTCCCCAAGAAGCGGACGCACGTCCGTGTCGTACGCGTCCATCAACACCGCGTTGGCCTCCAGCACATCCCCCGAGCCCTGCGCAGCAGCCAGCGCCGGACCGTCGACCAGCAGCGCCTTCGCCGTGGCCTCCTGCACGTTCATGACCGACCGGATGATGGCCGGAATCTTCGCCTCGATGTTGTGGCACTGGTCGAGCATGAACGCCACGTCGGAGGTGAACCCGCCCCCGCGCACCACCTCGTACATGATCCGGAACAGCTGGAACGGATCGGCCGCGCCCACCATCAGGTCGTCGTCGGCGTAGAACCGCGAGTTGAAGTCGAACCCGCCGAGCTTCCCCTCCCGCAGCAGCGTCGCCACGATGAACTCGATGTTCGTGCCCGGCGCGTGGTGCCCCGTGTCGACCACGACCTGCGCCCTCTCGCCCAGCTTGAGACAGTGCGCGTACGCCGTGCCCCAGTCCGGCACGTCCGTCGTGTAGAACGCCGGCTCGAAGAGCTTGTACTCCAGGAGCATCCGCTGCCCCTCGCCGAGCCGCTCGTACACCTCGGCCAGGCCCTCCGCCAGCCGGTCCTGCCGGGAGCGGATGTCGTCCTGCCCCGGGTAGTTCGTGCCGTCGGCGAACCACAGCTTCAGGTCGCGCGAGCCGGTGGCGTCCATGATGTCGACGCACTCCAGCAGGTGGTCGACGGCCTTCCTGCGCACCGCCGCGTCGGGGTGGCAGATGCTGCCCAGCTTGTAGTCGTCGTCCTGGAAGGTGTTGGAGTTGATCGCGCCGATCCGCACGCCCCGCTTCTCGGCGTGCGCCGCCAGCGCGGCGTAGTCCTCGACCCTGTCCCACGGGATGTGCAGGGCGACGGTCGGGGCCGCGCCGGTGAACTCGTGCACCTTCGCCGCGTCGTCCAGCTTCTCGAAGGGGTCGCGCGGCACACCGGCCTGGGCGAACACCTTGAAGCGGGTGCCCGAGTTGCCGTACGCCCACGACGGCGTCTCGACGGCCTGGGTCTTGAGCGCGGCTTTCACCGCGGCGAGCTCGGTCACTTCGGCGCTCCTGTGGCATCGGGTCGTGGCCTGCTGTGAGTACGACCATGTGTGAAACGATTCAGAACGCGAAGTTATGAGCCGCCCGAAGGGGTGTCAACCCTTCTGGTCACTCCGACTGTTCGTGACTCGGTCGTGACCTTCGGCTACCGGAAGTTTTTGGACCCGGAACCATTGACGTGACATACCCTCGCTGCCTAACGTCCCCGGCAACCGAGTTGAAACCTTTCACGACGCCGTGAGGGCCGTCCCGCCGGCGTCGTTGAGGAGCCCCCAATGACCCACCCGTCCGACACGGGTTCGGCCCCGGTTCTGGCGCTCAGGGACGTCTCCAAGTCCTTCGGCGCGGTCCGTGCGCTGCGGGACGTCTCCCTGGAGCTGTTCCCCGGCGAGGTGCACGCCCTCGCCGGCGAGAACGGCGCCGGAAAGTCGACCCTCATCAAGACGCTGGCCGGAGTGCACCGGCCGGACGCCGGCCAGGTGCTGCTCGACGGCGCACCGGTCGTGTTCCACGGTCCCGGCGACGCCCGCGATGCCGGCATCGCCGTGATCTACCAGGAGCCCACCCTCTTCCCCGACCTGTCGATCGCCGAGAACATCTTCATGGGCCGACAGCCACGCCGCGCCCTCGGCCGTATCGACCACAAGGCCACCCACGCCGCCACCGCCGAACTGATGCGGCGCCTCGGCGTCGAACTCGACCCCGACCGGCCCGCGCGAGGTCTGTCCATCGCGGACCAGCAGATCGTGGAGATCGCCAAGGCGCTCTCCTTCGACGCCCGCGTCCTGATCATGGACGAGCCGACCGCCGCCCTCACCGGCAGCGAGGTGGCCCGCCTCTTCGGCGTGGTGCGCACCCTGCGCGACCAGGGCGCCGCGGTGCTGTTCATCTCCCATCGCCTGGAGGAGATCTTCCGCATCTGCCAGCGGGTCACCACCCTGCGCGACGGCGCCCGGATCGCCGGCGAGCCCCTGGCGGGCATGACCGAGGACGACCTGGTGCGCCGCATGGTCGGCCGCGACCTCGACGAGCTGTACCCCAAGCAGGAGGTCACCCCCGGCGAGAGGGCCCTCAGCGTGCGCAGGCTGACCCGCGAGGGCGTCTTCACCGACGTCTCCTTCGAGGTGCGGCGCGGTGAGATCGTCGCCCTGGCCGGACTGGTCGGCGCCGGGCGCACCGAGGTCGCCCGCGCCGTCTTCGGCGTCGACCGCTGGGACGCGGGCGAAGTGGAGGTCGACGGGAAGCCGCTCGTCAACGGCGCGCCCTCCACCGCGATGGCCGCCGGTCTCGCCCTCGTCCCGGAGGACCGCCGCGCCCAGGGACTGGTGATGGACATGTCCATCGAGCGCAACATCGGCCTCACCGGTCTGCGGACGACCGTGAAGGCCGGCCTGATGGACCGCGGCGCCGAGCGCAGCCGCTCCCTGGACTGGGCGGTCAAGCTCCAGGTCAAGTACGCCCGCATCGCCGACACCGTCGCCACCCTGTCGGGCGGCAACCAGCAGAAGGTCGTCCTCGCCAAGTGGCTGGCCACCGGCCCCAAGGTGCTGATCGTCGACGAACCCACCCGCGGCATCGACGTCGGCACCAAGGCCGAGGTGCACCGGCTCCTTTCGCAGCTCGCCGCCGACGGCGTGGCCGTCCTGATGATCTCCTCCGACCTGCCCGAGGTGCTCGGCATGGCCGACCGCGTCCTGGTGATGCACGAGGGCCGGCTGACCGCCGAGATATCCCGCACCGACGCCACCGAGGAGACCGTGATGGCCGCAGCCACGGGGAGGGCCGCCGCATGACGGTCACCACACCGGAGCAGGCCCCCGCGGCCGACGTGCCGAAGGCGGGCGCCACCCGGCTGGTGGACCGCATCTTCAAGATGCGCGAACTGGCCATCCTGCTGGTCTTCCTGGTGATGATCGCCGTCACCCAGGCAGGCAACAGCGAGTTCCTGTCCGAGCAGGGCATCAAGGACCTCCTGCTGAACGCGACCATCCTGGTCCTGGTCGCCACCGGACAGTCCCTGGTCGTCATCACCCGCAACGTCGACCTGTCCGTCGGCTCCACCCTCGGCATCAGCGCCTTCGCCGCGGGCGTCCACCTCCAGGACGGCGGCAACCCCGTCGTCGCCGTGCTGCTCGCGGTGCTGTTGGGCATCGGCTTCGGCCTTCTCAACGGCCTGCTGGTCAGCCTCGGCCAGGTGCCCGCCCTGGTCGTGACCCTCGGCACCCTCTACATCATCCGCGGCATCGACTCCATCTGGGTCGGCTCCCGGCAGATCACCGCGGCCGACCTGCCCGGCGGCTTCGTCGACTTCGGCTCCGGCGGCGTCTCCGCCGTGCCCTGGCTGGCCATGATCGCCCTCGCGGTGCTCGTCGCCACGGCGTACTACCTCAGGCACTTCGGCAGCGGACGCGAGCTGTACGCCCTCGGCTCCAACCCGGAGGCCGCCCGGCTGGCCGGCATCCCGGTCCGCAAGCGGATTCTCGCCGCCTACACCTTCTGCGGGGCCCTGGCCGGACTCGCCGGAGCCCTCTACCTGGCCCGGTTCGGCAACGTCGACTCCGGCACCGGCAACGGTTACGAACTGACCGTCGTCAGCGCCGTGGTGGTCGGCGGCGTCGTCTTCACCGGCGGCTCCGGCAGCGTCTACGGCGCGGCCCTCGGCGCGCTGCTGCTGACCTCGATCAACAGCGTGCTGCCCGCCCTCGGCGTCAGCTCCGTGTGGGTGCTGGCCATCAACGGCATCCTGCTCATCCTCGCCATCGCCGTCGACCGGATCGTCGCGCTGCGCGTGGCCAACGCCCTGAAGAAGAGGAACGCCCGCCATGGCTGACAGCTCCCTGACGCGCGCCGTCCGCTGGGACACCGTGGTGGGCGCGCTGCTCGTGGTCGTCCTGCTGCTCTCCTTCGGCTTCGTCGACGGCTTCGGCAACGCCCTCAACCTGTCCTTCCTGATCGGCAACACGCTGCCGATCGCGCTCATCGCCCTGCCGATGACGCTGCTGGTCGTCTCCGGCGAGATCGACCTGTCGGTGGCCTCCACCGCGGGCCTGTCCGGCGCGGTGATGGGCGCCCTGTGGAACCAGGGCATGACCATCGAGACGATCATCCCGGTCTGCCTGCTGCTCGGCGTGGTCTGCGGTCTGGTCAACGGCCTGCTGGTCACCCGCCTCGGACTGCCCTCCCTCGCCGTCACCATCGGCACCATGGCCGCCTACCGGGGCATCGCGCAGATCGTGCTCGGCTCCGACGCGGTGACCGACTTCCCCTCGCAGTACCTGGACTTCGCGGCCGGACGCGTCGACGGCACCTTCGTCCCGTACGCCTTCCTGCCGTTCCTCGTGCTGCTGGCCGTCGCCGTCGTCGCCCTGCACGCCATGCCGCTGGGCCGGTCGCTGTTCGCCATCGGCGCCAGCGAGGAGGCCGCGCGCTTCGCCGGCATCCGGGTCAGGCGGCAGAAGCTGATCCTGTTCACGCTGACCGGCCTGATGTCCGCCCTCACCGGCGTCTTCTGGGCCCTGCACTACGCCAGCGCCCGCTACGACAACGCCACCGGCCTCGAACTGTCCGTCGTCGCCGCCGTGCTCCTGGGCGGCATCGACTTCGACGGCGGCAAGGGCACGCTCGGCGGGGCGGTCGCGGGCGTGTTCCTGCTCGGCGCGCTGCAGAACGTCATGAGCCTGAAGGACGTCTCCGCCCAGTCCCAGATCGTCGTCACCGGCGTCCTGCTCGTCCTCTCCGTCCTCGGCCCCCGCGTCGCACGGCAGATCTCCCTCGCGAGGGCCGGACGCAGGGCGGCACCGGCGCCCCCGTCCAAGGCGCCCGCCCCCACCCCGTAACCCCGTCCCCGGCTCCGCCCACCCTCGTAAGGAACCCACCATGCGCAAGTCGTCCATCCGCCGTACCTGCGCGGCCCTCGCCGCCGTCACCTCCCTCGCCCTGGCGGCCACCGCCTGCGGCGGCACCACGAAGGAGGACGTCAAGGACGAGGGCGGCAAGGCCGCCACGGCGGGCAAGGCCGACCCCAACGCCGAGACGAAGAAGGGCCTGACCGTCGGCTTCCTGCCCAAGCAGGTCAACAACCCCTACTTCACCGTCGCCGACAAGGGTGGTGAGAAGGCCCTGAAGGAGCTGGGCTCCAGCTACAAGGAGGTCGGCACCTCCAGCGGCACCGACACCGCCGGCCAGGTGTCCTACGTCAACACGCTCACCCAGCAGCAGGTCGACGCCATCGCCGTCTCCGCGCAGGACCCGGGCGCCCTGTGCACCGCGCTCAAGCAGGCGATGAAGAACGACATCAAGGTCGTCACCTACGACTCGGACACCAACCCCGAGTGCCGCAACGCCTTCATCTCCCAGGCGTCCGCCGACGACATCGGCCGCACCCAGGTGCAGCAGCTGGCTGAGCAGATCGGCAACAAGGGCGAGATCGCGATCCTGTCCGCCGCGCAGACCGCGACGAACCAGAACGCCTGGATCGAGATCATGAAGGACGAGCTGAAGGACCCGAAGTACAAGGACGTCAAGCTGGTCAAGGTCGCCTACGGCGACGACGACGCCCAGAAGTCCTTCCAGCAGACCCAGGGCCTGCTCCAGGAGCACCCGAACCTGAAGGGGATCATCTCCCCGACCACCGTCGGCATCAAGGCCGCCGCCCAGTACCTGTCCGGCTCCAAGTACAAGGGCAAGGTCAAGCTGACCGGCCTCGGCACCCCCAACGACATGCGCAAGTACGTCAAGAACGGCACCGTCGAGGCGTTCGAGCTGTGGGACCCGGCCAAGCTCGGCGAACTGGCCGCGCGCACCGCTGTCGCCCTCGCCTCCGGGCAGATCACCGGCAAGGAGGGCGAGACCTTCGAGGCCGGCGACATGGGCGAGTACACCATCGGCAAGGACGGTGTGATCAACCTCGGCAAGCCGACCGTGTTCACCGCCGACAACGTCGACCAGTTCGACTTCTAGTCACCGAACGTACGGGAGCGGCAGTCCATGCAGCGCGTCTGTTTCCTGCTCAAGGTCCGAAGGGACCGCATCGCGGAGTACCGCGAACGCCACGCCGCCGTGTGGCCCGAGATGTGCGAGGCGCTCTCCGCCACCGGCTGGCACAACTACTCGCTCTTCCTGCGCGACGACGGCCTGCTCGTCGGCTACCTGGAGACCGAGGACTTCGCCGCCGCCCGGGACGGCATGGAGGCAACCGAGGTCAACGCCCGCTGGCAGGCGGAGATGGGCCCGCTGTTCGAGTCCCTCGACGGGGCCCGTCCCGACGAGGCGATGAAGCCCCTCACCGAGGTGTTCCACCTCGCCTGACGGGCGCCGTACCGGGGTGGCCCGGGTACTGTGTGAAGGTCCCGCGGCCGCCCCCACACCCCCTCGACCTCGGAGGTCCCTGCCCGATGGCCCATTCCGTGGGTATCAAGGACGTCGCCCGCGCCGCCGGAGTTTCCGTGGGCACGGTCTCCAACGTCATCAACCGCCCCGGCACCGTCGCGACCGAGACCCGGGCGCGGGTGCTGTCCGCGATCGACCGGCTGGGCTACGTCCGCAGCGAGTCCGCGCGCCAGCTGCGCGCCGGCCGCAGCCGCATCATGGGGCTCCTCGTCCTGGACATGGGCAACCCCTTCTTCGTCGACGTCGCCCGCGGTGCCGAGCGGGCCGCCCGCGAGGCCGGGCTCGGCGTGATGGTCTGCAACAGCGCGCAGAACCCGGGCGAGGAGGCCGAGTACCTCTCGCTCTTCGCCGAGCAGCGGGTCCGGGGCGTCCTGCTCACCCCCGCCGACGCCACCGGCCGCAACATCGAGGGCTTCAGGCGCCACAACATCCCCTTCGTGCTCGTCGACCGTGTCGCCGAGGGCACCACCGAGTGCTCGGTCTCCGTCGACGACGTCGCGGGCGGCGCGCTGGCCGTACGCCACCTCGTGGACGCCGGACACCGCTCCATCGCCTACGTCAGCGGCCCGCCCGGCCTCAACCAGGTCCGCGACCGCCGCACCGGCGCCCTCGCCGCGCTCGCCGAGGCCGGGCTCGGCCCCGCCGCGCTGCGCGAACTGCCCACCGAGCGCCTCGACGTCGCCGCGGGCCGCGACGCCGGCGCCCGCCTGCTGGGTCTCGCCGAGCGGCCGACCGCCGTCTTCTGTGCCAACGACCTGCTCGCCCTCGGCGTCCTGCAGGCCATGTACGCCGCCGGGGTCGGCGTCCCCGACGACCTCGCGATCGTGGGCTACGACGACATCGAGTTCGCCGCCGCCGCGGCGGTCCCGCTCACCTCCGTGCGCCAGCCCGCCGTCACCATGGGCGCCATGGCCGCCGAGCTGCTCCTGGAGGAGACCGAGCTGGAGGGCACGGACCGGCCCCACCCGCACCGGCGGGTCGTCCTCCAGCCGGAGCTGGTGGTGCGGCGCTCCAGCCTTGCCGCACGCTGATCGGCCGTTCAGTAGATCCTTCCGTACGATTTCATGATCCCGGGGGTCGGCGGCCGCAGGACGGTGTGCTGAACTGGGACGCGGCCGAAAGAATCGGCCGCCAGATCCGTCCGCCCCGGGAGACCCCTTGAGCGTCAGCTACCGCCAGCCAGGCGTCGTCCTCACCGACCGCCGTTTCACCGTGCCCCTCGATCACGCCGACCCCACCGGGGAGACGATCGAGCTGTACGCCCGCGAGGCCGTCGCGAGCGACAAGGCCGACAAGGATCTGCCCTGGCTGGTCTACCTCCAGGGTGGGCCGGGCTTCGGGGCGAACCGTTTCATCGGCCGGCCCGCGTGGTTCGGCCGTGCCCTGAAGGAGTACCGCGTCCTGCTCCTGGACCAGCGCGGCACCGGCGCCTCCACCCCGGCCAACCGCCAGACGCTCCCGCTGCGCGGCGGCCCCGCCGAGCAGGCCGACTACCTCGGCCACTTCCGCGCCGACGCCATCGTCCGCGACTGCGAGGCCATCCGCCCCCGGGTCACCGGCGGAGCCCCCTGGACCGTCCTCGGCCAGAGCTTCGGCGGCTTCTGCACCGTCGCCTACCTGTCGCTGGCCCCCGAGGGCCTGAGCGCCGCCCTGATCACCGGCGGCCTGCCCTCCCTGGACGCCCACGCGGACGACGTCTACCGGGCCGCCTACCCCCGCATCGAACGCAAGGTCGTCGCGCACTACGCCCGCTACCCGCAGGACGTCGAGCGCGCCCGCCGCATCGCCGACCACCTCCTGACCCACGACGTGGTCCTGCCCAACGGATACCGCCTCACCGTGGAGGCCTTCCAGTCCCTCGGCATCATGCTGGGCGGCAGCGAGGGCAGCCACCGGCTGCACTTCCTGCTGGAGGACGCCTTCGTCCGCACCCCGAACGGGCACGAGCTGTCCGACGCCTTCCAGGAGCAGGCGCAGGGCCTGCTCTCCTACGCGGCCAACCCGCTGTACGCCCTCATCCACGAGGTCATCTACGGCCAGGACGCCCGGCCCACCGACTGGTCCGCCGAGCGCGTCCGCGCCGAGTTCCCGCGCTTCGACGCCGCGAAGGCCCTCGCGGGCGACGAACCGCTGCTGTTCACCGGCGAGTCGATCCACCCCTGGATGTTCGACTGCGACCCGGCGCTGCGTCCGCTGCGCGAGACGGCCGGACTGCTCGCCGCCCGCACCGACTGGACCCCGTTGTACGACCCCGCCCGCCTCGCCGCCAACGAGGTGCCGGCCGCCGCGGCCGTCTACCACGACGACATGTACGTCGACACCGCCCACGCCCTGAGCACCGCCCGCGCGATCCGGGGCCTGCGCACCTGGGTCACCGACGAGTTCGAGCACGACGGCGTGCGGGCCGGCGGCCCCCGCGTCCTGGACCGGCTGCTCGCGCTCGCCCGCGACGAGGCGTGAGCGGGTTAGTGTGCGGGCATGACGGAGCCGACGGTCACGCAACTGGAGCCCATGCCCGGCGACTGGCGCCGCGCCCTCGCCGTCGTGGCCCACCCGGACGACCTGGAGTACGGCTGCTCGGCGGCGATCGCGGCCTGGACCGACGAGGGCCGCGAGGTCGCCTACGTGCTCGCGACCAGGGGCGAGGCGGGCATCGACACGCTGGCGCCCGCCGAGTGCGCCCCGCTGCGTGAGCGGGAGCAGCGGGCGAGCGCCGCCGTCGTCGGGGTGAGCGAGGTGGAGTTCCTCGGCCACCGGGACGGTGTCGTCGAGTACGGCACCGCGCTGCGCCGCGACATCGCCGCCGCGATCCGCCGCCACCGGCCCGAACTGGTCATCACCATGAACCACCGGGACACCTGGGGCGGCGTCGCCTGGAACACCCCGGACCACGTCGCCGTCGGCCGCGCCACGCTCGACGCGGCGGCCGACGCCGGCAACCGGTGGATCTTCCCGGAGCTGACCGACCAGGGCCTGGAGCCCTGGAACGGGGTGCGCTGGGTCGCGGTCGCCGGTTCCTCCTCGCCCACCCACGCCGTGGACGCCACCCCGGGTCTGGAGCGCGCGGTGCGTTCGCTGCTCGAACACCGCACGTACATCGAGGTGCTGACCGAGGAGGACCCGGAGACGTACGTGCGCGGATTCCTCACCGGCCTCGCCGAGGCCGCGGGGGAGCGGTTCGGCGGAAGGCCGGCGGTGACCTTCGAAGTCTTCGCCCGGTAGCGGCATGACGGGGGAGCAGGGCATGACGGGGGACCAGGGCATGCGGAGAGAAGACGGCATGGGGGGAGAGCGCGACGTGCGGGGAGAGCAGGACGTACGGGGAGAACAGGACGTGCGGGGAGAACGGGACGTGGAGGGACAGCAGCGTCTCGCGGAGCGCTTCGAGGAGCACCGCGGGCAGCTCAAGGCGGTGGCCTACCGCATGCTCGGCTCCCTGGCCGAGGCGGAGGACGCCGTGCAGGAGGCCTGGCTGCGACTCGACCGCTCCGCAGCGGACGGCATCGACAGCCTCGGCGCCTGGCTGACCACCGTGACCGGCCGGATCTGCCTCGACCTGCTGCGCTCCCGCACCGCGCGCCGCGAGGAGCCGATGACCGAGGGCTTCGACTCCTTCGTGCCCGACCCCGTGCTGCGGGCGCTGCCCCGGGCGGACCCGGAGGCGGAGGCGCTGCACACCGACTCGGTGGGCATCGCCCTGCTGGTGGTGCTGGAGCGGCTGGAACCTGCCGAGCGGCTGGCGTTCGTCCTGCACGACATGTTCGCCGTGCCCTTCGACGACATCGCGCCGGTCGTCGAGCGCAGCCCGGCCGCCACCAGGCAGCTCGCCAGCCGGGCCCGGCGCCGGGTGCGCGACGCCACCCCCGCCGCCGAGCCGGACCTCGGCCGTCAGCGCCGGGTGGTGGAGGCGTTCCTCGCCGCCAGCCGCGCCGGTGACTTCGAGGCGCTGGTGTCCGTCCTCCACCCGGACGTGGTGCTGCGGGCCGACGCGGGCGCGCCGGCCCGGGGCATCGCGGCGTCCAAGGTGGTGCGGGGAGCGCGGACGGTCGCCACCGGGGCCTTCCACTTCCGCCACCTCGCCGCTCTCGCCCACGTCGTCCTGGTCAACGACGCGGTGGGCACCGTCGCCGTGTCCGAGGGACGTCCCGTGTCGGTCACCTACGTCACCGTCGCCGACGGCCTCATCACGGGCCTGTACATCCTGTCCGACCCGGAGCGGCTGGCCGGGTTGGACGTGTCCGCGCTGGCGGCCTGACCGGTCGCGCGGGGCCGCCCGCGACCCCGCGCGGCGGCGGCCCGTATCCTCGACGACATGCGAGAACACACGGCGGACCGGACTGAGGCGGGGGCCCGGGCGGAACTGCGCGGCGACTGCGCGAGCTGCTTCGGCCTGTGCTGCGCGGCCCTGCCGTTCGCCCGCTCGGCGGACTTCGCGATCGACAAGGACGCCGGAACGCCCTGCCCGAACCTGCGCACCGACCACCGCTGCGGCATCCACGCGACGCTGCGGGAGCGCGGCTTCACCGGCTGCACGGTCTACGACTGCTTCGGCGCGGGGCAACGGGTCTCGCAGCTCACCTTCGGCGGCCGGGACTGGCGCGCGGGCCCGCCGGAGCAGAGCCGCCGCATGTTCGACGTGTTCCCGGTCGTCCGCCACCTGCACGAGCTGCTCTGGTACCTGACCGAGGCGCTGACCCTGCCCGCCGCCCGCCCGGTCCACGCCGACCTGCGCGGTGCCCTCGCCGACACCGAACGCCTCGCCGGGGGGACCCCCGAGGAGCTGGCCGCCCTCGACGTGGCCGCACACCGGCAGCGGGTCAACGTGCTCCTGCTGCGCACCAGCGAGCTGGTCCGGGCCGGCACCCGCGGCCGGAAGAAGAACCGCCGCAACGCCGACCTGATGGGCGCCCGTCTCAAGGGCGCCGACCTCGCGGGTGCCGATCTGCGCGGGGCCTACCTCATCGCCGCCGACCTCACCGGCGCCGACCTGCGGGGCGCCGACCTGATCGGCGCGGACCTGCGCGACGCCGACCTCACCGACGCGGACCTGACGGGCGCCTTCTTCCTGACCCAGCCGCAGGTCAACGCGGCCAGGGGCGGCCCGGGCAGCAGGCTGCCGGACTCAGTCACCCGCCCGGTGCACTGGACAGCCGGGCGCTGAGACGGCGTCCCCGGCATCGTCGGCCGCCCCCGCGCCGCCCGCGCCGGCCGTGCGGCGACCGGGCGCCGGCGCGGCCGCGGTCCGCCGGACCAGGTGCAGGCGCAGCCCCTCGGGCATCAGCGTCAGCCGCTCGGTCACCCGCAGCCGGTAGCCGGGCTCCGGCCGCAGCTCGTAGCGGCGCAGCAGCAGCCCGAGGACCAGCGTGGCCTCGTGCAGCGCGAACTGCCGCCCGATGCACGCCCGCGCCCCCGTGCCGAACGGCTTGAACGTGTGCGGGGCGCGCGACCGTACGGCCTTCGCGTCGAAGCGGTCCGGGTCGAACCGCTCGGCGTCCGCACCCCACACCTCGGGATCGCGGTGCAGCATGCCCGTGAGCACCAGCGCCCAGGCCCCGCGGCGCATCGGGTGGGCGCCGCCGAGCACCGTGTCCTCGCGGGCCTCGCGCGCGAATCCCGGCGCGGTCGGCCACAGCCGCAGCGACTCGTCGAGGACCCGGCGCACATAACGCAGCTTGGCCACCTGCTCGTAGCCGGGTGCCTCGGTGCCGCCCCACACGCGGTCCACCTCGGCGCGGGCCCGGGCCGCGACCTCGGGGTGCTGGGCGAGGTAGTGCAGGGCGAAGGAGAGCGCGCCCGAGGTGGTCTCGTGACCGGCGACCAGGAAGGTGATGACCTGTCGGCGGACGTTCTCGGGCGACAGCCGCTCACCGGTCTCCGGGTGGGCCGTCGCCAGCATCCGGTCGAGCAGGTCGCCGTCACCGCCACCGCCGCCGCCGTTCGCCCGGCGGTCACGGACGAGGTCGTCGACCGTGCGGTTGAGGTGGGCGATGTCGGCGGCGTTGCGGCGGCTCGCGTCGCGCAGCAGCCAGGGGGCGAGCGGCGCGGGCACCGTGTTGAGGCGCTGCGCGTAGCCGAGCGTGCCCACCATCGCGGTGACGAAGGGATGGAGGCGGGAGCGTTCGAAGGAGCCGAAGTCGTGGCCGAAACCGGTGCGCGCGATGGTCTCCAGCGTCAGCTTGGTCATGTCGCCGGGCACGTCCACCGCCCGGCCCGACCGCTCGGCCAGGTCCCAGTGGCCGGTGAGCCGCGCGGCCACGTCCAGCATCATCACGTGGTACCCGGCCATGGCCTCGCGGCTGAAGCCGGGCGCCAGCACGTCGTGCGCGAGCTGCCAGTTGGGCTCGTGGTTGTACGCCGTGAACAGCCCGTCCCCGGCCACCGGCCGCAGGTTGGCCACCCCCAGGCCCACGTGCTTGGCGAACCGCGTCTCGTCCGCCAGGTCGGCGGCGAGGGCCGCGCCCCACACGAACACGAACTCCTTGCCGAAGGCCCGCCGCCGGAATATCGGCCCCAGCCGCCGCGCGTACCGCAGCGAGTCCTGCATCGGGGTCCGCCTGCTCGCTCCCACGACGTCCCCGAGCAGGGGCAGCCGGTACGGGGGGTGCGGGATGCGGCGCAGTTCCGGCCAGCCCAGCTCGGCGCTGCGGAAGCCCTTCGGCAGTCCGTCCCGGGCCGGTTCCCTCGCTGTCTGGGCCATGACGCGATCTCCCTTGACGCAGCGGCGTGTTGCACGAGCCGAGGCGAGCGTGTTGTACATGGATTCAATAACGCGTCCAGTCTCGACCCGTTGTTGAACCCGCGTCAAGTAAGGTGCGGGGCATGGCCGCGAACCAGGGCGAGCGCATCCGCCGCCGGCTCAGCACGGGCGAGCGCCGGGAGCAGTTGCTCTCGGTGGGCGCGCGGCTGTTCTCGGAGAGCCCCTACGACGAGGTCTGGATCGAGCAGGTCGCCGAGATCGCCGGCGTCTCCCGCGGGCTGCTGTACCACTACTTCCCGAACAAGCGGGACTTCTTCGCGGCGGTCGTCGAGCGCGAGAGCGAGCGCATGCTGCGGATGACGGCGGCCGTGCCCGGCGTCCCGGTCCGTGAGCAGCTCACCGCGGGCCTCGACGCCTACCTGGAGTACGTCCGGGCCCACGCGCACGGCTACCGCGCCTTCCACCGCGCCGACGCGGCGGGGGACCGCGCGGTGCGCCGCGTCTACCACAAGGCGCTCGCCGCGCAGGAGCGGCAGATCCTCGCCGCCCTGGCCGCCGACCCGGAGTTCGGCCCGGCCTTCGAGGAGCGCGGCGACGTACGGCTGGCGGTGCGCGGCTGGCTGGCCTTCACCACCGCGGTGTGCCTGGAGTGGCTGCGGGATCCGGAACCCGCCCGCGAGCAGGTGCGGGACCTGTGCGCACGGGCGCTGCTGGGAGCCATCGCGCCCTGACGGCACCGGTCCGGATGTCGGTTCGAGGGGGTGTCGTGGTTGGCGCACCCCCCGATCTCCGCTAGGTTAGGTGAGCCTTACCTAATGAATTGTGAACGGAGGTTGGGATGGGTGACAGCCACACCTGGACGGCCGCACCCGGCGCGGCGGAACAGGCCCGTTCCGTGCTCGCCGCCGCCTGGTCCTGCGCGGTAACCGCGGAGGGCGGCCGCGAGGAGTTCGTCGGCGCGCACACCGTGGCCGACGACGGCCGGGTGCTCCTGCACGTGCCCGAGGACAGCGCGCTGCTCGCCGCGGCGGTGTGCGCGCCCCGCGGAGAGCCGTCCGCCGTGCTGGAGTTCGCCGACGTGGCGCCCGTCCCGGTGCGGGGCCGGATCAGGGCCCGGCTCTGGCTCGCCGGCTGGTTCGCCGTGACGGACGGGCACCTGGCCTTCCGGCCCACCCGTGTGGTGCTGCGGCGGCCGTCCGGCGCTGTGGTGGTCGACGTCGAGGAGTTCACCGCCGCGGAGCCCGATCCGCTGGCCCTGGCGGAGGCGCGGCTGCTGACCCATCTCGCCGACTGCCACGACGACGCCGTGCAGCGGCTGAGCCGGCTCGTCGACCCGGACAGCCTGCACGGAGCGGTCCGGGTGCGGCCGCTCGCCGTCGACCGGCACGGACTGACCCTGCGGGTCGAACGCGTCCGTGACCACGGCGACGTACGCCTGCCGTTCCACGCGCCCGCCGACGAGATCGCACAGCTCACGGAGCGGGTGCACGTGCTCCTCGCGCAGGCGAGCGCCGTCCCCTGCCCGCGGGCCCTACAGCGGCAGCGCACAGACGGCGACGGGTGAGGCGAAGGGCTCTCCCGTGCGCCGCAGTCCGGAGCCGGGCACCCTCCGCCTCCACCGCGTACCGCGCGAGACTGTCGTGCCCCCGGTTGGCGAGGAAGGCGTACGCGCCGTCGGACGTCACCAGGATCTGCGCCGGGTGGTTGGCGCCGGACCCCTGACCCGGTGGCGCCCCGGTGGACTGCGGCTCGCTGACGGACAGCCGTCCCGTCCCCGGCTCGTACGCGCAGACCGCGACGGTGTTGCCGACCTCGTTGGCCACATAGGCGTGGCGTCCGCCGGGGTGGAAGGCGAGGTGCCGGGGCCGCGCCCGGCCGGGGCGCGGTGGGCGCCGCGGTCGGCGCCCGTGTCTTTGCCGGGCCGCCGCACGCCGCCGCGGGGAGTGCCGCCGCCGCGGTGGCGGTTGGGCGAGGAGTCCGATCAGCCGCCGCCTGCTCCAGCCGTCCCCGTCCATGCCGCCCTCCCGCACCCGTACCGTCCCGCGCGCCGCTACCAGTCCCCGTCCTGCACCGGCTTGCCCGGCGCGTCCCCCAGCGGGTGGACCTGGTGGGGCGCGGGCGGCTGCCAGGGCTGGTGGTCGTCGCCGATCCAGTCCCCGACCGGCTTCACGTCCTGCAACGGCCCGGTGGGCGCGAGGTCGTGGGCGTCCTGGTCGTAGTAGTCGTACCAGGGCAGGCCGGCCCGGGTGTACGCGGCCCGGTCCACGGGGGAGGGCGGCGGCGCCTCGCCGGTGATGCGGTGCCACTCGGGCGGCGTCACCAGGTGTACGAAGACCCGGCCCGCCGGGTGGTCGGCCCAGTCGCTCGGCGGCCGCTGGTCGCGGTACACCTCCTGGCGCATGGAGCCGCCGACGCCGAGACCCATGGCGGGGGCCGACCGGGGCCGGGCCGCACCGCCGTACGCCGGGGCCGCGCCCGGGGCGGCCGGTGCCGACGCCGGTGCCGGAGCGCCGAGGGCCCCGCCCGGACGGGCCGCCCTGCGAGCCGCCCTGCGGGCCGTCTCCGCACGGCGCCGCTCCTCCTCGCGCCAGCGGGCCAGCTCGGTGTCGTTGAGGGTGAACGCCTGCAACTGGACGCCTCCCCAGACCTCCTCGCCGGTGACCTGGCCCTCGACACTCGCCCCCATGCCGAGCGGCACCGCCACGAACTGACGGACCGTGCCGGTACCGGAGTTGATGCCGTCCAGCCAGGGCTGGCGGGGAAGGACCACGTAGTTCTGCGGATCCCGGGACAGCCGGTCGCTCCAGGGCCTGCCCGAGACCGCGCACACCTTGCCCACCCCCACCTGAAGCGCGGCGGGCTCCCGAGTGCCCGCGAAACTCAGCCACATGGCCTCACGCAGGTACACCGGCAGCATCACGCCGCCCCGCGCCCGCCACGCCTCGGGCACACTGCCGGCGTAGTCGGCGACCCGGCGGACCGGGAACTCGCCGAGCCCGGGCGGCAGCGGATGCGTGCCCGTCTCGGGCAGCCGCAGGGTGCGTATGAAGCGGACCGTCGCCCCGCCCGGCAGCGTCAGCCGGTTCCCGTCGATCCGCACACTGGTGTCGGTCATCCGAACGCCCCCTCATTCGCCGTTCACGCGCCTTCGTCGGCCGCGCGCGCTTCGCCGTTCCTCAAGGGGAACGCCGGGCGGCGGTGCCGCGGTTCCGCCTGCGCAGCGCGGCCCGCGCCCGGTCCCGCAGCCGGGTCAGCCGCGGCATGCGCTCACGCTGCTCGCGCGTGTGGCGGTCCAGCTCCTCCAGGAGCCGGCGGGAGCGGTGCTCGGTGTCCATCTCGTCGATGATCCGGTTCACCTCGGCCAGCACCGCGCCCCGCAGCTGCCACCGTGTCGCGTCGCGCCGGACCTCCTCCAGCAGCAGCTCGGCCAGCCTGTCCCGGGTGGCCGCGGCCTGGCGCAGCTCGGCGGCCAGACGCTCCTCCGCGGACTCGGCGTTCTCGCTGGCGTTGCTGGTGACCAGCACCGAGAAGCTGACCACGGCGTCGGCGATCTCGGACAGCAGCTGCTGGACGGCGGCGCCCGTCTCCGGCGCGAACAGGGGCTCCGGCTCGCGCTCCTTGGCGAGGTCGGTGAAGCTGCGCGCGAGGACCCGCATGACCACCGTGCAGATCTCCAGGGTGTCCAGGCCGGTACGGAGCACGACCCGGTGGAGCAGCCCCTCGCGCACCCGGGGATTGAACCGCAGGCTGTCCTCGGCCTGGCGCAGGTCCTCGTCCACCTCGCCGATGTCGTGGTCGAGCCGGCGGGCCTCGTGCAGCCGGGCCGCCGCCTCGTGGAACGGCGTGCTGCCGGCCGCCTCCTCGCCCATGCGCAGCAGCAGTTGGCGCACCTGCCGGGCCAGCCCCACGACGGACTCCCCGGCCTGCTCCACCCACACCGGAGGCGCGAGGATCAGGTTGAAGACGAGGCCGACGATCGCCCCGATCAACGTCTCCACCACCCGGGCCCAGGCCAGGCTCCCGTGCGAGGTGACGCCGAGCACCAGCATCGCGCTGATCGCCACCTCGGCGGTGAACTCCTCGGCGCGCACCAGGTGCCCGACACCCAGCGCCGCCACGATGATCAGGGCCAGGCTCCACCAGCTCAGCCCGACCAGCTGGCTGAAGGCGATGGCGACCAGGACACCCGCGACCACGGCGTTCACCCGGCGGAAGCTCATCTTCAGCGTGGCGTACAGGGTGACCTGGACGACCAGCAGCGCGGTCAGCGGCGCGGTGAGCGGCGCCGCCGACTTGTCGGGGGTCAGCCGCACCGCGATGACATAGGCGATCGAAGCCGCGGCGGCGGAGCGCAGGGCCTGCACGACCATGGGGTCCCGCAGCCACTTCACCCGCCGCAGAGCCGTCCTCGCGGCCTCAAGCACATCCCGCATCCTCGGGCTGTTCCCTTCCGCAGGCGCCTCGAACGTGTCCGATCAGGACGGTAGCCGGACCCGGGCGGCCGGGCCCCGCTCACGCGCCGGGCGCCGCCGGACGGGTCAGCCGGTCACCTTGGCGACGAACGCGGACAGATTGCCCAGCGTCCGGGCGACCTGTTCCTCCAGGGTGAGGCTCTCCTCGAAGCGGGCCCCGCTCTGCGACACCTTCTTGCCCCGCAGATACAGCGAACAGGCGAGATCGGTGCACATGTACAGACCGACCGAGTTGCCCTCGCGGCCGGCTGCTCCGGCCTTGCGCGCCGCCATCAGGGCCACGCCGCCCCGGGGGTGGGTGGTCAGGCACAGCGCGCACATGCTGCGCTGGAAGTAGCCGCTCCGGGCCGGCTGGAAGCGCAGCGCCACACCGGTGGGGCGCCCGTCGAGGTCGGCGACCAGGTAGCTGCGGTCGGGCGCCCCGGGATCCCGCCAGCCGAGGAAGTCGAGATCGTCCCAGGGACGCTCGTCCAGGTCGCGGGGGACGGCCAGGCGCTTGGCCTCGCCCTTCGAGCAGTTGATGAAGGAGGTGCGGACGTCCTGCTCGTCGAGTGCTCTCATGGGAGCCTCCCCTGGGTCAAAGGAACCTAGGATCTCTAGGTTTCCGCCTAGCGTAGATAGCCTACGGGCGGAGTCGCCACCGGATTTCGGGGAGGTGAGTTCATAGCATGAATTAAGCACAAAGGGAAGTCGCGTACGGTCCCGCGGCGGAGGTATCTTGCAGACCGGGCACGGTACGGGAGGAGCCACATGGCGGGGCGGAACGGGCGCACGGTGCGCGACCTCAGGAGGGCCAACCGTACGGCCGTGCTGCAACGGCTCTACTTCGACGGACCGCTCAGCCGCTTCGAGCTGGGTCCGGCGACCGGCCTCAGTTCGGGTTCCGTCAGCAACGTGGTCGCCGACCTGGTCGCCGACGGACTGGTGGAGGAGGCCGGCAGCGTCGACTCCGACGGCGGCAGGCCGCGCACCCTGCTGCGGGTGGCCCCCGCCAGCGGGCACATGATCGGCGTGGACGTCGGCGAGACCCGGGTGCGGGTCGAGCTGTTCGACCTCACGCTCACCGAACTCGCCCGCGCCGAACGCCCGCTGGCCCCGCAGCGGCACGACGTCGACGTCGTCGTCGGACACGTCCGCGACGGCATCGCCGAGGTGCTGGCCACGGCGGGACTCCCGCCCGAGCGGCTGCTCGGCGCCGGGATCGGGGTCCCCGGCATCGTCGAGCACACCGCCGACCGCGGTGCCGTGGTGCACGGCCAGACCGTCGGCTGGGACGCGGTCCCGCTGGAGGCCCTGCTCCGTGCCGGTTCACCACTGCCCGACACCGTCCCCTTCCTCATCGACAACGGCGCCAAGACCCTCGGCCAGGCCGAGATGTGGTTCGGCGCGGGCCGCGGTGCCCGCAACGCGGTCGTGGTCCTCTTCGGCTCCGGTGTCGGCGCCAGCCTCGTCACCCCCGAGGCCGAGCAGGGGCGGGCGGTCGAATGGGGCCACCTGACGGTCCGGGTCAGGGGCCGCCGCTGCCGCTGCGGAGCACTCGGCTGCCTGGAGGCGTACGCCGGTGCGGAGTCGCTGCTGGCCCGCTGGCGGGAGGAGGGCGGCCGGGTGCCCGAGGGCACCGACGAGGAGACCGCCCTCACCGCGATGCTCGCCGCCGCCTACCCGGCCGACGGCGCGGCGGCCGACCCGGTGGCGCTCGCCGTCCTGGAGGAGACCGCCGAGTACCTGGGCGCGGGCCTGTCCGACCTGATCAACCTCTTCCAGCCGGAGCGCATCCTCATCGGCGGCTGGGCCGGCCTCCAGCTCGGCGCCCGTTTCCTGCCCGCCGTACGGCGCCACGCCGTGTCGTACGCGCTGCGTCATCCCGCCCGGAAGGTGACGGTCGAGCTGGGGCGGCTCGGCCCGGACGCCGTCACCGTCGGCGCCGCGATCCTGCCCCTGGCCGACTTCTTCGCACGGGGCGGCAGACGCCCCGAACCGGCCCCCGAGTACCCGGTCCCGGCCTGGCGCACGGCGCTCGAGGACCGGGCACCGCACTGAGGTTTCGCCGGTCGCCGCGGAGGTACCCGACGTCGCTCCGAGACCCACGGGAAGGGAGCGCGCCGTGTCCGAACACCGCCACGAAGGACCGGGTGAGAACGGTGCCCCCGTCCCGCGCGACATGCCCGACCAGCAGGCCGGCGACCACGACGACCCGTGGGAGGCCGCCTCGCCCACCCGCGAGCAGAGCGAGCACCGGCAGGGCCCGGACGGCGAACGGCCCGAGGACGACGCGGAGAGCGCCGGTGACGCGGAGACGGGGCCCGTGCCCGACGTACCCGACACCGACGAGGCGGGCACGGGCCGGCAGGGTGCACCGCACTCGGCCGCCGTACACCCCGAGCACCCGGTGCCCGACGAGTCCTCCGGCTGAGGCCCGGCCCGCGCGGCTCAGCCGACCTCGCGTCCGCGCATCGGCTCCGTGTCCGCCCCCGCGCCCTGCCGCAGTCCCCGCAGGAACTCCTCCAGCACTTCGGTGGCGGTGCGCGTCGCGTGCCAGCCCAGCTCCACCCGCGCCCGTGTGCAGTCCATGACCGGCAGCCGCAGCACCGCGTCGAACAGGTGCGGTGAGGCGGGCAGCAGCCGCAGCCCCCACGCGGCCGCGATCGCCGAGCGGGCCGCGGTGCGCGGCAGGCGCACCGGACGCACCCCGAGCAGCTCGCCGAGCAGTTCGGCGTCCACCGGCGGCTCGGCCGCCAGGTTGAACGCGCCCCGGGCGCCCGCGGAGCGCACCGCCAGCCGGTAGGCCCGGGCCGCGTCGTCCGTGTGCAGGGCCTGCACCCGCAGACCGGGAACGTCCGGCAGGAACGGGAGCAGCTCCGGACGAGCCGCCGGACCCGGCAGGAACCGGCCGCCGAAGATCCGGCGCTGCTCGCTGGCCGACTCCCGCTTGAAGAGGAAGGCCGGCCGCATCCGCACCACCCGGATTCCCGGGTGATCGCGTTCGAACGTGTCCAGGGCCCGTTCCAGATAGGCCTTCTCCCGGCAGTACGCGGCGTCCGGCCAGCCGTGCGTCGGCCAGGACTCGTCCACCGCGTGAATCTTCGGCCCCGGCGAGTACGCGCCGACCGACGAGGCGTGCACCAGCGCCGGCACGCCGGCCGCGGCCACCGCCTCGAACACCCGGATGGAGCCGAGCACGTTCGTGCGCCAGGTCGTCGCCGGGTCGTGCGTCGGCTGGAACGCCCAGGCCAGATGGACCACCGCGTCGGCGCCCGCGAAGTGGCCCGTCAGGTCGCTCTGCTCCGAGGCCAGGTCGACCGCGGCCCACTGCGTCTTCGCGGGCGACCGGTCGGGGATCCGCCGGGCCAGCCCCAGCACGGTCCCCACCTCCGGATCCTCACGGAGAAGCCGCACCACACTGGTGCCCACGTTGCCCGTGGCACCCGTGACCACGATCTTGCTGCCCGTTGCGCTGCTCACCCTGTGCTCCTCTCGGCCGCCTGCCCGTGCGGAGAGCACCGGGTACCCGCGGCCGGGGAAGGGCACGCAAGGAGAAGCCCCGACCGCGACGGGGGAATCACGATCGGGGCGGTACGAGGTGGATACGGACGGCGGTCGCCTCTCGGCGAAAGGCTCCACAGGGCTTCAGCCGAACGATCGTCCCTGTGGGCAATAGGTGGGGCCCGGGGACACTGTCCCGTCCGTACCCACGCCCTGTTCAACGGCGAACCAACGGCCGGTGTTCCACCGTCTGTCGTGGTTTGGGGTGATGTGCGTCACTGCTCGGTGGACTCGCGGGGCTCGGGCACGATCTCGGCCCACAGGTTCTCCGCCTGCAGCAGCAGCGTGCCGAGCACCGCGGTCCGGGCGGCGCCCTGCCCGGCGTGCTCCCGCAGCCCCTCCTGGAGCCGCTGGTGCAGCTCCTCCATCGTCTCCTCGGTGGCCGTCACCGGATCGGCCTCGGCCCGCTCGCCCGCCCACCGGTCCGCCTCGGTGTGACAGGCGTCGCCGATCAGCCGCAGCAGGCGCGCGTACAGGTCCAGGACCGGACCCTCGGGCGGTGCGGGCGTCCGGTGCTCGTCGGCCGCCACCGCCAGGGTCCGGGTCAGCGCGCCGAGGTTCCCGGTGACCCGGCTCCACCGCCGGTCCTCGTCCTCCGGCGGCACGACGGTGGGCCCGCGGTGCAGTCGCCGCAGCCGGCCCGAGGTCAGCCGCAGGCTCTCCCGGCTCCACGACCGGGCGCAGTACAGCGCCCCCAGCCGCCGCTCCAGCCGTGCCGCGTCACTGGACCAGCCGGCCGCGCTCTGCGCGTCCCACTGGGTCTCCCGCAGGTCGGCGGCGACGGAGTGCAGGAGGTCGCCCGCCTCCCGGGCCAGCGCCGCGAGGTTCTCCCGCACGTCCCGCAGGTGGATCGGCGGCAGCACCAGGGCGTTGACCGCCACGCCGATGACCGCCCCGAGCGCCGCCTGCCCCACCCGGTGACCGACCGCGGCGGCCGAGACCGCCGTGCCGGAGGCCAGGACGAACACCGCCGTGGTGGCCGCGTAGATGCCCTGCCCGCCGAACCGCGACCAGTTCGCCACCAGCATCAGCACCGGCAGCGACAGCACCAGCGCCCCCGTGTTGTCGTCCGTGATCGCCTGCGCCGCGGACGCCAGCAGCGCGCCCGCGCAGATCGCCGCGAACTGCTGCCCGGCCTGCCGCACCGAGCTGTAGACGGTGGCCTGCACCAGGACCAGCGCCACCCAGGGCGCCATCAGCGCCATCGGGTCGCCCAGCCAGACGCCCGCCACGGTCCAGGCGATCAGCGCCGCGCCCGCGGCCTTGAGCGACTGCACGACCAGGTCGCGTTCGCGCCCCGGCCCCCGCCAGGCGGCGCGGACGGCCCGTCCGACGGCACACGCCTCCCACCACACCGCGGCCGCGGGCCGCCGTCCCCGGAGTGCCTCCCGGAGGGCGTGTGCCACCGCGCTCATGCGGTGCCGGACGTCCGCGCGAGCGGCGGAACCGTCCCGGTGCCCGGTGGGCGGGGCGGGCGAGGGGATCGCGGTCGGGGCGTGCGGGGCAGGGACCGGCGCCTCATGCCAGCGGGCTCCCGCGCAGCGAGGCCAGCAGGTCGGCCGGGCCGGCGTAGACCGCCTGTGCTCCCGCCTCCTCCAGGTCGGCGCGGGGCAGACCGCCGCACAGCACGCCCACGCACCGCACTCCGGCGCGGCTGCCCGCGCGCATGTCCCACACGGTGTCGCCGACGAAGACGGCCCGCCCGGCCGGTACCCCGGCCAGCTCCAGGGCGTGCTCGACCGGCTCCGGGGCGGGCTTGCCCGCGTCCACGTCGTCGGCGCTCGCGGTGGCGTCGATCGCGTCGTCGGCGTCGATCGCGCGCCGCAGGGCGCCCAGCTCCGGCCCGCCGGCAGAGGTGGCGAGCACCACCTTCCAGCCGTCCGCGGCCAGGCGGCGCAGCAGGTCCCCGGCGCCCGGCAGCGCCGGCAGCCGGTCGAAGTACTGTCCGTACAGTGCCTTGTGCGCGGCGCTCAGCTCCGCGTCCCGCTCCTTGTCCCGGTCCTCGCCGAGCAGCCGTGCGACGAGGTCGCCCGACGCCAGGCCCACGGCACGGTGGACGGCGTGCATCGGCACCCGGTGCCCCGCCTGCCGGAACGCCTCCCACCAGGTGGTCACGTGCAGGTGATTGGTGTCGACGAGGGTCCCGTCGACGTCGAACACGGCCGCCCGTTCCATGCGCTGTTCCCTCCTGGTCGCTTTCCGGCCCGTGGATCCGGCCCGTGGATCCGGCCCGTGGATCGGCGGGCGGGTACCACGTCAGCGGCTCGCCACTCCGGCCGGCGTACGGCCCTCACGCGTCCAGGCCAGCAGCTCGTCCAGGGTCCAGGTCGTCACCACGCGCTCCGGGGGCACCCCGCACTCCTCGGCCCGGGCGCACCCGTGGATCTGCCAGTCCAGCTGACCCGGCGCGTGCGCGTCCGTGTCGATCGAGAACAGCACGCCGGCCGCCACCGCACGGCGCAGCAGCCGCCGCGGCGGGTCGAGCCGCTCCGGGCGGCTGTTGATCTCCACGGCCGTGCCGGACTCCGCGCAGGCGGCGAACACCGCGTCCGCGTCGAACGCCGACTCCGGCCGCCCCCGCCCGGTCAGCAGCCGGCCGGTGCAGTGCCCGAGCACGTCCGCGTGCGGGTCGCGGACGGCGGCGACCATCCGGCGGGTCATCGAGCGGGCGTCCATCCGCAGCTTGGAGTGCACGGACACGACGACCACGTCGAGCCGCTCCAGCAGCTCCGGTTCCTGGTCGAGCGAGCCGTCGTCGAGGATGTCGCACTCGATGCCGGTCAGCAGCCGGAACGGCGCCCAGGCGGCGTTCAGCTCCGCCACCACGTCCAGTTGCTCGCGCAGCCGCGCCGGGGAGAGCCCGCGGGCCACCGTCAGCCGCGGCGAGTGGTCGGTCAGGGCCGCCCACTCGTGCCCGAGCGCCGCCGCGGTCCGGCCCATCTCCTCGATCGGGCTGCCGCCGTCGGACCAGTTCGAGTGCAGATGGCAGTCGCCGCGCAGCCGCTCCCGCAGCCGTTCACCGCCCCGGGCGAGCGGGGAGTCCGCCTCGTCCTGCAGCTTCGCGAGGTAGCCGGGCACCCGGCCGTCCAGCGCCTCGCGCGCCACCTGCGCCGTCTTGGGGCCGACCCCCTTCAGGGACTCCAGTGAGCCCGCCCGCTCGCGCAGCTCGGCCGAGGACAGCCCGCCGAGTACCCCCGCGGCGGTACGGAAGGCCCGGACACGGTACGTCGGGGCCTGGGCCCGCTCCAGGAGGAACGCGATCCGCTCCAGTGCCTCGACGGGGTCCATCGCCACCTCCTCGTGCGACCTCGACCGCTCCCCACCGGACCTCACCGGCAAGTCCAGGGTTCCCCAGGGCACCGGGACCCGCACCACGAGCCGGGCGGGTCGGCCCGTCGCGGACCGCCCCGGTCCTCGCTCGCGCGGGTTGCGGCCTACCCTCTAGGCATGACCGAGATCGACAGCCCGCACATCGGCAGTCCGCGGATCCTCGTGCTCGGGGTGCAGGCGGGCCCGCCCCCGTTCCGGATCGTGGAGATCGACGGCCAGGTGGTCGGTGAGGCCAAGGCCGTCACCGACGTCCTGGAGGCCGCCGCCGCGTTCGGCATCACGGTCCACGACCTGGACGACCCGGACGTGGTCCGCTGGGTGGGCGGGGACAAGTTCACCTGGAAGCCGCGCTAGGCGGAGCGCCGCCTCCCGCCCCCGTCCCGTGCCTCAGCCGACCGTCCACTTCTGGTTGGCGCCGCCCGTGCAGGTCCAGATCTGCAGCCGGGTGCCGTTGGCCGAGTTGTTGCCGGTGACGTCGAGGCACTTGTCGGCCTGGGGATTGACGATGTCGCGCGCGGCGGTGACGACCCAGCGCTGGGCGGCGCTGCCGTTGCAGTCCCACAGCTGGACGACCGTGCCGTCCGCCGTGCCGCCGGCGTTGACGTCCAGGCACTTGCCCAGCGCCCGGACCGTGCCGTCGGAGCCCACCGTCCACCGCTGGGCCGCCGTGCCGTTGCAGTCGTAGAGCTGTACGGGCGTGCCGTTGGCGGTGTTCGCCGCGGCGACGTCCACGCACTTGCCGGCCAGGCCCCGGATCGCGCCGCCGGTGGGAGAGTCGCCCGTCGTCACCGACACGTGGTCGACGACGAGGGTCTGCGGGAAGACCGTGGAGCCGTCCGGGTCGCCGGGCCAGTAGCCGCCGACCGCGAGGTTCAGGATCAGGAAGTACGGCCTGTTGAACACCCACTGCTTCCCGCCCAGGTCGGCCGGGGTGCGCCGCTGGTAGACGGTGCCGTCCACCGACCAGGTGATGGAGTCGGGCGCCCAGTCGACGGCGAAGGTGTGGAAGGCGTCCGCGAAGGCCTGGCCGCCCGGCAGGGTGTATCCGGCGCCGATGCCGCCCGAGCCGGAGTAGCCGGGGCCGTGGAGGGTGCCGTGCACGGTGGACGGCTCGAAGCCGACGTTCTCCATGATGTCGATCTCGCCGGAGTCCGGCCAGTTCACCGGGGTGCCCAGCATCCAGAACGCGGGCCACATGCCCTGGCCGCGCGGCACCTTCATCCGCGCCTCGACGTGACCGTACTGCGCCGTGAACTTCCCCGAGGTGTTGAGCCGGGCGGAGGTGTACTGGCAGGTGCCGTACCAGCACTGGTAGTTGGCCGGGTTCTCCTTGCGGGCGGTGACGACCAGGTGGCCCTGGCCGTCCAGGGCCGCGTTCCTGTTGCCGGAGGTGTAGTACTGCCGTTCGTGGTTGTTGACGTTGTCGCCGGTCTCGATCTGCCACTTCGAGGAGTCGACGGCCGCGCCGGCCGGGCCGTCGAAGGTGTCGGAGAAGGCCACGGCGGCCGCCGCGGAGGACGAGGCGGACCCGGCGGACCCGGCGGCCCGGGAGGCCCGGGAGGTTTCCGGGTCCGCCTGGGCGGGGCCGGTCACGAGGGACGCGGCCAGCCCGGCGGACAGGGCGGCGGCGAGGAGGCATCTGCGGAGCAGGCGTGGGCGGGCCACGGCTCTCCCTTCCGTACGACGCCTCGCGCGAAGGCGCCGACCGAGGTGGGGGGTTGGGGATGACGCCTCTTTATTCAAGTAGTGAGATAAGGGTCGGTCAATACCTTGGTACGGACCGGATGGCCCGGTCTCAGGTGCGCCCCCCGCGCGCGTGCACCGTGCGGCTCATGCGCCGGCCGAGGAGCAGGTAACCGATCAGCGCCCCGCCGGTGTTGAGGATGACGTCGTCGACGTCGAAGGCCCGCCCGGTGACCAGGAAGCCCTGCGCGGACTCCACGAGCAGCATCACGAGGGCCGTCAGCACCAGCACGCGCAGCACCCCGCGGGTGCGCGGGGCGACCACCGGGACCAGGACGCCGAACGGCACGCCGAGCAGGATGTTCCCGCCGATCTGCTTGACCGCGTCGCGCAGGGCGGGCTGGTCCAGATAGGCCTTCAGCGAGCGTCCGGGGTGCAGGTTGGTGTGCGTGAGGGCCTCGGACGCGGGGGAGGGGTGCAGCGTCAGCCGCGCCAGCACCACCGCGAACGCCACCATGAAGACGAACGCGCACGCCGTCGCCAGCAGCCGCAACGGCAGGGCGAGTGTGTGCCGTTCGGGACGGTCGCCGTCCCGCGGCCTGCCGGCGCGGGGATGCGACCGCGAACGTGGTCGTGAGACGGCGCGAGCCATGTCGGTCCTCCAGTCGTCAACTTCCCCGCGTGGTAGCGCGGTTACCCGCCGAACCGCCGAGGATGCCCGGCGAACCGCGCGCCCCCGCACACAGCTGTCCGGTTCTCCCTCCCCCGGCCGGGGCACTCCGGCCGGGGGAGCCGCCGCGCGCCGCCGTCGGCCGTCGCCCGCACGGTGCTTGGATGACGGCGAAGCCGGAACAACAGTGACAAAAGGTGTGCTTGTGCAGAGCCGTAGGACACTCCTCGCCGCGGCCGAGGTGGCCGCGTGGCGGGCCCCGCTCACCGCGCTCTGGCTGGTCCTCGTCAGCACCGTCGACCCCCTGGAACTGGCCGTGGGCGCGCACACCGGTCTGTTCCTGCTGGGGGTCGGCACCCTCACGCCCGAGGGCGACGCGCTGGGCCTCGTGGGACTGCCGCCGTTCGGCACGGGGCTCGGCAAGTCCGTCACCGAGGAGGCGGTGGGTGGCCCGCTCACCGTGCTCTGCGTCCTGGCGAGCGCGGTCACCGCGGCCGCCGTACTGCGGGTCGCGGCCCGGGTGTTCTGGGGCCTGGGACCCACACCCGAGGACGCCGGCACAGGGGGCGGTGCCGACGCGTACGAGAGGACCGGCGCGGGGGAGGAGCCGGAGACCCGCCGGCCGCTGGGCCGGGTGCCCGACACCATGACGGCCGTTCCCGCCCTCCTGCTGGCCGGGGCCCTCGCGGCCGGTGCGGTCCCCGGGTTCGGCAACGCGGTGGCCCGCGCCATGAGCGAGGCCACCTCGGCCGGTCTGGTCCACACCTCCGTGCACTGGACGCCCCTGTGCGTCGGTCTGGGGCTCCTGTCGACCGTGCCGGCCGTGGCGCCGGCCGCCGTCGCCGTCGGCCGCCCCGGGCTGCTCGCCGTACCCGACCGGGTGCTGGCGCTGCGGCGGCTGCGGTCCGGGCACGTCGGCGACTACGTGGCGTGGCTGCTGGCCGGCACCGCCCTGCTGGGGGCGCCGGCCCTCCCCGGCGTGCTGTCCGGGTGAGCCGGGCGGCACCCGCGGCCGGCCCGGCCTAGGCCCCGTACGTCACCCGCACCTCCTCGAAGCCGAGGGAGGTCAGCAGCCCCCGGAGCATGGCGGTGGTGTTGCTCTCGGCCCGCGCCTTCAGCTCGCTGTCCTTCGCCGCGTCGCCGATGTGCCGGGCGGCGAGCTTCTGCACGGCCTGCTCGCCGTTCGGGTTGTCCGAGAACAGGTCGCCGAGCCGGTCGAGCAGCCCGCGCTGCTTGGAGACCGCGTAGGAGCGCTCGGGGTCGAGCGCCGGTTCGCCCAGTGCGGCGTGCGGCAGCCGGAGCGTGGCCGAGGTCCGCGCGTCGTCGACCGTCACGTCCTCCTCGTCCACCTCACCGAGGTCGACGAAGGCGTCGACGGTGCCGGCGCCGACGTACAGGGTGCGGGTGCCGCGGATCGCGTCGGGCAGGAACTTGGTGTCCTTCTCCAGGTCCACGACGACCTGGAAGTTGCCGGATGCGGCGTCGTAACGGCTGATGTCCTGGACGGACTTCAGCAGCGCGGGACCCGAACGGTCCCGGGTCTCGGAGCCGAACAGGTCCTTCAGCCCCGGTACGACACTCAGGCGCAGCCCCGCGAACAGCACGACGAGCACCAGCACCAGCGCGGTCAGCGCCTTCGCCCAGCCGGGCATGCGCCGCGCGGGCGTCTCGGCGGGACTCGCGGGCTTCCTGACGGGAGTCGTCATGGCGACGGCCCTCCTTCCTACTCACCCGAATGCCCCCCAACTCCCTTGCCAGGCCCAGAGTTTCCGGGCTTCAGCGGGCGGTCCTCGCAGGGGCGGGAGGACCAGACCGCCTCCCCGCGCGTCAGTCCCGGCAGCCCCAGCTCGGCCTCCCGCACCCGCCTGGCCGGCAGCTCGCCGCTGACGATCCAGGCCGGGTCGCCCCCCGTCGTTCCGCTGAAGTCCGCGCCCAGCGAGGCCAGCAGGGCCGTCACGGCGGCCAGCGTGTCCGCCGGGACCTCCGCCTCGAAGGCCTGGTACGGCTCGTGGAGCACGGTCCCCGCCCGGGCGAGGGCACGGCGCAGCACGAAGGGTGTCAGCCCGCGGAAGTCGGCGGCCGTGCTGAGCACCGAGTTGAAGCCGGAGCGGACCAGGGTGACCCGGTAGTCGGTGACCGCCGCCCCGGTGAGTCCGGTCCGCAGCGTGGCGTGGACGGTCTCCTCGACGGCCTGGTGGAAGGCCCGGGGGAGCGCGCCCAGCTCCGTCTCGTACCCGAAGGCCCCGCCGGAGCCGCGCGGACCCGGTTCGACGCGCAGCCCGATCGTCGCGAAGTACCGGGTGCGGTCGAGCCACGGCATCTCCTCCGCGGCCTCACCGGTGCCCGCCGGACGCTCCAGGAACCGGACGCGGCCCGGCGTGAACTCCGCCTCGATCCCGAAGTCCTCGGCCAGTGTCGCCGCGAGCACCTCCATCTGGACCTCGCCGTACAGGAGCAGGGCGGTGGCGCCGGACGCCGCCGGACGGGCGTGCAGCAGCGGATCCTGGTCGGCCAGCGCCAGCAGGGCGGAGCGCAGCGGCGCCGCCTGCTCCGGGTGCCGGGCCCGGACCAGCGTCTGCAGGGTCGGTGGCGCGAACTGCGGTGCACGGTCGGTCGGTCCGCCGAGCCGGTCGCCGACGCGCAGGCCCCCGGGGACGGTGAGCGCGGCGATGTTCCCGGCGGTGAGCGTGGCGTCGCCGCCGACGACGTCGAGGCGGGTCACCCGGCCGGAGACCTCGGTGGTCCGCCCGTCGGACTCGCGCCGCAGGAAGGTGAGCCGCCGGCGCGGGTGCACCTCGCCGCCGTACAGCCTGAGGTACGCGGTGCGCTCGCCGGCGGGTCCGGGGCGCACGGCGAAGACCGTGCCGCGCGGTTCCGTGCCGTCGGACGAGCCGCCGGACGTGCCCGGCGTGGTGGCCGGGAGCAGGCAGAGCAGACCCTCGACCAGCTCCGCGACGCCCTGTCCGCCGAGCGCCGAGCCGTGGTACAGCGGGTGGAACGAGCCGTCGGCGGTACGCGCGGCCAGGGCGCGGGCCACGTCCTGCCCGGTCGGCTCGGGGCCGTCGACCAGCGCGGCCAGGATCTCCGTGTCGACCTCGGCGAGCGCCTCCGCGGTCCGCCCGTCCGGCGGGCGGCGGGTGACCCGGGCGCGCGGGGTACCGGCGTCCGTCACCTCGGTCAGCGGCGCGACGTGCGGCGTCAGCAGGCGCCGGACGTCACCGAGCAGGCCGTCGGTGCGCGCGCCGGCCCGGTCGATCTTGTTGACGAACACGAGCGTGGGCAGCCGCAGCCGCCGCAGCGCGCGCATCAGGACGCGGGTCCGCGCCTGGACGCCCTCGACGGCGGACAGCAGCAGCACCGCGCCGTCGAGCACCTCCAGGGCCCGCTCGACCTCCGCGACGAAGTCGGAGTGTCCCGGGGTGTCGATCAGGTTGACGCGCGTGTCGCCGACGGTGAAGGCGGCGACGGCGGAGCGGATGGTGATGCCGCGGCGGCGCTCGATGCCGCCGTCGTCCGTACGGGTGTCGCCGGCGTCGACGCTGCCGAGCCGGTCGACGGCGCCGTGGTCGAACAGGAGCCGTTCGGTGAGGCTGGTCTTACCCGCGTCGACGTGGGCCAGAATGCCGATGTTCAGGGTGCGCATGCGTGGAGGAGTCCTCGGGAGCCGTGGGCCGGAAGGGGCGCTGGGGGAATCCGAGGAGTCGGCGCATGCGGGGGATCCTGACGTGAGGAGGGCGGAGGGAGTACGGACGGCGCCATCATGGCGCGGGGCCCCGGGCGCGGCGCAACAGGATTTCCGTAAGCTGGGGATCCCGGCCGGACAGGATCACGCGAGGAGCGGTCCGTGCGAGACATCGCCGTGTTCAGCGGTAGTGCCCACCCCGACCTGGCCGAGGAGGTCTGCGCGCAGCTGGGCGTGCCGCTCAGCCCCACCCGGGTCAGCCGGTTCGCCAACGACTGCCTGGAAGTGCAGTTGATGGCCAACTGCCGCGAGCGGGACGTGTTCCTCGTCCAGCCGCTGGTCGCACCGGTCCAGGAGCACCTCGTCGAGCTGCTGATGATGTGCGACGCGGCCCGCGGGGCGTCGGCCGGCCGCATCACGGTGGTCATGCCGCACTACTCCTACGCCCGCTCCGACAAGAAGGACGCCCCGCGCATCTCGCTGGGCGGGCGCCTGGTCGCCGACCTGCTGGTGGCGGCGGGGGCGAGCCGGGTCCTCGCCATGACCCTGCACTCGCCCCAGGTGCACGGCTTCTTCTCCGTCCCGGTCGACCACCTGCACGCGCTGCGGGAACTGGCCGCGCACTTCCGGCAGTACGACCTCTCCCGCGCAACCGTCGTCTCGCCGGACCTGGGCAACGCCAAGGAGGCCGCGGCGTTCGCCCGGATGCTCGGCGCCCAGGTGGCGGCCGGGGCGAAGCAGCGGTACGCCGACGACCGGGTCAGCATCAGCTCGGTGATCGGGGACGTCGCGGGGCGGGACGTCATCGTGCTCGACGACGAGATCGCCAAGGGCAGCACGGTTGTGGAACTCCTCGACCGGCTCCGGGAGTCGGGCCCGCGCAGCATCCGCCTCGCCTGTACGCACGGGCTGTTCGCGGCCGGTGCGCTGGGCCGCCTCAGCGAGCAGCCGGACGTGCTGGAGATCGTGTGCACCAACACCGTGCCGGTGCCGGCGGACGACCACACGGACAAGCTGCGGATCCTGTCCATCGCCCCGGCGCTCGCCGAGGCGGTGCGCCGCATCCACAACGGCGAGTCGGTCAGCGCCCTGTTCGACGCCCGGCCGGCCGGCTGACGCCGAGGGCCTCGTCCAGGGTCGGCCACGGCGGCAGCAGCCGCGCCAGGCCGGTGATCCGCAGCATGCGCAGGGTCAGCACGTGGGTGCACACCAGGCGCACCTGCCCGCCCCCGTCGAGCACCTGGCTGCGGGCCCGGTACAGCAGGCGCAGACCGGAGCAGTCGAAGAACTCGATGCCGCCGAGGTCCAGGACGACCCGGGCGCCGGGACGGCCAGTCTCCCGGTCCAGGTAGGGGGCGATCTCCGCCGCCGAGGCGATGTCGATCTCGCCCCGGAACTCCAGCACCGTGTGTCCCCGGTGGTGGCGCACCCGTAGGTGCCGGGTGGGCGACGCGGATTCCTGCCGCACGAACCTTGCCTCCAGCCTGTCGCGGCCTTTCCGGCCTGCTTCCGGGGGCTCAACTACCCAGTCCGCTCGGAAAGTTACCCCGATCGAGCGAGTTTGAGCATGTTCGATTGACATATGTCAGCGAAATCTCATGCGGTCAGTCGACTACGAGGACGAGCTTGCCCGTCGTGCGTCCGGTCTCGCCCTGCGCGTGCGCCCGCGCCGCCTCCGCCAGCGGGAACGTCCCCGCGATCGTGGCCCGCAACTTCCCCGACTCGACCAGGCGGGCGACCTCCTCCATGCCGGCCCGGTCGGCGTCCACCAGCATCCGCACCGCCCGTACGCCCAGCCGGTCGGCCTCCTCGTAGAACTCGTCCGACCCGACCGGCAGGATCGAGACCACCACCCCGCCCGGCCGCAGCACCCTGAGGGACCGCAGTGACGTGTCGCCGCCGATCGTGTCCAGGACCACGTCGACGTCCTTCACGGCCTCGGCGAAATCCGTCTCCCGGTAGTCCACGGTCTCGTCCGCCCCGAGGGAGCGCAGGAACTCGTGCTTGCCGGCGCTGGCCGTGCCGATCACATGGGCGCCCCGTGCCTTGGCGATCTGCACCGCCACATGGCCCACACCGCCGGCCGCCGCGTGGACCAGCACCCGCTGCCCCGGCCGCACCTGCGCGCGCTCCACCAGGGCCTGCCACGCCGTCAGCGAGACCAGGGGCAGGGCGCCCGCCTGGACGTGGTCGATCCCGGACGGCTTGGGCGCGAAGGTGCGCGCCGGGGCGGTGACGTACTCGGCGTGGGAACCGTGGCCGAAGGGGTAGGACAGCATGCCGAAGACCTCGTCACCGGGCCGGAACGCGGCGACGCCGATCCCCACCGACTCCACCACGCCCGACACGTCCCAGCCCAGTACGAAGGGCGGTTCGCCGAGGAAGCCGCCGGTCGCCCGGTGCTTCCAGTCGGTCGGGTTCACCCCGGCGGCACGCACCCGTACCAGCACCTCGTTCGGGCGCGGCTCGGGGCGCTCGGGCCGTACCTCCTTCAGGACCTCGGGACCGCCGAGGACGTCCTGGCCGATGGCGCGCATGGTGTTCATCGAGACCTCGCAACTCGGGAGGGGAGGGGTGAGGGGTGAGGGGGACGGGCGGCACGGTCCGCGACCGTACCGGCCGGTGGCCGCCCGCCGACTGTTTCCGCCCGGCCGGGATATCCGCAAGGTACAGGGCAGGGGGCACGACGCCCCGCGCCCGGAATCCTTCGGAGGAGACATGGCACTGGTCAACGCGGGCGTCGTGGTGCTCGACTGCGCCGAACCCGAGCGGCTCGCCGAGTTCTACAAGGGCCTGCTGGGCGCCGAGGAGAGCGACGTGAGCGCCAACCGGATCGAGATCGAGGGCCTCCGCGGTTTCCGCATGGCCTTCCGGCGGGACGTGAACGCCACCCCGCCGAGCTGGCCGCGTCCGGAGAACTCCCTCCAGGCCCACCTGGAGTTCGTGGTGGCGGACCTGGACGAGGCGGAGCGCGCGATCGTGGGGCTCGGCGGACGTCCGGTGGAGGCGAAGGACCCGGCCGGCCCGCACGAGGAGCGCGGCTTCTCCGACCCGGCCGGCCACTCCTTCACCCTCCGCCGGGCCCTCGCACCGACGGCACCCAAGCAAGGCTAGGGGCCGCCGGGCGGCGCGGGTCAGTCCCGGCCCTTCGCGGGGACCGGCCAGGAACCGGTCGAGCGTTCGATGGCCTTGGCGCCCGTACGGTCCACGGCGCTGCGCACCGCGGCGAAGATGGCGCCCTGGATCGCGGCGGCCAGCAGGATCTCGCCCCAGCCGCGGTCCGGGTCGAGGGCGTCGGGCGCGTCGTCCTCGTGCCGGATGACCTTCCAGGTCTTCTGGAAGGTCATCCCGGCCAGCGTGCCGCCCAGCCAGCCGAGCGCGAACCCGACGGGCTTGTAGGCGAGGGGGAGCTTCTTCTTCTTTTTCTTCGCCGTCTTCGCCATGGGAATCTCCTTGTCCGGTGTGCGCTGAATGGTCGTACGGATGACGGTTCAGGGCCTGCCCCGCGCCGGCACCTCCTCCTCGGCCCTGGCCGGCCCCGGCGGGGTGCCCTCGCCGAACGGCCGCCCGCCCAGCTCCTGCCGGTGGTGGGGCGCGAGCCAGCCGGCCAGGTCCGGGCCCAGGGGCACGATGCCGGTCGGGTTGATGCCGGTGTGCACCTGGTAGTAGTGGCGCTTGATGTGGTCGAAGTCGACGGTGTCCCCGAACCCGGGCGTCTGGAACAGATCCCGGACGTACGCCCACAGCACCGGGTTCTCCGTCAGCTTCCAGCGGTTGCACTTGAAGTGGCCGTGGTAGACGGCGTCGAAGCGGACCAGCGTGGTGAACAGCCGGATGTCCGCCTCCGTGATCGTGTCCCCGACCAGGTAGCGCCGCCGTTCCAGCCGGGGCGTCAACTGCTCCAGCCGCCGGAACACACCGGCGCACGCTGCCTCGTACTCCTCCTGGCCGGTGGCGAAGCCCGCCCGGTACACACCGTTGTTGACGTCCTCGTAGACGCCCGCCATCACCTCGTCGATCTCGTCGCGCAGGGCCCGCGGGTACAGGTCGGGCGCGCCCGGCCGGTGCAGCGCGGTCCACTCGGTCGCGAGATCGAGGGTGATCTGCTGGTAGTCGTTGGTGACGAGCGCCCCGCTGGGCACGTCCACGACCGCGGGCACGCTCACCCCGCCCGGGTAGCCGGTCTCCCGCCGGTCGTAGGCCTCGCTGAGGTAGCGGATGCCGAGGACCGGGTCCCGGCCGTCCGGGTCGAGCGTGAACCGCCAGCTGCGGTCGTCCTGGACCGGGTCGGCGACCGCCAGGGACAGGGCGTCCTCCAGACCGAGCAGCCGCCGTGAGACCAGGGCCCGGCTCGCCCACGGACAGGCCCGGCTCACCACCAGGCGGTAGCGGCCGGCCTCCACGGGCCAGCCGTCCCGGCCGTCCGCCGTGATCCGGTCCGCGAAGTGGCTCCGGGACCGTTTGAACGCCTTCTTCCCGTAGCCGCTGTTCCCGGGCGTCCCGTCGTCACCGCTCATGGCCCTGCCTTCCTTCCCGCCGTCCGAGTCCGTGGGTTCGTGCGTCCGTGTCCTCGACCGGCCCCGCGCCCTCGAACCGGTCCCTTGTAGAGGCGTTCCCCGATTTCGCCGGTCGGCACTGGCGGCCACCCGCAAGGCGGGGTGTGATCCGCGCCGGCCGGGGCAGTCGGGGCTTCGTGAGTGGGACAGGTGGGGAAGAGAAGCCGGGCCGGAAGGCCGACCGCAGGACACGCGTCACCGTACTCGTGGCCCTGGCGGCCAACCTGGTGATCGCCGCCGCCAAGGCGGTCGGCGGATTCGTCGCCGGTTCGCCCGCACTGCTGTCGGAGGCGGCACACTCGGTCGCGGACAGCATGAACGAGATCTTCCTCCTCGCCGCACTGCGCCGCAGCCGCCGTCCCGCCGACCGGCGGCACCCCTTCGGCTATGGCAAGGAACGGTTCTTCTGGTCGCTCCTCGCGGCCGTCGGCATCTTCGTCATGGGCGGCTGCTTCTCCTTCTTCCAAGGCGTCGAGGCCCTGCGTACCGGCGCGGACGAGGAACTCGGCGGCTACGTGGCCGGACTGATCGTGCTGGGCCTCGCCCTGCTCGCGGAGGGCGGCTCCCTGCTGCGGGCCCTGCACCAGGTGCGGGGCCAGGGCGGGCTCGCCGAGGGGATGCGGGACCCGGCGCTGCGCACGGTCGTCGCCGAGGACGGCACCGCGGTGCTCGGTGTCTGCCTCGCCATGACCGGCATGGCGCTGCACATGGTCACCGGGCAGGTGGTGTGGGAGGCCTGCGCCTCGCTCGCCATCGGCGCGCTGCTCGTCTACGTGGCCTACCGGCTGGGCCGCGAGGCCCGCGACCAGCTGATCGGCGAGGCCGCCGACCCGGAGGCCAGCGGCCGGATCCGGGCACTGCTGCGCGCCCAGCCGGAGATCGACAGTGTCGAGGCGCTGTTCACCATGAAGACCGGCCTGGACTCGACCCTGGTGGCGGCCCGCGTCGATCTCGTGCCGGGCCTGGACAGCGAGCGGGTGGAGGAGGTCGCCGTGCGCATCAAGAGGTCGATTGCGCGCACCGTCCGCGAGGCGGACCAGGTCTTCCTCGACGTCACGGACCGGCCCGCGCGGGAGGCGGCGGAAAGCCCCGCCGCGACGGGGGAACGCGGCGGGGCCTGAACGGCGTGTGCCCGAAACCGCCCGGCCCATGCACGCCGGCCCGGGAAGCTCCCGCCCGCCCGGTTCAGCCCGCGTGGGACGGCTCCAGCACGAAGACGGGGATCTCCCGCTCCGTCTTCTTCTGGTAGTCGGCGTACGACGGATACGCCGCGACCGCGCGCTCCCACCACTGGGCCTTCTCCGCGCCGGTGACCTCACGCGCCGTCATGTCCTGCTTCACCGGACCGTCCTGGAGCTCGACCCGGGGATCGGCCTTCACGTTGAAGTACCAGACGGGGTGCTTGGGCGCCCCGCCCAGGGAGGCGACCACGGCATAGCGGCCTTCGTGCTCGACGCGCATCAGCGGCGCCTTGCGCAGCTTGCCGCTGTGCGAACCCCGGGTGGTCAGCACGATCACGGGCAGACCGGTGTCCATCAGCGTCGTGCCCTCGGTGCCGCCCGAGCTCTCGTACCGCTCGACCTGTTCGCGCACCCACTGCGTCGGGCTGGGTTCGTACTCGCCGTCAAGAGGCATGTGCATCCGTCCGTGTTCGTCGTGATGTGAGGCCGGCGGACCGGCGCGTTCCCGTCCTTACCGCATCCCGCCCCCGAAACCCGTGCCGCTCGGCCAGTCACGGGGCGCGATCGGGGCCGCGGGAGGCCGCGATCACGCCACGCGCGTCGCGGCGGAGACCGGCACGGGAGGGTCCTACCACCTCTGGAGCGTTGTTCCCCGGCCAGTCTGCCTCCGCCACCGATCTGGCCGAACTTGCCGTCGCCGCATAGGTGCCCCAGGCATCTAATGAAGATCGATCCGACGCACTCCTCGTCTGCGAGGTCTTCCATGACGGACACCGACACGACGAACACCGACACGCCGAACATTCACCCGGCACCCCCCGTCGCCTTCCCGCAGGACCGGACCTGTCCCTACCACCCGCCCGCCGCCTACGACCCGCTGCGCGCCGCCCGCCCACTGGCCCGGATCACGCTCTTCGACGGCCGCCCGGCCTGGCTGGTGACCGGGCACGCCGCCGCGCGCCGGCTGCTGGCCGACCGGCGCCTGTCGACCGACCGCACCCGCGACGGCTTCCCCGCCACGTCGGCGCGCCTGGCCGCCGTACGCGAGCGCCGGACCGCCCTGCTCGGCGTGGACGACCCCGAGCACCGCGTCCAGCGCAGGATGGTGCTCCCGGAGTTCACCCTGAAACGCGCCGCCGCACTGCGCCCGGGCATCCGGCGGATCGTCGGCGAACGGCTCGACGCGATGATCGCGCAGGGCCCGCCCGCCGACCTGGTGACGGCCTTCGCGCTGCCCGTGCCCTCGATGGTGATCTGCGCGCTGCTCGGCGTCCCCTACGCCGACCACGAGTTCTTCGAGGAGCAGTCCCGCCGGCTGCTGCGCGGCCCCCTGCCCGCCGACGCCAGGGACGCCCGTGACCGACTGGAGGCGTACCTGGGGGAGTTGGTCGACCGCAAGCGGCGGGAGCCCGGCGAGGGCCTGCTGGACGACCTGGTCCGGCGACAGGCGAGCGAGGGCGTGACCGACCGTGAACAGCTGGTCGCCTTCGCGGTGATCCTGCTGGTCGCGGGACACGAGACCACCGCCAACATGATCTCGCTGGGCACCTACACCCTGCTGACCAACCCCGGGCGGCTGGCCGAACTGCGTGCGGATCCCGCGCTGCTGCCCGGTGCCGTGGAGGAGCTGATGCGCGTCCTGTCGATCGCCGACGGGCTGCTGCGGATGGCCACCGAGGACATCGACGTGGACGGGCAGACCATCCGGGCCGGCGACGGCGTCGTCTTCTCCACCTCCGTCATCAACCGCGACGAGAGCGTCTACCCCGAACCGGACGCCCTCGACTGGCACCGCCCCGCCCGCCACCACGTCGCCTTCGGGTTCGGCATCCACCAGTGCCTCGGTCAGAACCTGGCCCGCGCCGAACTGGAGATCGCCCTGCAGAGCCTCTTCGACCGGCTGCCCACGCTGCGCCTGGCCGCACCGGCGGACGAGATCCCCTTCAAACCCGGCGACACGATCCAGGGGATGCTGGAACTCCCCGTGGCCTGGTAGGAGGCTTCCGGCATGCGTATCGGCATCGACAAGGACACCTGCATCGGCGCGGGCCAGTGCGCCCTGACCGCCCCCGGCGTCTTCACCCAGGACGACGACGGCTACAGCACGCTCGTACCCGGCCAGGAGGACGGCGGCGGCAGCGCGCTGGTCCGGGAGGCGGCCCGCGCCTGCCCCGTCCGGGCGATCACCGTCTCGGAGCGGGTCGGCTGACCCCGGCCGCGCCCAGCAGCACCCGTGCCGCCTCCCGTGCCTGACGCGCGGGCTCGGCATCGCCCGTCACGCCCGCCGTCACCATGGCGCCCTCCGCCAGCAGGAACAGCTGCCCGCCCAGCGCGGCGGGCAGCCCCGCGCCGGCCGCCAGAGTGTCGAGGAAGGCGCGGAACGCCGCCTTGTGCGCCCGCACCCGCTCCGCCACGGCGGGTGAGGCGGGGCCGAGTTCGCCGTAGGCGTTGATCCAGGCGCAGCCGCGGAAACCGGGCTCCGCGAACCACCCGCCGAGCCAGTCGAACACGGCCAGGACCCGCGCGCCGGGCTCCTCGTGCCGGCCGGCGTACTCGGCCAGCCGCCCGCGCCAGCGCACGTCGCGCCGGTCCAGGCAGGCCACGACGAGCTGTTCCTTGGCCGGGAAGAGCTGGTAGAGGCGTTTGAGCGACACGCCGGAGGCACCGCGGACCTCGTCCATGCCCACCGCCCGCACGCCCCGCGCGTAGAAGAGTTCCTCCGCCGCGTCCAGCGCCCGCTCCCGGGCGATCTCGCTGTCCATGGGGACCTCTTCCTTGACCGGAGAACGTACGTTCTCCTACGGTAGCAGTCCAGTGGAGAACGCTCGTTCTCCGCTGCTGCCCCTGGAGGTTCAGCCATGACGACGACCGACCGGCCGCCCCTGCCGCCGTTCACCTGGGAGAGCGCCGAACGCAAGGTGCGGGCCGCCGAGGACGCCTGGAACACCCGCGACCCGCACCAGGTCGCCCTCGCCTACTCCGAGGACTCGGTCTGGCGCAACCGCGACGCCTTCCTCACCGGCCGCGCCGCCATCGTCGAGTTCCTGACCGCCAAGTGGGAGCGCGAGCGGCGGTACGCGCTGCGCAAGGACCTGTGGGCCTTCGACGGCAACCGCATCGCCGTCCGCTTCCGGTACGAGTCCCAGGACGCGGACGGCCAGTGGTGGCGCTCCTACGGCAACGAGCTGTGGGAGTTCGACGAGCACGGCCTGATGACCCGGCGCGAGGCGAGCATCAACGACGTGCCCATCGAGGAGGGCGATCGGCGCATCTTCGGCCCCAGGCCCGCCCAGTAGGGTTCGGGGGTGAGCGAACAGGCTGGAAGCGGCAAGGCCGCCCGACCCTTCCTCTACGTCGTCGTCTGCGCCGCGGGCGTGGCCGAAGGCGTGGTCGGGCTGATCGACGCGGCGCGGGGACGCGGCTGGGAGGTCGGGGTCATAGCGACACCGGTCGCCATGGGCGGCTTCTTCGACACGGACGCCGTCGAGGCACGGACCGGCCGCCCGATCCGCTCGGCCTGGCGGACTCCCGGCGATCCGCGGCCCTTTCCGGCGCCCGACGCCGTCGTGGTCGCTCCGGCCACCTTCAACACGATCAACAAGTGGGCCGCGGGCCTGGCCGACACCCTCGCCGTGGCCACCCTGTGCGAGGCGAGCGGCCTCGGGGTCCCTGTCGCCGTCCTGCCGTGCGTGGGCGAGGCGCTGGCCTCCCACCCCGCCTACCGGGAGAGCCTGGCCCGGCTGCGCGGGATGGGGGTGCGCTTCGGCGACCCGCACGCCGGGAACACCGGTGACGCCGGGGACGCCGCGCAGGGCGGCGGCCGTCCGGAGTTCGGCTGGGAACAGGCCCTGGACCTGATCCAAGGGCGCTGACCCGGCCGGGGCCCGGGCCCGCGCGAAGACGTACGCTCGCCCTGGTAGCGATGATCGGCGACGACAGGAGCAGCAACGATGCAGTACGTGAAGCTCGGTTCGACGGGTCTGGACGTGTCGCGGATCTGCCTGGGCTGCATGACCTACGGCGTGCCCGGCCGCGGCACGCACGAGTGGACCCTCGACGAGGCGGCCTCGCGTCCGCTGATCCGGCAGGCGCTGGAGGCCGGCGTCACCTTCTTCGACACCGCCAACGTGTACTCCGACGGCACCAGCGAGGAGATCGTCGGCAAGGCGCTGGCCGACTTCGCCCGCCGCGACGACATCGTGCTCGCGACCAAGGTGAACGGCCGGATGCGGCCCGGGCCGAACGGCGCCGGACTCTCCCGCAAGGCGGTCATGACCGAGATCGACCACAGCCTGCGGCGCCTGGGCACCGACTACGTCGACCTCTACCAGATCCACCGCTTCGACCCGCACACCCCGGTCGAGGAGACGATGGAGGCGCTGCACGACCTGGTGAAGGCGGGCAAGGTCCGCTACATCGGGGCCAGTTCGATGTACGCCTGGCAGTTCTCCAAGATGCAGTACACCGCCGAGCGGCACGGCTGGACGAGGTTCGTGTCCATGCAGAACCACTACAACCTCGTCTACCGCGAGGAGGAGCGCGAGATGCTGCCCCTCTGCGCGGACCAGGGCGTCGGCGTGCTGCCCTGGAGTCCGCTCGCCCGCGGCCGCCTCACCCGCGACTGGGACACAGCCACCGGGCGCAGCGCCACCGACGACTTCGGCAGCACCCTGTACCAGGAGGGCGACCGCGCCGTGGTGGAGGCCGTCACCCGCATCGCCGGCGAGCGTGGCGTCCCGCGCGCCCGGGTCGCCCTGGCCTGGCTGCTGCACCAGGACACGGTGACCGCGCCGATCGTCGGCGCCTCCCGGCCGGGCCACCTCGAGGACGCCGTGGCGGCGGTCGAACTCACGCTGGGCGAGAAGGAGATCGAGGAGCTGGAGCGGCCCTACGCGCCGCACCCGATCGCCGGTCACTGAGCGGGGGACCGGCACCGCCGGGCACCGGTGCGGTGCCTCAGGGGCCGGTGCCCGCGTCCAGGGCGCTGACGGACACCGACGACTCGTTGCCGCCGACCGGGACCTCGCCGGCCGTCCACGTCACCTTGAGCGGCTCCCGCTCGTCCGGCGGGGTGACGAGCAGCGCGGCCGGGGTGGCCGTGCGCGCGCCGCTGATCTGCGGACTGGAGAACGACAGCCCGGCCCACGCGCTCTTGCCCGGCGTCAGCGTGATCGTCCCGGGGGAGCCCGGCGCGCGCTCGGGATCCGGACCCAGCTGCTTGCCGGACGCGTCCACGAAGGCGGCGCCCGGATAGCCGTACACCGTGCAGGTGCGGTCGGAGGTGTTGGTCAGCACGACGGGGAAGTTGCGCTGACCGGCCCCCGGGTCCACGCGGCCGACGGTGGCCCGCAGTTCGGCGGTGTGGCAGCGGCCGTCGGTGCGGGCCGAGGCGGAGGCCGAGCCCGCGGTGTCGGTGGGTGCGGCGCCGACCGACGGTGCGGTGTCGCCGGACGTCGGGGTGCCGCTGCCCGGGTCCGCGCCGACCGTGCGGGCGGCCTCGCTGGGCCGCGGGGTCCCGCTCGACGTGGCGCTCTCGGTGCCGCATGCGGTCAACAGGCCGAGCAGCGCGACCCCGCTCGCGAGCAGGGCCGTCCGGCGCAGCGGCTGGGACGTGTTCGCCATCGTTTCTCCACACTCCCGTCGGACTCGCCCGCGGCCCCGGCACGACCGGCACCGCGCGCCCCCGTACTGCGAGTGTCCCGCGGTACGGCCCGGGAAACGAGGGGGCGCACTCCGCATCGGTGCGCGGGGCTCACGCCTCGTCGTCGAGCAGCCCCAGCTCCGCCCAGATCGTCTTGCCCTCGGTCGTGTGCCGGCTGCCCCAGCGCTGGGTGAGCTGGGCCACCAGGAGGAGACCGCGCCCGCCCTCGTCCCAGGTCCTGGCCCGGCGCAGGTGCGGCGCGGTGTGGCTGGTGTCGGAGACCTCGCAGATCAGGGTGGCCGTGTCGTGGATCAGCCGGAGCCGGATCGGCGGGGAGCCGTACCGGATGGCGTTGGTGACCAGCTCGCTCACGACCAGCTCGGCGGTGAAGGTCGCCTCCAGCAGGTTCCAGTCGGAGAGCTGGTCGAGGACCTGCTTGCGCACCGGGGCGACCAGCGCGGGGTCGGCGGGGATGTCCCAGGTGGCGACCTGCCCGGCGGGCAGTCCCCGGGTCCGGGCCAGCAGCAGGGCCACGTCGTCGGCGGCGCTGCCCGAGGGGAGGAGGCGGTGCAGCACCCGGTCGCAGGCGGTGTCCAGGGAGTCGGCGGGGGCGGCCAGCGCCTCGCGCAGCAGTGCCTGGCCGGCGTCGGTGTCCCGGTCCCGGCTCTCGACCAGTCCGTCGGTGTACAGCGCCAGCACGCTGCCCTCGCGCAGCTCCAGCTCGGCCGACTCGAAGGGCAGTCCGCCCACGCCCAGCGGTGGCCCGGAGGGCAGCTCGACCTGCTCCGGCGGACCGTACGGCGGGACCAGGACGGGCGCCGGGTGCCCGGCCCGCGCCATGGAGCAGTGCCGCGACACCGGGTCGTACACCACGTACAGACACGTCGCGCCGACCTCGCCGGCCCGGTCGTCGCCGGACTCCTCGGACAGCCGGACGACCAGGTCGTCCAGGTGGGTGAGCAACTCCTCGGGCGTCAGGTCGATGTCGGCGAGGGTGCGGACGGCGGTGCGCAGCCGGCCCATCGTGGCCGAGGCCGGGATGCCGTGGCCGACGACGTCCCCGACGACCATGGCGACCCGCATCCCGGACAGGGGGATGACGTCGAACCAGTCGCCGCCGACGCCGGAGCGGGCCGCGGGAAGGTAGCGGGAGGCCGCCTGCACCGCGGCGGTGGGCGGCAGCCACCGGGGGAGCAGACTGCGCTGCAGGGTGAGCGTGGCCTCGCGCTCGCGGGAGTAGCGGCGGGCGTTGTCGATGCAGACGGCGGCACGGGCGCTGACCTCCTCGGCCAGCAGCACGTCGTCGTGCGTGAACGGGTCGGGACGCCGGAACCGGGTGAAGACCGCGACGCCGAGGGTGGTGCCGCGGGCCTGGAGCGGCACCGACATCGTGGAGTGGATGCCGTACTCCTTCACCCGCCGCAAGCGGGCCGGGTCCCACTGGAGCCAGCGTTCCAGGTCGCCGTAGGCCTCGGAGGCCACGATCACCTGCCCCGAGAGCAGGCACTCGGCCTGGGGGGAGCCGGCCGGATAGACGTCCAGCCGCCCAATCTCGGCCACCGCCTGCGAGGGGTCCTCGGTGATCGACCGGTGCGCGGTGCGGCGCAGACCGACCGGCGGTGCGACCAGGGTGGCGGGCTCACCGCCGTGCTCGTGCGGGTCCAGCAGGTCGACGCTGACGAAGTCGGCCAGCGGGGGGACGCACACGTCCGCCAGCTCCTCGGCCGTACGGGTGACGTCGAGGGTGGTGCCGATGCGCACGCTGGCCTCGTTGACCAGTTGCAGCCGCTCCCGGGCGCGGTGCTGCTCCGTGAAGTCGTGGGCGCTGACGCACACGCCGAGCACCCGGCCGCCGGCGTCGGTGAGTGGCGCGACACGGGCGTTCCACGCGTGGGCGCGGCTCTCGCCGACGGCCCTGAGCCGGGTCTGCATGTCGTGCCGGCGGCCGGTGGCCAGCACGCGCCGCATCTGCCGTTCCAGCTCCGCGTTCTGCGGCCGGTTGCTGAAGTCGGTGGCCCGCAGCCCGCGCACGCGGTCGGCCGGGAGCCCCAGCAGCCGCGCCATGGCGTCGTTGACCCCGCGCAGCAGGAGCCGCTCGTCGAAGATCATCATGGCGCAGGGGGACTGGGTGAGGGCCGCTCTGACCAGCGGGTCGTCCTCCGGTTCCGGACCGGATCGCAGGGGGGTGGCCGCGAGCCACGTGGGCGGGGCGCCGTCCGCCGCCGGTCTGCGGTGCGCGAGCACCCACACCGACACGGTGTGCCCGTCGCGGTGGCGCAGGGCCAGGGTGCCGCTCCACTGTTCGTCGTCGTGTCCCGGCGGTGTGCCGTCGTGGTCGTCGGCGAGCAGGTCGGCGGCGGGGCGCCCCACCACCTCGGCGGCCGGGTGGCCGAGCAGGAGGCGGGCGCCCTCGTTCCACTCCCGCAAGGTGCCGGAGCCGTCGACGACGGCGCGGGCCGTGGCGGCATCGTCGAACGGGTTGACCGGACTCATCGTCGCCACTCCATTGCGCACACTCACGGTGATCAGCGCGTCACCTTGTTTCCAGCCTAGTGGGTCAGGGCGCCGTGCGGACCCGTACTCACCGGGCACACGGTGCCGGCCGCCCCGCGGGTCACCGGTCCGGTCGGGGCGGCGCAGGGTAGAAAGTGCTTTCCGTGGCCTTGACGGGCACGTATGGCTCGACGTCAGAATCTGTTTGTTCACGATCGCTTGTGAGTACTTCTGAGTTCTGATGAGCCTCGATGACTTCTGATGAGGGAGATCCGTCATGACGGTCACGCGCAGATCGGTTCTGATCGCCTCCGCCGCCACGCCCGCGGCCGGGATGGCGCTCGCCGCCCCGCCGGCGTGGGCCGCGGACGCGACCGGCGGCTCGGCGGGCCGCAGCACCCTCGCCCTGCGGGACGGCTGGCGTTTTTGGCTGATCGACCCCGACGGGGCGGCCGAGGACGACACGGACGCCGCCGATCCCGCCCACGACGACTCGGGGTGGCGCGAGGTCGCCGTCCCACACGACTGGAGCATCGAGCAGACGCCCACCACCGAGCACGGCACCACCAGCGGCACCGGCTTCCTGCCGGGCGGTCTCGGCTGGTACCGCCTCGCCTTCACGCTGCCGCCCGCCCTCGCCGGGAAGCGGATCTCGGTCGAGTTCGACGGCGTCTACATGGACTCCCGCGTCCACTGCAACGGCCGGGAGGCCGGCCACCACCCCTACGGCTACACCGGCTTCGCCCTCGACCTCACCGACCTGGTGCACACCGACGGCCGCACCGAGAACGTCCTCGCGGTGCGGGTGCGCAACCAACTGCCGAGCAGCCGCTGGTACTCCGGCAGCGGCATCTACCGCGAGGCCCGACTGGTCGTCACCGAGCCGGTGCACGTACGGCGCTGGGGCACCCACGTCACCACGCCCACGGTGAGCGAGGACAGTGCCGTCCTCCGGGTGGCGACGCAGGTGGTGAACGCCTCGGGCACCGCGCGCGAGGTCGAGATCCGGTCGACGGTCAAGGACGCCGACGGCCGCACCGTGGCGCGCACCGCCTCCACGGTGGACGTCACCGACGCTGTGTCCGAGACCCACGAGGTCACCGTCGGGCGCCAGCGGCGCCGGGACTTCGTGAGTCCGCACAGCTACCAGGATTCATTCGCAGTGCGTCGGGCTTCAGCCTGGGCGGTGTAGCGCATTTGGGAGTGGCGATGCGGAGCATCGCAGATGCTTGCCCGTGGAGAGTGGGCCATTGCTGCCCAGGTGGTGCGGGGTGCTGCGCGGATGGGCCGGAGGGAATGATTCCGGTGGTGCGAGGAACGGGTGTTCCCGGAGACAGCGGGTGCGCGGTGTTCGTACGCTTCCTAGTATGCAGCTTCGGTACACCTTCCGTGTGCACCCCGAGCCCGGTCAACGCGCCGCGCTAGCGAGGGCGTTCGGGTGCGCGAGGGTGGTGTTCAACGACGCCGTCCGGGCCGGTAGGGACGCGCATGCGGCAGGTGAACCCTGTCCGAGCGGGGCCACACTCTCGAAGCAGTTGATCACTCAGGCGAAGCGCACTCCGGAGCGGGCCTGGCTGGGCGAGGTCTCCTCGGTGGTGCTTCAACAGGCGCTGCGGGACGTGGAGGCCGCCTACAAGAACTTCCTCGCCTCGCTGAAGGGGGAGCGCAGGGGGCCGAGGGTGCGGGAACCGAGGTTGAAGTCCCGTAAGGACGCCCGGCAGGCGATCCGGTTCACTGCCAACGCCCGTTGGAAAGTCAGTGACCGGGGGCGGCTGGCACTGCCGAAGATCGGCGAGCTGAAGGTGACCTGGTCACGCGTCCTGCCCGCGCCCCCCTCCAGTGTGACCGTGATCAAGGACGCGGCGGGCCGATACTTCGCGAGCTTCGTCATTGACACCGACCCGGACACCGACCACACCCGGTGGGAGACCCCCGACCCCACCAGCGCGGTCGGTATCGACCTCGGGCTGACGCACTTCGCGGTGCTGTCGGACGGCACGAAGATCGCCTCGCCGAGGTTTCTGCGCCGGGCGGAGAAGAAGCTCAAGAAGACCCAACAGGCTCTGTCTCGCAAACAGAAGGGGTCGAAGAACCGGGCCAAGGCCCGCCTGAAGGTCGCCCGCGCCCACGCGAAGGTGGCCGACGCGCGCAAGGAGTTCCACCACCAGCTCTCCACCCATCTGATCCGCGAGAACCAAGCGATCGCGGTGGAGGGCCTGGCGGTGAACGGACTCGCACGCACCCGGCTGGCCAAGAGTGTCCATGATGCGGGCTGGGCGCAGTTCGTGAACATGCTCGAATACAAGGCCTCCCGGTACGGGCGGGTCTTCGTGAAGATCGGACGGTTCGAGCCGACCAGCCAGATCTGCTCCGCCTGCGGCCACCGCGACGGACCCAAACCCCTGCACATCCGGGAATGGACCTGCCCCGCCTGCGGGGCAGTCCACGACCGCGACCACAACGCCTCGAAGAACGTGATCACGGCCGCTGGACTGGCGGTCACAGCCTGCGGAGCGCCGGTAAGACCCGAACCCGTTCGGGCACAGCGCGGAGAAACAGGAAGCCACGGAATCCCTGCCCACCGCCGTGCCGCGTAGCGGCACAGCAGTAGGCAGGGACGGCCAGAATAGGGGCACCGTCCGCGTGACCGCCCGCACGGACGGGCTGCGCACCGGCGCGGCGACGGTCCGCGCCCGGCGGGCCCCGGACCGGGCGACCACGCCGGCACCGGAGTTCCGCCCCGAGCACCCGGCGCCCGTGGACCACCCGCACGCGGACGCGAGCTACTCCGGGCGGCCCGACACCTTCCCCGCCGCCGTGCTCGACGGCGACCCGGCCACCGGCTGGTCCAACGGCTTCCACAAGGCGGCCACCGCCCTGCTGCCCGCCTTCGACGGGGCCCGCGCCGAGGACTGGATCTCGGTCGACCACGGGCGCACGCGCACCTACGACCGGGTCGAGGTCTCCTTCACCGTGGACGACGGGCACAGCCTGCCCGCGACCCTCGCGGTGGACGTCTGGGACGGCCGTGCCTGGCGTGCGGCCGCGGAGGTGCGGACCGAGTGGGCCACCGCCTCCGACGCGCCCACGGTCATCGGCTTCCGGCCGCTGCGCGGGTCCAGGATCCGTCTCACGCTGACCAGCCGTCACCCCGGCGAGGCGCGGGGAGCGGTCCGGGTCAGCCGCCTGGAGGCACCCGCCGCCTGAGCCGCCGTACCACCCTCCGGACGGGAACCGGTCGGAAAACCGGTCCCGTCCGGACCGTTGACGGCATGTCATGTCTACCACAAGCATGTCCTGCGACCGCATTTGGGAGCGCTCCCATTCCCGGCGAGCGCCACCTCCCCCGAGGAGCCCGGACGTGAAAAGACGCAGAACCGCGCTCGTCTCCCTGACGGCCCTGCTGGCGGCGGCCGTCACCGCGCTGCCCGCCGCCCCGGCCGGCGCCGAGGAGACCGAGCAGGTCAGGAACGGCACCTTCGACAACGGCACGGACTCCTGGTGGACGAGCGGCAACGTCACCGCCGCCGTGACCGACGGCCGGCTGTGCGCCGACGCCCCCGGCGGCACCACCAACCGCTGGGACGCGGCCCTCGGCCAGAACGACGTCACCCTGGTCGCGGGGGAGTCGTACAAGTTCTCCTTCACCGCCACCGGTACGCCCGCCGACCACGTGGTCCGGGCGATCGTCGGTCTTTCGGTGTCCCCGTACGACACCTATTACGAGATCAGCCCGCAGCTGAGCGTCTCGGGCAACACCTACTCGTACACCTTCACCTCGCCCGTCGACACCGCTCAGGGCCAGGTCGGCTTCCAGCTCGGCGGCACGCCCGACGCCTGGCGGTTCTGCGTGGACGACGTGTCCCTGCTGGGCGGCGTGGCACCGGAGCCGTACGTGCCGGACACCGGGCCGCGGGTGCGGGTCAACCAGGTCGCCTACCTGCCGTCGGGACCGAAGAACGCCACCCTCGTCACCGACGCGACCTCGCGCCTGCGCTGGCGGCTGAAGAACGACGACGGACGCGTCGTCGCCCACGGCTGGAGCGTGCCGCGCGGCGTCGACGCCTCCTCCGGACAGAACGTCCACTCCATCGACTTCGGGCGCTACAAGAAGCGCGGCGAGGGCTACACGCTCGTCGCCGACGGCGAGACCAGCCGCCCCTTCGACATCGGCACGGCCGCCTACGAGCGGCTGCGTCTGGACTCGGCGAAGTACTACTACACGCAGCGCAGCGGCATCGCCATCAGCGACGCACTCCGCCCGGGCTACGGCCGCCCCGCCGGGCACGTGGGCACGGCACCCAACCAGGGCGACACCGAGGTGCCCTGCCAGCCCGGCGTGTGCGACTACACCCTCGACGTATCCGGTGGCTGGTACGACGCCGGCGATCACGGCAAGTACGTCGTCAACGGCGGCATCTCCACCTGGGAGCTGCTCAGCACCTACGAGCGCTCGCTGCACGCCCGCACCGGAGAACCCCGCAAGCTCGGCGACGGTTCGCTCGACATCCCCGAGAGCGGCAACCGGGTGCCGGACATCCTCGACGAGGCCCGCTGGGAGCTGGACTTCCTGCTGAAGATGCAGGTGCCGCACGGGCAGCCGCTGGCCGGGATGGCCCACCACAAGATCCATGACGAGCAGTGGACCGGCCTGCCGCTGCTGCCGAGCGACGATCCGCAAAAGCGCGAACTGCACCCGCCGACCACCGCGGCGACCCTCAACCTGGCGGCGACGGCCGCGCAGGCCGCGCGCCTGTACCGCCCCTACGACCGGGAGTTCGCGGCGAAGGCGCTCGACGCGGCCCGCACCGCCTGGACCGCCGCACTCGCCCACCCGGACCTGCTCGCCGACGAGAGCGACGGCATCGGCGGCGGCGCCTACCCCGACGCCAAGGTCGCCGACGACTTCTACTGGGCCGCGGCCGAGCTGTACCTGACGACGGGGGAGCGGGACTTCAAGGAGCACGTGCTGAAGTCCCCGGTGCACACCGCCGACATCTTCGGGCCGATCAGCTTCGACTGGGCGAGCACCGCCGCCCCCGCCCGCCTCGACCTGGCGACCGTCCCCAGCCGGCTCCCCGGCCGGGACAAGGTCCGCCGCTCCGTCGTGGAGGGCGCCGACGGCTACCTGGCCACGCTGAAGGCCCACCCGTACGGCATGCCCTACGCTCCCGACGGCAACGTGTACGACTGGGGCTCCAGCCACCAGATCCTGAACAACGCGGTCGTCCTCGCCACCGCCTACGACATCACCGGCGGGTCGAAGTACCGTGACGGCGCCGTCCAGAGCATGGACTACATCCTGGGCCGCAACGCCCTGAACATGTCGTACGTCACCGGATACGGCGAGGTCAACGCGCACAACCAGCACAGCCGCTGGTACGCCCACCAGCTCGACCCCGCCCTGCCCGCGCCGCCCGACGGCACCCTGTCCGGCGGGCCGAACTCGAGCATCCAGGACCCCTACGCGCAGAGCAAACTCCAGGGCTGCGTCGGCCAGTTCTGCTTCATCGACGACATCCAGTCCTGGTCGACCAACGAGCACACGATCAACTGGAACGCCGCGCTGGCCCGGATGGCCTCCTTCGTGGCGGACCAGGGATGACCGGCTGACCCCTGCGCACCGCGCCCGAGGGCCGCGCCGCTTCCGCGGAAGAATGCGGAAAGCCGGTGCGGCCCTCTCGGCATGTCGGGGATCATGGCATGCCGGGGATTCTGACCTTCTTTCAAAGGCGGCCGATGTTGCCCGGTCGCCTTGTTGACCATGAGTGGTTTGTGCGAGAGTGAAGCACCCGTGCGGGGGGTAAAGGCCGGGTCTCGCACGCGCTTTGACGGACCGGGTCCGATTTCGCCATGGCGAATTCACGCCTCCCGCGCTCCGCCCAAGAGGTACACACCAATCCGTGGGTCCTTTTCGGCGATCGGAACTTCTGAGTCACCTGCGCGTGGGAAGGAAACATCTCAGTGCCCACCCCCCACCCCCCTCGGCCCGCCCACCCGCCCTCCGGCGGCGATCCCGGGGAGTCCGACGAGTTGCTGGCCGCGCGGCTCCGGGACGGCCCGGAGAACGAGGCCGCCCGGATCGCCGCGCTGCTGATGGCCCGCCACTGGCAGCCGGCACACGACTACGCGACCATCTGCCTGGCCACCTCGGCCCAGGTCACCGCCATGGTCACCGCCGCGGCCTGGCACCGGGTGCTGGCCCGCCTAGCCGAGGGCGAGCCGGCCACCGCGCTGCGCCCGAGGCTGCTGGTGGCCGTGCGCGACACGGTCCGCCAGTGGTCCGGCGACGACGCGATATCCGGCGCTCTGCCGCAGTTGCTCAAACCCGCCGGGGGGCGGGGTATGCGGGCGGCGAAGTCCCTGACTCCGGAAAACCGCACGTTGGCGGCCCGGGCATTCGCCTCTCTTCCCGGACCGGCCCGTTGTTTGCTATGGCACACGGAGGTTGAAGGAGAGTCCATAAGCGTCCCGGCCGGTCTGCTGGGCATGGACACCGACACCGCGTCGGCCACTCTCGAACAGGCGCGTGAGAAATTCCGCGAGGGATGTCTGCACGCCCACCGGCAGCTCGCGCCGAGCCAGGAGTGCCGCTTCCACAGCCGACTGCTCGACGTCCCGATTCGCCGGGGCGGTGCCCTGCTGCCGGACGTCCGCAAGCACCTGGCGGACTGCCGCCACTGCCGGCACGCGGCCGACCAACTCGGTCACTTCGAGCGTGAGTTGGGCACGCTGATCGCCGAGGCCGTGCTCGGTTGGGGCGCCCGGCGCTATCTCGACTCCCGTCCGTCGCGCGCGACGCTGGGTGTGCTGGCCAAGGGCGCCGCCCGGCACCGCGGCTCACGCACCGGGCTGCTGGCCCGGATCCCCGGTCCCGTGCGCCGGGTGCCGGGCCGCCCGCGCTCCGGCCGTTCGGTGCTCCGGCAGTTCGGCGCCGCCTCCGCCGGGGTGCTGGCCATCGTGCTCGTGGTGAGCGTGTGGTCCTACGACGGCGGTGGCGCCGATCCGGCCGCCTCCACCAGCGCGGTCGACGGCGAGACGTCCGCGACGAGCCGTCCGAAACCGCCCGACGCGGCCGGGATGCCCACGTCGGCGGACCGCACGCGGCTGCGCAACGTCGCCGCCGACCTGTGCCTCGACGTCCGGGGTGAGCCGAAGGCCGGGGCGGGCGCCCGGCTGGCGGAGTGCTCCGAGGCGGGGACCCAGCAGTGGACCTACGAGGACGACGGACTGCTGCGCAGCGTCGCCGACCCGGGGCTGTGTCTGGACTCGCGGGCGGACGCCGGAGTCGTCATTCTCGGTACCTGCGCCGACGAGGGAACCGAGCGGGGCGAGGACGTGCGCTACGACCTGACCGGCCGGGGCGAACTGCTGCCGCGCGGGCAGAAACTGCTCGCGCTCGCCACCACCACCCGTGCCCCGGACGCCGACATCGTCGTCAAGGTGCACGACGGCTCCGACGACCAGCGCTGGCGCACCGACCCGGTGCCGACGGCGGAGGGCTCCCTGTCGATCGCCCGTACCGACGCCCCTGGGGCGCGGGCCGTGGACCTGTCCGGCGGCTGAGCGGGACGGTGCGCCTCAGGCGTGCCTTCGACGGCGTCGTCAGCGGTGTGAGGGACGGTGTCCCCGTCCCTCACACCGGGTCCTCCACCAGGTCCGCGGGCCCCGGGGTGGCCGGTGAGGCGTGCCCGGACAGGGCCAGGGTGAGGTCCAGTTCGGCGAGCAGGCAGCGGATCACGTGCTCGACGCCGGCCTGGCCGTCCAGGCCGAGCCCGTAGACGTAGGGACGGCCCAGGAGCACCGCACGGGCCCCGAGTGCGAGCGCCTTGAAGACGTCGTCGCCGGTGCGGACACCGCTGTCGAACAGCACGGTCAGCCGGTCGCCGACCGCCTCCACCACGCGAGGCAGGGCGTCGGCCGCCGCGACCGAGCCGGCCACCTGACGGCCCCCGTGGTTGGAGACGACCACGCCGTCCATCCCGGCGTCGGCGGCGAGCCGGGCGTCGTCCGGGTGCAGGACGCCCTTGAGGACGATCGGACCGTCCCAGTTCTCCCGCAGGAACGCCAGATCGGGCCAGGACTTGGCCGGATCGGAGAACATGCCGACGAAATGCATCACCGCCGCGTTCGGGTCCTCGTGCACCGGCTTGGCCAGCCCGGCCCGGAAGGCCGGGTCCGAGAAGTAGTTGGCGGTGCCGACGCCGTGCAGGAACGGCAGGTACGCCTGGTCGAGGTCGCGCGGGCGCCAGGACAGCAGCGGCGTGTCCAGCGTGACGAACAGCGCCGTGTACCCGGCCGCCCGGGCCCGGTCCAGGAAGCTGCGCGCCACCTCGCGGTCCCGCGGCCAGTACAGCTGGAACCAGCGCTCGGCGTCGCCCATCGCCTCGGCGACCTCCTCCATGGGCGTGCTGGAGGCGGAGGAGAGGATGTACGGCACGCCCTGGGCCGCGGCGGCCCGGGCGGCGGCGGGCTCCGCCTCCGGATGCATGATCGACAGGACGCCGACCGGCGCGAGCGCCAGCGGGGCGGGCAGGGCACGGCCCAGCACCTCGACACGCAGGTCGCGTTCGTGCACGTCCCGCAGCATGCGCGGAACGATCCGGCGCCTGGCCAGCGCCGCCCGGTTGGCTCGGGCGGTGCTGCCGTCGCCCGCGCTGCCCGCGACGTATCCGAAGGGGCCGGGTCCGAGGCGCCGCTCGGTGAGCTCCTCGAGCCGGGTCAGGTCGGTGGGCAGCCGCGGGACCGCGCCCGTCATGCCGTTCAGATAGATCTCGTACTGGAAATCCGCCCAGTGCTTCGGCATGCCGGGGTCCGCCTCTCGTCGTCGAGCTCGCGCTGCCCGGCACCATACCCGCGGGTATGCCAAGGGGTGGCGGTCAGGGTCGACGGACCTGTTCCGGGGGTGTTTCAGGCCTATTGGCGAAGGTGCGGATCACGCCATTCGGCCAGTTCTGTTCTCAATAATCGATCAAGAAACGCCCAGTACCGGACTTGGAACGTTCTAATTCTGTGACTTCACGCCACTGATTCAATACGCAAGGTTACCGAAACCCATGGGGTCGAGATGAGTTTCGGTGCCGGACTCGGCAGACTCGCGCTCGCCGCTCCGGCACCGACCGGGCCGGACCGGCACCACCCTCGAAACGAGCGGAAGGATGCACACAATGCGGAACACCGCGCGCTGGGCAGCGACTCTGGGCCTGACGGCCACCGCCGTCTGCGGGCCCCTCGCCGGGGCCTCCCTCGCCTCCCCGGCCACCGCCCCCGCGTCGCTCTACGCCCCCTCGGCCCTGGTGCTGACCGTGGGGCACGGAGAGAGCGCTGCCACCGCCGCACCCCTGCGCGCGGTCACCCTGACCTGCGCCCCGACCGCCTCCGGCACCCACCCGGCGGCCGGCGCGGCCTGTGCCGAACTGCGCGCCGCGCACGGCGACCCGGGCGCCCTGGCCGCCGAGGACTCGGTGATGTGCACCCGGGAGTACGCCCCCGTGGTCGTCACCGTCGACGGCGTCTGGCAGGGCCGTCGCCTCTCCTACGAACGCACCTTCGCCAACGAGTGCGTGAAGAACGCGGGCAGCGCGAGCGTCTTCACGTTCTGAGGGACCGGGACCGCCGGGACCGTGCGGCGTGATCGGCTGCTCGCTACTGGGGAGTGCGAGCGCCGCCGTACGGGTCCCGCGGGCCCGCACCGGGGACGGCGGACGGAGTGGGGCCGTCCGCCGTTCTCCCGGTTCACGGGCACGGTCGGTCGTTCGCGGCCGAGCCGTCCGCGTCCGAGCCGTCCGCGGCCCTGGCGGAGCGGGCACGGTGGCTGGTGTCGCACCACGGAAAGCGCCGGCTGCGCCGGCACGTGCACAGCGCCACCCGGAAGCGGTCGGAGGACACCGTCGTCCCGTCCTCCAGCTCCACCTCCACCGGTCCTTCCACCAGCAGCGGCCCCCGGCGCTGGACCTTGATCCGGCGCGGGGCGCCGGGCGGGCGAGGGGTGTCAGACGGGGAGTTCGGCACGGACGACCACCAGCTCTTCCTCGTAGTCCGCCAGGGACAGCAGCCCGCGCTGCCGCAGCCAGCGCTCCCGGCCGCGCACCACGGGACCGAACGCGATCCGCCGCCGCCGGATCACCGCCGCCTTCAGGCCCGCCTCGCGCAGCAGCGCCTCGGTCCTCGCGGGGTCACTGAGCGCCGACTGCACGAGCAGCAGCACCCCGCCGGGGCGCAGCAGCCGGGGTACTTCCAGGCAGATCCGGTCCAGGACCATGCGACCGTCGTGGCCCGCGTCCCAGGCCCGCGCGGCACCACGCGGCCGGCGGCCGGAGGCGGGCGCCGGCACATACGGCGGGTTGGCCAGCACCAGGTCGAACGACTCGCCGCGCACGGGTGTGAAGAGGTTGCCGCGCCGGACGCGGATCCGCAGCCCGGCCCGGGCCGCGTTGAGCCGCGCGGCGCACACCGCGCGCCACGACAAGTCCACCGCGGTCACCCGGCCGCCCCGCAGGGCCGCCGCCAGGGCGAGGGCGCCCGAGCCGGTCCCCACGTCGAGCACGGCGGCGCCCGGCCGGAGCGACTCGTCGGACAGCGCTCCGGCCAGCAGGGCGGTGTCCTCCTGAGGGGCGTAGACGCCCGGTAGCACCATGAAATTCACGGATCCCACGTACCCCGGCCGTCACGAAATATGAGAAATCTCCCCGTGAACGCGGCGCGGGGCGGGAAGCGGCGTACGCAGCGACGACCGTCCCGCCCGCCAGTCGGCGAGCAGCCGGGCGCCGAGGCGCTCCTCGAGGTACCCGGTGGCGTCGATGCCGAACGCGACGTCCGCCGCGAGGTGCGGTTCCTGTTCCAGCAGGCCGTCGATCACCTCGTGCCGCACGATCTGCTCGTGCACCGCGTCGGCCTCGACGTGCTCGTCGTAGAAGTGCTCGGCGGCCGGACCGGCGCCCGTGCGGCGCATCGCCTCGGCCAGTCGCCGGGAACCGGGTGACGAGGTGATCTCCACCGCCGCGAAGTGCCCCACCAGCGCCCCGCGCAGCGACCGGTGCAGGCCGAACAGGGACATCATGTTCACCGTGGCCAGGCACTCGGCCGAGGCCGCGTCCAGATGGGCCCCGTACGTGGTGTCCAGGTCCAGGTCCGTCATCAGGTCGGCGAACAGGCGGGCGTGCACCCGGTCGGCGCGCCCGCCGCCGTACTCGTCGAACTCCACCGCCGCCATCGCCGCCTTCGCGCGGCCCGACAGGCGGGGCAGCACCCAGGCGTGCGGGTCGGCCTCCTTGAGGTGGTACAGCGAGCGCTGGGCCGCGTACTCGCGCAGCTGCCACAATTCGCCCTCGTCCCGCAGGAAGTGGCTGACCCCCTCACCGTGGGCGGGTTCGACGAGCAGTGCCCCGACCGCGTCCGCCACGCTCTCGTGGACGGGGGTGCCGGCCCGCAGGGCGGCCAGGAAGCGCCGCTCCAGCGCGGCCCGGACGCCCAGCAGGCCGGGGTCCCACTCGAGGTCGGGGCGGACCCCCGCGAAACCCCGGTAGTGCAGCTCGTAGCACTGGTACAGGGCGAGCTGCAGGTCGTCGCCGTACACCGGCGCGGCGGCGACGGTCTCGGGGGAGGGCAGTGGGCCCGTGCCGAGCAGATGTGCGCCGACGGCCTCGGAGACCGGTCCCCGGGCCGTCGGCAGCCGTGGTTCCTCGCGGTCGTACTCCATGCGCCGCGAGTACCCGGTCGGCGCCGTGGCACCCCCGGCCGCGCGGAGCGGCGCGTCACTCGCCCTCGACGTCCTCCTGGGCGCCGGTGTTCGGGGAGGTGGCGTCCCCCGCCTCGCCCCGGTGCCCGACCTCGTCGGACTCCGCGTCGCGGGGCCTGGCCTCCTCCATCTCGCGCAGAACCTCCTCGGCCGCGGTCTCGGGCTGCTTGTGGTCGTGCTCGCCGTCCTGGGACACGGGGTCCTCCTTCTCGCTTCTCGTTGTCCTTCTCGCTTCTCGTCGTCGGTTCCTGCTCGCGGTCGTTCAGTTCGACGCGGACGCCAGGCGCAGGGGCACCGGCGCCGGGGGAGCGGCCTCGTCGCTGCGGCGCACCACCTCGGCCCACCAGGCCGGCCCGTCCTCGATGTGGCGCAGCAGGACCCCCTCGCGGATCGCCCAGGGGCAGAGCGCCACCGACTCGAGACCGGTCAGCTTCATCGCGGTGTGACCCACCACGGCGCCCGCCAGGCTCTGGGCCGCGCGCGGTGCCGAGATGCCGGGCAGCCGGGCCCGCTCGGCCGCGGACAGGGCGGCCAGCCGGCCCACCGCGTCCCCCAGGTCCGAGCAGCGCATCCGCCGCTCCGTGAAGGGTCCGTACCGGCCGGGCGGGGCGCCGCACAGCCGCCCGAGCTGCTGGAAGGTCCGCGAGGTGGCGACGGCGGTCCGCGGTCCCTCCCAGCGGATCCGCGCCGCCGCGTCCCGCAGTTGGTGGCGGACCCTGCGCCGCAGCGCCCTGACCTGCTCCGGCGAGGCCGGGTCCCGGCCGCCCGCCAGGAACTCGTGGGTCAGCCGGGCGGCCCCCAGCGGCAGCGAGGCCACGAAGCCGGGCAGCCGGCCACGTCCGAAGGCGACCTCCAGCGAGCCGCCGCCTATGTCGAGCAGGGCGAGCGGACCGGACCGCCAGCCCATCCAGCGCCGGGCCGCGAGGAACGTCAGCTCCGCCTCCACCTCGCCCGGCAGGGTGCACAGCGGCACGCCGGTGCGGGCATGGACGGTGCGCAGCACCTCACGCCGGTTCGGCGCGGCGCGCACCACGGCGGTCGCGAAGGCCGGCGGCTCCGACGCCCCCCACCGGTCCGCGGTCCTGCTCGCGTCGGCGACCGCCCCGACGAGCCGCTCCACGGCCTCCTCCGGGACCGGGTCGCCCGGCCTGACCTGCTCCGACAGCCGCAGCCGCCACTTCGCGGTGTGCACCGGCAGCGGGACGCCGCCCTCGGCGTCCGCCACCATGAGCCGGACCGTGTTCGACCCCACATCCACCACGCTGGTACGCATGAGGGCAACAGGTACCCATTTGAGCGCCGATCAGGCCAGCTGCCGCCGCACCAGCTCGTGCAGCCGGCCGCCGGTGTCCGCCAGCAGCGAGGCGGGCGGGCCCTGCTGGGCGACCCTGCCGTCCTCCATCACGATCACGCGGTCGGCGTCCAGGACCGTGGACAGGCGGTGCGCGATCACGATCCGGGTGGCGTTGAGCGCCTTGGTGGACTCGATCACCGTGCGCTGCGTCTCGTTGTCCAGGGCGCTGGTCGCCTCGTCGAAGAAGAGGATGCGCGGCCGGCGGATCAGGGCCTGCGCGATCATCAGCCGCTGCCGCTGGCCCCCGGAGACCGCCCCGCTGCCCGACACGATGGTGTGCAGCCCCATCGGCATCCGCTCGATGTCCTCCGCGAGCCCCGCCATCCGGGCCGCCGCCATCGCCTCCTCGGGCGTGTACGCTTCGGTGCCGCAGATGACGTCCAGGATCGAGCCGGTGAAGGGCTGGGCGTGCTGGAGCACCACCCCGCACTGTCTGCGCACCGCCGACTGGTCCAGCGCGGCCAGGTCCTGACCGTCGTACAGGACGCCGCCCGAGAGCGGACGGTCGAAGCCGATCAGCAGCCGCAGCAGGGTCGACTTGCCGCAGCCGCTGGGGCCGACGACCGCCACGAACTCGCCCGGCCGCACCTCGAAGGACACGTCGTCCAGGACCAGCGGCCCGTCGTCGGTGTACCGGAAGGACAGCCGGCGCGCCTCGATCGCCCCCGACAGCGGCCCCGGCCGGGTGCTCGCCGTCCGCACCTCGGGCGTGGCGTCCAGGACCGGCCGGATCTCCTCGAACAGCGGCAGCGCCGCCACCCCCGACACGAACGCGCCGGTCAGCTGGGTGACCGAGGTCAGCAGCATCGTCACCGAGGCGTTGAAGGTGAGGAACTGGGCCGCCGACATCGAGCCCCGCGCCGGGCCGGCCAGCAGCATGAACATCAACAGGGTGCACAGCGGCAGGTACACCGCGCCGAGCACCGCGTTCAGGTTCTTGATCCGGCCCGCCCGCCGCTGCAGCTCCCGGCTGTGCGCGAACCGCTCCGCCCACGCCGCGTAGGCGTAGTTCTCGGCCGCCGCCACCCGCAGCTTCGGCAGCCCGCGCAGCGTCTGGAACGCCTGGTTGTTCAGCTTGTTGGTGAGTTTGACCAGCCGCCGCTGCCAGCGCACCTGCCACAGCCCGAGCCCGAGGAACACCCCGGCGACCAGCACCAGCATGCCGATCGCCGCGAACGCCATCGGCACGCTGTACCAGAGCAGCAGACCGAGGTTCATCGCCCCGACCGTCACCGACTGGGCCACCGTCGGACCGACCCCCGCGAGCAGCCTGCGGATCGCGCTGATGCCCATGGCCGCGCTCGCCAGTTCGCCGGTGGAGCGCTCGGTGAAGAACCTCGTCGGCAGCCGCAGCAGCCGGTCCCAGACGGCGGGCTGGAGCGTGGCCTCGATCCGGCCCTCCAGACGCAGGATGGTGAGGTTCTGCAGCAGCATGAAGGCCGCCGCGACGACGCTGCTCAGCATCACCGCGAGACACACCTGCGCGATCAGCCCGGTCTGCGCCTTCGGCACGAACTCGCCGAGCACCCGGCCCGTCGCGATCGGCACCAGCGCGCCGAGCGCCACCGTCACCAGCCCGGCGAGCAGCAGGGACGTCAGGTCCCGGCGGGTGCCCGCCAGACAGAACCGCAGCAGCCCGAGCGGACTCGGCCGCCGCTCCGGCAGCGGGCGGTAGAACATCACCGCGCGCGGTTCGAACTCCCCGGCGTTCGCCCGCTCCACGGGCGTCTCACGACCGGTCGCCGGATGCACGGCCACATAGCCCCCGCGCCGCCACAGCAGTGCCACCGGCGCCCCCGACAGGGTGCGGTGCCCGACCAGCGGCCCCACGTCCTCGCGCCACCAGCGGTCCGCCAGCCGTACCGACCTGGTCCGCACCCGCGAGGCGAGCGCGATCCGCTCCACCGGGTCGAGCCGGTCGCTCTCGGTGCCCCCCGGGGCCGGCTCGGCGAGCGGAATCCCGGCGGCGCGGGCGACCAGCCCGCAGGCCGCGTACGTGGCGTCGGCGTCGGCGGCCGTGGTGCGCTGCGCCGAGCGCTTGCCGATGGAGGCAAGCAGCGTCCGGTCGGCCTGCGCGCGCACCGCCTCACCGGCCTTGATACCGGCCGCCGCCCGGGTCTCGTGGGTGCGCTCCAGCTGCTCGATCCACCGGTCCAGGGTGGTCAGCAGCCGGTACTGCTGGTCGACCATGCTCTGCCACAGGGCCGGGTCCATCAGCAGGTCGGCGGCCGCCTCCTCGCCGTACACCGCCCCGTACTGCACGCTGCCCGGCGGCACCTGCATCCAGAACACGTCGTCGTCCGTGGGCGCGTCGGCCCGCTCCGCGGCCATCGGCGCCTGGAAGAGGACGGTCAGGCCGCGCCCCACGCCGAGGGCCAGGGCGTACTCCAGCGGACTCGTCGTCTGCGGCACGTACTGGGGGTTGCCGTACGCGTCGTACGACCACGTCTGGGTGTGCGCCGGCTGGTACAGCTCGCGCAGTCCGATGCGGTGCACCACGCAGTCGCGCAGTGGACGCGCCACCAGCGTGTGCCGCGGCCCGGCGACCGGTCCCAGCAGTACCGAGCCCGCCTCCAGGCGCCCCAGGTGGTGCCAGTGGCCCTGCTCCCCGGCGTCGACCGCGAACAGGTCCACCGCGCCGGACACCACGAGCCACAGCACCTGCGGCCCCTCCAGGTCGAGGCGGTTGAACCCGGCGCAGTCGACGCGCGTGCCCAGCGGGCCGAGCGCCCCCAGGACCAGGTCGCCCTGCCCCTCGTGCACGGTTGTCATCTCACCGCTCCCTGACCAGCGCCGCGTACGCGCCACCGCGCGCCAGCAGCTCCTCGTGCCGCCCGCGCTCCACGACCGTGCCGTGGTCGAGGACGACGATCTCGTCGCTGTCCCGCACCGTGCTGAGCCGGTGCGCGATCACCACGCAGGCGCAGCCGCGCCGGCGCAGGTTGTCCATCACCACCAGCTCGGTCTCCGCGTCCAGTGCGCTGGTCACCTCGTCCAGGACGAGGACGCTGGGCCGGCGCACCAGGGCCCGCGCGATCTCCAGGCGCTGGCGCTGCCCGCCGGAGAAGTTGCGGCCGTCCTGCTCCACCGGGCTGTGGAGCCCGCCAGGCCTGCGCGTCACCACGTCGTACAGCGCGGCGTCCTTCAGCGCCTCCACCACGGCGTCGTCGGAGATCGACGGGTCCCACAGCGCCACGTTGTCGCGCACCGTGCCCTCGAACAGGAACACGTCCTGGTCGACGAAGGAGACGGAGGACGCCAGCGCCCCGCGCGGGATGTCGTCGAGCCGCTGCCCGTCGATGCGGATCACGCCGTCCCAGGGCGCGTACAGGCCCGAGATCAGCCGCGACACCGTCGACTTGCCGCTGCCCGAACCGCCGACCAGGGCGACCTGCTGCCCCGGCCCCACGGTGAGGTCGAAACCGGTCAGCAGCGGCTTGTCGAGCGGGTTGTAGCCGAAGGAGACGTTCTGCAGCTCCACGTGCCCGCGCAGCCGGCGGGTGGAGTCGCCGCCACCGGGGCGGTCGTAGAGCGGATCCGCCCGGAAGTTCTCCACGTCCTTGAGGCGGGCCACGTCGGCCGCGAAGTCCTGGATGCGGCCCGCGACACCGTTCAGCCGGGTCAGCGGCGCCGTGAAGCGGACCACCAGCGCCTGGAAGGCGACCAGCAGCCCGACCGAGATGTGGCCCTCGACCGCGCGCATGCCGCCGATCCACAGGATCAGCCCGCTGTTCAGCGTCGCCAGCGTCGGCGCGACCACGCCCAGCCAGGCACTGGGCACCCCGAGCCGCTGCTGCTCCTCCAGCGTGGTGGCGTGCTGGCCGGCCCACTTGCGGAAGTAGCCGTCCTCGCCGCCGGTCGCCTTCATCGTCTCGATCAGCTGGAGACCGGTGTAGGCGGTGTTGGTCAGCCGCGCCGTGTCCGCCCGCAGCTTCGCCGTACGGGTCGCGCGCAGCCGGATGACGACCCGCATCGCCAGGATGTTGAGCAGTGCCACACCGATGCCGACGAAGGTGAGCTGCGGGTCGTACGTGTACAGCAGCACGGCGTACAGGACGACCACGATCGCGTCCACGCCCGCCGCGGCGAGGTCGCGGGCCAGCGTCTCGGCGACGGCGTCGTTGGACTGCAGCCGCTGCACCAGGTCGGCGGGGCTGCGCTGGGAGAAGAAGGTCACCGGCAGCCGCAGCAGGTGCCGCAGGAAGCGGGCGCTGGAGAGGGTGGAGGAGATGATGCGCCCGTGCAGCAGGTTGGCCTGCTGGAGCCAGGTCAGCACCACCGTGAGCAGGACGCAGGCCCCCATCGACGCGAACAGCACGCCGAGCAGCGAGGTCTGCCCCCCGATCAGGAACATGTCGATGTAGGTGCGGCTGAGCGCGGGCACCGCCGCGCCGACCGCCACCAGGAGCAGGCTCGCCAGCACCGCGGCGGGCAGCGTGCCCGCGGTTCCGCGCAGCCGGGCGGGCATCGCGCCGAGCACACCGGGCTTGCGGCCGCCGCGGGCGAAGCCGTCACCGGGCTCCATGGTCAGCACGACACCGGTGAAGGACCCGTCGAAGTCCTCCAGGGACACGAACCGGCGTCCCTTGCCCGGGTCGTTGATGAACACCCCGCGCCGTCCGAACCGGCGGCCCATGCCGTCGTAGACGACGTAGTGGTTGAACTCCCAGAAGAGGATGGCCGGTGCCGCCACCTCCGCGAGGGCCGCCAGGTCCATCTGCATGCCCTTGGCGGTGAACCCGTAACTCCGCGCGGCCTTCAGCAGGTTGCTCGCCCGGGACCCGTCGCGGGAGACGCCGCAGGCGATCCGCAGCTCCTCCAGGGGGACATGGCGGCCGTAGTGTCCCAGCACCATGGCGAGGGAGGCGGCACCGCACTCCACGGCCTCCATCTGGAGCACGGTGGGCGTGCGGACGGTCTTCACGCGGCCCTTCGGCACGCTGCGCCTCGGCGGGGCGGCGCGGCGCCTGCCCCGGGTCTCCTGTGCGGTGCTCACGGCAGCAGCCAATCGACGGGACGCTGGTCGGCCAGCCGGATCGAGCCCGAGGCCAGGGTCATGGAGGTCAGTTCGAACGGCGGTCCGTCGGCCGAGGACCACGCGTAGCCGCTCTTCGTGGACTTCGAGGTCGCCAGCCGCACCGTCACGGCCACCGGCCTGCCGTCCTCGGTGAACTGCTCGCCGAGCGCGCTGTCCCCGAGGAACGCGCCGATCGTCTGCGCCGACTGGGCCGAGCGGTCCACGGACTTCACCTCCCCGTGCAGGACGCCGTACTGCTGGGTCGGCACCGACTGGACGGTCAGGTCGACCGAGGCGTGGGCGGGGATGGCGGCGGCGTTCTCGGCGGGGACGTAGACGGTGGCGTAGAGGGGGTCGTCGGCGTGGGCGACCTTCTCGACGGACGCGACGTTCGCGCCGGTGGAGATGATCTGCCCGACGGTGGCGGCGAGTGCGCTGACCCGGCCGGCGTCCACCGTGCGGACCACCGTCTCGCCCTTCGCGGTGCGGACCTTCAGCACCGGGGCGTCGGCGGCCAGCCGCTGGCCCGGACGGGCGAGGACCGCGGTGACCTGCCCGGAGACGGGGCTCTGCAGGAGGTAACTGCCCTGGCCGTGGGTGAGGACGGCGGGCGCGGACACCGTGGAGGTCACCGAGCCGCCCACCGCCCACACGGACCCGGCGGCCATGGCGATCAGCGTCACGGACAGCACCAGCCAGCCCTGGGGACGGGCGAAACGCACCGGGAGATCGAGCTCCTCCGGTGACTGGAGCTTTGCGAGGGCCTGTTGGCGGAACTGCACGGCTGACGTATCCAGGGCTCGGTGAGAACGGCCGGGGACGAGAACGGCCGGGGGACGAGAACGGCCGCAGGGGGAGAACCAGCCGCAGGGGGAGAGCAGCCGAAAAGTCCCGGAGCCTGGACGGCTCCGGGACTCAGCGACGCAAGGGCGCGATCAGAGACCGGCGACCAGGCCCGTGACGGGGGCCGTGTTCAGGCCGGTGACACCCTCGACGGTGCCGACGGCGGTGTTGAGCAGGCCGGAGACCGGGGCGATGCCGTCCACCAGGCCGGTGACGGTGCCGACGGCGTTCACGTTCAGGCCGCCGGAGACGTTGTCGAGGTCGGCGTCGGAGATCTCGACGGTCTCAACCTGGGGGGTGGAGTTCATGATGGAACTTCCCTTCGTATAGCCATTTCACAAGGGGGGAGCGGCCCCCTCTGGGGACAGATGACGGCCGCGACCGCGGGCACCGGGCGCCCTTTTCCGGAGCCCTCCGCGGCCCCCGCGGTGCGATGGATCAAAGCACGCGGCCGGTCCGGGCTTCCAATCAAACACCCCTCTCACCAGCACACTTGCGAGGTCTGCGCGCCCAAGCGTGCAGGGGCGCGCACGCCTTCGCGGCCACTTCTTCACACGGTGCGCGAGATCGGCTCGCGCGGCCCCTTGCCCCTGCCGAGGCGATTGGGACACTCCGGCCCCAAAGGCGTACGGGCCGCCGCGGGCTTGTGCAGATGCTCCAACGGGAGTGACCGGGTTGGGCATTCGATGTGCAGATTCGCTGAAGCGGTCATTCCGCTCCGTGATCGCGACGGTGCGTCGCATGCCGGATGCGGAGGGTGTCGACCGGGAGCGACGCGAGGGTCCGGCTGAACACCCCGCCCGGCCCGTGCGTACCAACAGCCGTCCAGGCGCCCCCAACAGCTGCCGGACCGGCGGGTACCAACCCCGGTCCCAGGAGGTCGAGTAGGTTGAGTCACAAGCGAATCCCGAAGCGCAGGGCCGCGATGGCGGCGGGCGGTGTGGTGGCGCTCGGCGCGGCCGCGATCCTGCTGCCGAACGCCAACGCCTCGCAGGACGGCGGCTCCTCGGACGATGCCGCCGCGGCACCCAGGACCCTCAAGGCGGCGGACGCGTCGGATCTCGCCTCCCGGCTCGCCGGCCTGCTCGGCGACACCTTCGCCGGCTCCTACTACGACTCCGCCGCCCGGCGACTGGTCGTCAACGTCGTCCCCGGCGACAACAACCAGGTGGTCGCGCAGGCCGAGAAGGCGGGCGCGCAGGTCCGCGAGGTCGACAACAGCATGGGAGAGCTGCGGAGCGGCGCGCAGACCCTGAAGGCCGAAGCCGGCATCCCCGGGACCGCGTGGGCGATCGACCCGCGCACCAACAGGATCCTGGTGACCGCCGACAGCACCGTCACCGGCGACCGGTGGGACCGGCTGGAGTCCACCGTCGACGGTCTCGGCCCCGGCATGGCGACGGTCAGGAAGTCCGCCGGCACCTTCAAGACCTTCGCGTCGGGCGGCGACGCGATCTTCGGCGGCGGAGCGCGCTGCTCACTCGGCTTCAACGTCACCGCGGGCGACGGCTCGCCCGCCTTCCTGACGGCCGGTCACTGCGGGGTAGCGGCCGACCAGTGGTCCGACGCACAGGGCGGACAGCCGATCGCCACCGTCGACCAGGCGGTCTTCCCCGGCGAGGGCGACTTCGCGCTCGTCAGGTACGACGACCCGGAGACCCGGGCCCCCAGCGAGGTGAACCTCGGCGACCAGACCCTGCCGATCAGCGGGGCCGCCGAGGCGGCGGTCGGCCAGGAGGTCTTCCGCATGGGCAGTACGACCGGACTGGCCGACGGGCAGGTGCTCGGCCTGGACGCCACCGTCAACTATCCCGAGGGCACGGTCACCGGCCTCATACAGACCGACGTCTGCGCCGAGCCCGGCGACAGCGGCGGCTCCCTCTTCACGCGGGACGGCCTCGCGATCGGCTTGACCTCCGGCGGCAGCGGTGACTGCACGGTCGGCGGCGAGACCTTCTTCCAGCCGGTCACCACGGCCCTGGCGGCGGTCGGCGCCACCCTCGGCGGCGAGGACGGCGACGCGGGCGCCGGAGACACGGGCGACGGCGGTGCGGCTGCGGGTGCGGGGGATGCGGGTGACGGTGCGGTCGTCGGCGGTGCGGACGGCTCGGGGCTGACGGGCTGACGCCACGTTCTCCCGCCCCGGGCCGCCGCCCGGCCCTCGCCGGGGCCGGGCTGCGGCCCGGTCCGGTCCCGGGCGTCCGGTGGACGCGCCGACCTGGCGGCGGCAGCCGGCGGCAGGTGTCCGTGCCCCGCGCGCCCGTGCGACGGTGGGCGCGGGCCGCGGATGGCTCGGCGCGGCCGGTCTGTCCCGGGCCGCGCCGCCTGACGTATCTGCCGTCGGTCTGCGGGCGGTAACCGGGGGGCGTGGCCCGCGTGCCCGTGCGACGGGGGCGCGGATGGCTCGGCGCCGCCGGTCTGCCCCCCCGGGCCGCGCTGCCTGACGCACCGGTTCGTGCTCCTCTGCGCGGCGGCCGCGGGTGCGGAGCGCCTGTCCGCGAGCCCCGGAGTGCTCCTGATCGCCGGTCCCCGGTCCCCAGGGGCTGCGCGGATGCCGTACAAGCGCTGTAATGGCGAGGTGGCCGGAGAGGACGCTGCGGAACGCGGACCGAGGACGCTGCGTGCCGAGGGCGCCCTGAACGCGATCGTGGCCGGACCGGTGCCGCAGGAGCGGCTGCGCCCAATCCTCGAGCAGGCGCTGGTCTTCGCGGGCGCCTCCTTCGCCGCGCTCTACACGCCGGGCGACGACCGCGAGCTGCTCTGCCTGGTCGAGTCGGCCGGAGTACCCCGCACCCTGTACGGCGTACGCGACAGCTACCCCGCGTCCGGCGGCTCCCCGGTCGCCGACGCCCATCGCGCCGGCGAGGCGGTGTGGATCGGGCCGGAGGAGTTCGCCGGAACGGCGGAGTCACGGCATGTGCCGTCGAGCGGCTTCTCGCTCGCCGTCCTGCCGGTGCGCGGGGACGGCGGCGGCTGCTTCCTCGCCCTGACCGAGCGCCCGGACGGGTTCGACGCCGACGACCGTACGTGCCTGGAGGTGATCGCCGAGGCGATGACCTGCCCCGCCCCGGCCGGGACCGCCGACCGCGCCGAGGCCGGTGACCTCCAGCCGGACGCCTTCACCCTGGCCATGGACACCGGCCGGGCGGAGGTCGGCGACGACATCCTGCGGCTGTTCGGACTGGCTCCCGGGGAGTTCGACGGCAAGGTCGAGACGCTGCTCGGCCTCACCGTGCCGGAGGACCTGCCGTCCCTGATGTCGGTGACCGAGTCCGACCACCTGACGATCGGCGAGCGCGAGCTGGAGTTCCGGGTGCTGCAGCCCACCGGCCCGCCGAAGTGGCTGCGGCTCAGCGGGCGCCTGCTGCCCGGCGGCGACGGCCGGCCGGCCCTCCTGGTCGGCACCGTCGCCGACGCCTCCACCCTGCGCCCGGACGTGACCGACGTCGCCCGCGTGCAGCGGCTGGCCGCCGCGCTCGCCACCGCCGGGACGGTCCGCGACGTCAGCCAGGCCGTCGTCGCCGCCCTGCGCAGACCGCTGCGGGCCGACCGCATCGCGCTGGCCGAGCTGGAGAACGACCGGCTCGTCGTCACCGTCCTCGACCCGCCCGACCCCGAGTCCTGGCCCGAACTGTGGCGCCTGGAGTGGCGCACCGAGTGGCCGGACGCCCCGGTACGGGCCATGCCCACCCTGGCCGCCGCGCTGCGCGAGGGCCGCGCCCGGATCTGGCCCGCCGGCACCGGCGACCTGGAACCCGCCCTCGCCGACGTCGGCCCCGGCGGCCTCGCCGTGCTGCCGCTGCCCGCCGGCGGGCGCATGGCCGGGGCCTGCCTGATCGGCTGGGACACCCCGCACGACTTCGGCCCCGACGAACGCGCCCTGCTCACCGCCTCCGCGGGCCTGGCCGGGCAGGCCCTGATGCGCGCCCACGCCTTCGACGCCGAGCACGAGCTGGTCGGCATGCTCCAGCGACAGCTGCTGCCGCGCCGCCTGCCCAAGCTGCCCGGCGCGGTCGCCGTCGCCCGCTACCTGCCCAGCACGGCGGGCCTGGAGCTGGGCGGCGACTGGTACGACGTGATCCCGCTGCCCGACCACCACGTCGCCCTCGTCATCGGCGACGTCCAGGGCCACAGCGCCGGCGCGGCCACCCTCATGGGCCAGATGCGCACCGCCCTGCGCGCCTACGCCGTCGAGGGCCACCCGCCGGACGTCGTGGTCTCCCACGCCAACCGGCTGCTGACGGGCATGGAGACCGACCTCTTCGCCACCTGCGTCTACGTCGACCTCGACATGGAGGAGGGCTCCGCCTGGTGCGTGCGCGCGGGGCACCTGCCACCGGTGCTGCGCCACCCCGACGGCAGCACCGAGATCGCGGAGGTGGAGGGCGGCCCACCGCTCGGCGTGGTGACGCAGGCCGACTTCCCGATGAGCCCGCTGCGGCTGCGGCCCGGCACGCTGATCGCCCTCACCACGGACGGCCTCGTGGAGACGCCGGAGTCCGACATCGACGAGGGCATGGACCGGTTCGCACACGCGCTGGCCGTGTCCGCCCCCGGCCACCTCGGACTCGTCGCCGACGCCCTGCTCGGCAACGCGCGCCGCAACGACGACGTGGCCCTGCTGCTGGTGCGCTACGACGGAATGGCCCTGCGCCCGTTGCGCGAGAGCTGGTCGGTGTGGCGGCTGCCCGAGGCCGTGCGGCACGCCCGCCGCTTCACCCGGCGCACCCTGCGCACCTGGGGCGTACCGGACGACGACATCGACGCAGTGCTCCTGATCGTCTCCGAGCTGGTCACCAACGCCCTGGTGCACACCGACGGCAAGGTACGGCTCGACCTCACCCTGATCGGCGGACGGCTGCGCGTGGCCGTCGCCGACGCCTCGCCGCGCACGCCCGTCAAGCCGACCAGCATCGGCTGGGAGGCCACGGGCGGACGCGGCATCCTCCTGGTCGAGGCGATGTCGGCGACCTGGGGGACGCTGCCGGTCAGCGGGGGCAAGCAGGTGTGGAGCGAGATCCCGGTGGGCGGCGGCTGAGCCGCGCAGCCCGCACGCCCCCCGGGTTTCACGGGTCCCCGCACGGGGACCCGCAGGGGCGAGCACACCAGAAGCGGAACCAGAAGGAAGATGATGCCCCGTGACCACGGACACCGGCGGCAAACCCGCCGTCCGTCGGCTGGAGACAGGATGGTCGAAGGCCCGCCGCCTGCGCAGCAGGGGCGTGATGCGCACCTGCGTACCCGCCGTGGAGGACGGCAGCACCGTCCGCGCACCGCATTCGGGCCAGGAGTCGAACATCGTCCGGGGCGAGGACTGACCGAGCCCCGAGGGTGGTGACACCGCCCAGCGCGCCGGCCTTGGTGCCGGCGCGGTGCGCGTTCCGGGGCGGTCGCGGACCGCGAGGGGCACGCCGGTAGCGTCACAGGAGTCCCGCACCACCCGAGTCCCCCACCCGCAAGAGGGCACGAGCCCGCGACAAGGCACGGATCCGCTCATGAACATCCTGGTCACCGGCGCCGCCGGCTTCATCGGCTCCCGGTACGTCCGCGGGCTCCTCGCCTCCGACGCGCCCGGCGCCCCGCGGGTCACCGTGCTGGACGCCCTCACCTACGCCGGAACCACCGCGAACCTCGAACTCGGCCACCCCCGGCTGGAGTTCGTGCACGGCGACATCCGCGACGCGGCGCTCGTGGACAGGCTGACGGCCGGGGCCGACCAGGTGGTGCACTTCGCCGCCGAGTCGCACGTGGACCGCTCCATCCACGCCGCCTGCGACTTCGTCCTCACCAACGTCGTCGGCACCCAGAACCTGCTGGACGCCGCGCTGCGGCACGGCGTGGGGCCCTTCGTGCACGTCTCCACCGACGAGGTCTACGGCTCCCTCGGCTCCGGCTCGGCGACCGAGGAGCACCCCCTGCGGCCGAGCTCCCCGTACTCCGCCTCGAAGGCTTCGGGCGACCTGCTGGCCCTCTCCTACCACCGCACCCACGGCCTCGACGTACGGGTGACCCGGTGCTCGAACAACTACGGCCCGCACCAGTTCCCCGAGAAACTCGTGCCGCTGTTCGTCACCCGTCTCCTGGACGGCCACCGGGTCCCGCTGTACGGGGACGGCCGCAACGTCCGCGACTGGCTGCACGTCGACGACCACTGCCGGGGCGTCGACCTGGTCCGCACCCGCGGCCGGGCCGGCGAGGTCTACAACATCGGCGGCGGCACCGAGTTGAGCAACCGCGACCTCACCGGCCTGCTCCTGGACGCCTGCGGCGCGGGGCCGGACCGCATCGTGCACGTCGAGGACCGCAAGGGCCACGACCTGCGCTACTCGGTCGACTGGAGCAAGGCCCGCGAGGAGCTGGGCTACCGCCCTCAGCGCGACTTCGCGACCGGGCTGGCCGAGACCGTCGCCTGGTACCGGGACAACCGGGCCTGGTGGGAGCCGCTGGAGCGGTGTGCCGACGCGGGCTGACGGGCCTCGTCCGTGCGGGTCAGCCGTGCGTCTTGGCCAGCAGTTCCAGGATGTCCCGCGTCGTGCCCGTCTCGCCCAGGCGCGGGAAGATCCGCTCGACGCTGCCCCGGTGCGCCTCGGCACTCATGTCGCTCATGGCGTCGGTCGCGAGGGTGACGTGATAGCCGTGCTCGTGCGCGGCCCGGGCGGTGGACTCCACACCGATGCTGGTGGCGATGCCGGTCAGCACGATCTGGGTGACGCCGCGGCGGCGCAGCTGGACATCGAGGCCGGTGCCGTGGAAAGCGCCCCAGTTGCGCTTGGTGACGGTGAGGTCGCCGGGGTGCCCGGCCAGTTCGCCGACGACGACGTCCCAGCCCTCGGGCCGCGGCCCGCCGGCGCCGCCGGCCTCCGTACGACCGGGCACGGCGTCCGCCCCGTCGGCGGCGAAGGAGACCCGGACCAGCACCACGGGCAGGTCGCGGGCCCGGAAGGCTTCGGCCAGTTCGGCGCTGCGGGCCACGACCTCGGCGCCGGTGTACGGCTCGGTGGGCGCGGCGACGATCCCGGCCTGGAGGTCGATCACGACGAGGGCGGTACGGGGGTCCAGGGCGGTGACGGTCATGGGGTGGTGCCTTTCGGACGGTTCTCACACGGTTCGGCCGCGATCGACCCCACGGTAAGTTCGACAGGTAAAACTGTCCAGCTAAGCCTGCACAGTTTTACCTGTCGATTAAGCTGGACCACGTGCGTCTGCTGATCACGTCCGACACCCACCTGCCCAAGCGCGCGAAAGAACTGCCGGCGCCGCTGCTGGCCGAAATTCCGCGCGCGGACGTCGTCCTGCACGCGGGGGACTGGGTCGACACGGCCACACTCGACCTGCTGGAGAGCCGCAGCCGCAGACTCGTCGGCGTCCACGGAAACAACGACGGACCCGCGCTGCGTGCCCGGCTGCCCGAGGTGGCGTACGTGGACCTCGGCGGCCTGCGCTTCGGCGTCGTCCACGAGACGGGCGCCGCACAGGGGCGGGAGGCCCGCTGTGCCGCCCTCTTCCCCGGCCTGGACGTCCTGGTCTTCGGGCACAGCCACATCCCCCGGGACACCACCGCCGCCACCGGCCTGCGGCTGCTCAACCCCGGGTCGCCGACGGACCGGCGCCGTCAGCCGTACCACACCTACATGACCGCCACGGTCGCCGGCGGCCGGCCGCGGGACGTCGAGCCGCACCGGCTGCCGCCGCGGTGAGCGGCGGCCCACAGCGGGACGGGCGGCACCCGTGAGGGCGCCGCCCGGTGCGGACCGGGCCGCTCCGTGTCGCGGGAAGCGGCCCGGGCGCTTCTTCTGGAGTGCGCTGTCACGGACCTCCTTCCGGGGCAGTGGTGTCGAGGGCATGCATGCCTCGTCCGTTGCCGGGCGACTACCCGGGACGGGCCGGCTCACACATGCGCGCGGGTACGGCCCGCCGGGCCCGGACCGCGTGGTGTCTCGGTCGGCCGACGGGCACGGAGACCGACGTCTCGCCGGTGCCGAGACCTGGCAGTACGGCTTCGACTCGTCGGGCGAGAAGACGGCGGGCCGCACCGCGTCCGAGTGCTCGCCGAGGCCGACCGCGTCGAGCCGCTCGCGCATGTCGATGCCCCCCGGCTACTCGTCCCAGGCCTGGATCATGGTCTGCTCGACGATCTCACCGTCCCGCAGCGACAGCATCGACTCCGCGAGCACCCGCACGCCGTCCGGATAGGTGCACTCCTCGGAGAACGCGACCTGGTCGCCCTGGACCACACAGCGTGCCATCCGGTGGGTCATGTCGCGGCTGTAGACGTCGTCGAGCATCTCGGCGATCTCGTCCCGGCCGTGCAGGACCTTGGGGCGGCTGGGCTGGTCGTACCGGTCGACGACGCGGACCTCCGCGTCCCGCGCGTACAGCGACAACAGGGGTGCCGCCGTCTCTCCTTCGATGGCCCGGCGCAGCGCTTCGGTGTCGAAGCCGGGGCCTGCCGTGGTACCCATGACGACCTCCTTCGGACGTCGAGGGCCGCGACCCGGAGCCCGAAGGGGCCGCCTCGGCCCTCTCCCTTCGAGCTTCCTCCGTCCGGGCGGCCACGGCAACGGTGACCGTGACACTGGTCCTCACGGGTGAGCGGCGCCGCCCGCCCGTGTCCAGGCCGTGCCCGCCCGCGTTGCTCAGCACATGATCTCAACACGACGTATCGCCGCCGTCGTCGGGCTCGCCGCCGGTGTCACCGGCCTCGCCGCCCCGATGGCGAGCGCGGCCGGCGGGGGTCCGCTGGGCACGGAGAAGCTCAGCGTGACGAACACCCTCGACTCGCTCGCGGTCGGTGACATGCCCGCCGAGGACCGGGCCCGGATGCCGCTCCCTTCCCAGCAGCTGAACCGGCTGCACGACCTCCAGCAACTCCAGCAGGTCACCGGCCTGGTCTCGCCCGTCTTCGGCGTGGTCCCCGCCCTGGGCTGACGCCCGCGTCAGCCACCGGTCGCCAGGAACTGGGTGGCCGCCAGCTCCGCGTACAGCGGATCGGTGGTCACCAGCTCCCGGTGCGTGCCGACCGCACGCACGCGCCCCGCGTCCATCACCACGATCCGGTCCGCCATCGTCACCGTGGACAGCCGGTGCGCGACCACCAGTACCGTGGTCGTCCGGGCCACGTCCGCCACGGTGTCGCGCAGCGCGGCCTCGTTGACCGCGTCCAGCTGCGAGGTGGCCTCGTCGAGCAGCAGCAGACGCGGCCGGCGCAACAGCGCACGGGCGATCGCCACCCTCCCCCAGTGCCTGAACGGCCTGGGGGCACCCCCAGCGCTCACCCCCGGACAACTTCGTGCCCCGATGCCCGACCAGCGTCTCCAGGCCGCTCGGCAGCCGCTCCACCAGAGAGTCCAGACGCGTCGTCTTCAGCACGGTGGTGAGCGTGCCCTCGTCCGCCTCCGGATTGCCCAGCAGCAGGTTGTCCCGCAGCGAGCCGGACAGCACCGGGGCGTCCTGCTCCACATAGCCGATCGAGGCCCGCAGTGAGGCCAGTTCCCACTCCGCGAGGCTCCGGCCGTCCAGCGTGATCTCCCCGGCACTCGGGTCGTAGAACCGCTCGATCAGGGAGAAGACGGTGGTCTTGCCCGCGCCCGACGGGCCGACGAACGCCGTCATCCCCCGGGCCGGCACCTCGAAGCTCACCCCGTGGTGGATGTACGGCAGGTCGTCGGCGTAGCGGAAGCGGACGTCGTGGAAGGCGACGGACGCAGGCTGCGCTCCGGGCGACGGCAGCGGGACCGGCCGGGCCGGCGGCTCCGCGGGCAGGCGCAGCGCGTCCTGGATCCGGCCCAGCGCCGCCCGTCCCGTCTGGTACTGCGTGATCGCGCCGACGACCTGCTGGATCGGGGACATCAGATAGAAGACGAACAGCAGGAACGCGACCAGCGTGCCCACGTCGATCGCTCCCGTCGCCACCCGCGCCCCGCCCACCGCGAGCACCGTGATGAAGGCGATCTGCATCGCGAGCCCCGCCGTGTTGCCCGCGGCGGCCGACCACTTGGCGGCCCGCACGCTCTGCCGCCAGGACTCCTCGGCGGCCTCGTGCAGCACCCGCTCCTCCCGGGGCTCGGCACCCGACGCCTTCACCGTGCGCAGCGCGCCGAGGATCCGCTCCAGCGCGGCGCCCATCACACCCACCGCGTCCTGCGCCTGCCGGCTCGCCCGGTTGATGCGCGGCACGATCAGCCCCAGCACCGTGCCCGCGCCCAGCACCACCGCCAGCGTCACCCCGAGGAGCACCGGATCGACGACGCCCATCATCACCAGCGTCGCCACCAGCGTCAGCCCGCCGGTGCCGAGGCCGATGAGGGAGTCGGTGGTCACCTCGCGCAGCAGCGTCGTGTCGGAGGTGATCCGGGCCATCAGGTCACCGGGCTCGGTGCGGTCCACCGCCGCGATCCGCAGCCGCAGCAGATACGACGACAGGGTGCGCCGCGCCCCGAGCACCACCGACTCCGCGGTGCGCCGCAGCACGTACGAACCCAGCGCGCCCAGCGCCGTGTTGGCGACCACCAGCCCCGACATGGCCAGCAGCGCCCCGGTGATGGTCCGGTCGTGCGCCAGGTCGTCGATCAGCTCCCGCGCCACCAGCGGCAGCAGCAGCCCGGTGGCGCCCGTGACCAGGGAGAGCAGCGCGCCCGCCAACAGCGCCGTGCGGTGCGGTCGTACGTAGGACAGGAGCAGCCGCCAGGCGGGCGTACCGGTCTGAGGCTGTGCGGTGGTCACGTCGCTCCTTCGGCACACGGACGGGGCACTCAGGCTACGTCGGCGCCGTACGGCACGACGCGCCGGTCCGCGCGAGACCTCCCGCACTGCCTGAACCGCCCTGTCACCTGCCCCTTTCCGATCACTTGCGCGTAGGGTCTGGGGGAACGCTGAACGGCCGAGGAAGGGGTCAGGACCATGGCGCAGGAAGTACGCGGCGTGATCGCGCCGGGCAAGGACGAGCCGGTGCGGATCGAGACGATCGTCGTGCCGGACCCCGGCCCGGGCGAGGCCGTGGTCAAGATCCAGGCCTGCGGGGTGTGCCACACCGACCTGCACTACAAGCAGGGCGGCATCAACGACGAGTTCCCGTTCCTGCTCGGCCACGAGGCCGCGGGCGTGGTCGAGTCGGTCGGCGCCGGGGTCACCGACGTGGCCCCCGGTGACTTCGTGGTTCTCAACTGGCGCGCCGTGTGCGGCACCTGCCGGGCCTGTCTGCGCGGACGGCCCTGGTACTGCTTCGACACCCACAACGCCGAGCAGAAGATGACCCTCGCGTCGACCGGCCAGGAGCTGTCCCCGGCGCTCGGCATCGGCGCCTTCGCCGAGAAGACCCTGGTCGCCGCCGGACAGTGCACCAAGGTCGACCCGGCGGTCTCGGCCGAGGTGGCCGGGCTCCTCGGCTGCGGGGTGATGGCCGGCATCGGCGCCGCCATCAACACCGGCAACGTCGGCCGCGGTGACACCGTCGCCGTCATCGGCTGCGGCGGCGTCGGCGACGCGGCGATCGCCGGGTCGTACCTGGCGGGCGCGTCGAAGGTCATCGCCGTGGACATCGACGACCGCAAGCTGGAGACCGCCCGTTCCATGGGCGCCACCCACACCGTCAACTCCCGCGGGACCGACCCCGTCGAGGCGATCCGCGAACTGACCGGCGGCTTCGGCGCCGACGTCGTCATCGAGGCCGTCGGCCGCCCGGAGACCTACCGCCAGGCCTTCTACGCCCGCGACCTGGCCGGCACCGTCGTCCTGGTCGGCGTGCCCACTCCCGAGATGAAGCTGGAGCTGCCGCTGCTCGACGTGTTCGGCCGCGGCGGCTCGCTCAAGTCCTCCTGGTACGGCGACTGCCTGCCCTCCCGCGACTTCCCGATGCTCGTCGACCTCCACCTCCAGGGCCGCCTGGACCTCGGCAAGTTCGTCACCGAGACCATCCGCCTCGACGAGGTGGAGCAGGCCTTCGACCGGATGCACGCCGGTGACGTGCTGCGCTCGGTGGTGGTGCTCTGATGGCTCCCCGCATCGAACGCCTCGTCACCTCCGGGCAGTTCAGCCTCGACGGCGGCACCTGGGACGTCGACAACAACGTCTGGCTGGTCGGCGACGACCACGAGGTGGTGGTCATCGACGCCGCCCACGACGCCGACGCCATCGCCGAGGCCGTCGGGGACCGGCGGCTCACCGCCATCGTGTGCACCCACGCCCACAACGACCACGTGGGCGCCGCGCCCGCGCTCGCCGAGCGCACCGGCGCCACCGTCTGGCTGCACCGTGACGACCTGCCCCTGTGGCGGCAGACCCATCCCGACCGCGACCCGGACGCGTGGCTGACCGACGGCCTCGTCATCGAGGCCGCCGGCGCCGATCTGACCGTCCTGCACACCCCGGGCCACGCGCCCGGCGCGGTCTGCCTCCACGACCCCGGTCTCGGCACCGTGTTCACCGGCGACACCCTCTTCCAGGGCGGACCGGGCGCCACCGGCCGCTCCTACTCCCACTTCCCGACCATCATCGACTCCATCCGCGACAAACTGCTCGTCCTCCCGCCCGAGACCGAGGTCCGCACCGGTCACGGCGATTCCACGACCATCGGCGCCGAGGCCCCCCACCTGGAAGAGTGGATCAAGCGCGGGCACTGACCGGGACGGTCGCCGCCGAGACCGCCCCGGCACGTGCCCAAACGCGTAAACGCGGGGACACGCGGTAAAGGTGACAGAAGATGTCCGGCTTCCCGGGCACTCTCGAACACGACATCGCTCGTGCGGGACGTGTGGGAGAGGAACGGAAGCCGGACATGACAGGGTCATCGAAAGGTCCGCTGGCGGGCAGGGTCGCACTGGTCGCCGGGGCGACCCGCGGCGCCGGCCGGGGCATCGCCGTCGAACTGGGCGCGGCCGGCGCCACCGTCTACGCCACCGGCCGCAGCACCCGCGCCCGGCGCTCGGAGTACGACCGCCCCGAGACCATCGAGGACACCGCCGACCTGGTCACCGAGGCGGGCGGCCACGGCATCGCGGTACCCGCCGACCACCTCGACCCGGCCCAGGTCGCCGCCGTCGTCGACCGGATCGCCAGCGAACAGGCCCGCCTCGACATCCTGGTCAACGACATCTGGGGCGGCGAGACCCTCTTCGAGTGGGACAGCCCCGTCTGGGAGCACGACCTCGACAACGGCCTCAGACTGCTGCGGCTCGCCGTCGAGACCCATGCCATCACCAGCCACCACGCGCTGCCGCTGCTGCTGCGCCGTCCCGGCGGACTGGTCGTCGAGGTCACCGACGGCACCGACGCCTACAACCGCGACCACTACCGCAACTCGTTCTTCTACGACCTCGCCAAGACGTCCGTCCTGCGGATGGCCTTCTCCCTCGGGCACGAGGTGGGACCGCGGGGCGCCACCGCCGTCGCGCTGACCCCCGGCTGGCTGCGTTCGGAGATCATGCTCGACCACTTCGGCGTGCGCGAGGAGAACTGGCGCGACGCCCTCGACCGCGTCCCGCACTTCGCCATCTCCGAGACGCCCCGCTATGTCGGCCGCGCCGTCACCGCCCTCGCCGCCGACCCCGGGGTGGCGCGCTTCAACGGGCGGTCCTTCTCCAGCGGCTCGCTCGCCGGGGAGTACGGCTTCACCGACCTCGACGGCAGCCGCCCGGACGCCTGGCGCTATCTCGTGGAGGTCCAGGACGCGGACAAACCCGCCGACGTCACGGGGTATCGCTGACGGGCGGCAACGGCCACCGGGCGCCGTGCCCCGGTGGCAGCGCCAGGTCCTCCCGCACGGCGGTGTAGTAGCCCTCGCGTGCGGTGCGCTGCCGCTCCAGCAGGGCCCGCCAGGCATCCGGGTCGCGGGTCTCCTCGCGCAGGAAGCGCTCCATCTCCATCACCGCCACCACCCAGATGCGCGCCTTCTCCACCACGTCCCTGCTGCCCAGCAGGAGCAGTGCCTCACCGGCCGGGTCCCGGGCGACGGCGGCCTCCGCCTGGGCCGGCGCGGCCTCCCGGGGCGTCAGCGGATGCGGATGGAGGTCGTTGCCGAGGTGGGCGGCGACCCGGTACGTCAGCGTGACGGAGGTCTTCACGGTCCGCGCGTAGTCGGAGTACACGGCGAGCCTGCGTTCCTCCCAGCGGGCCGCGCTCTCGCGCCGGAACCGGGCCCGGTCACCGCGGACCACGGCGAGATAGGAACCGAGCGCGCCGATGACGACGCCCATGAGTGCGGGGAGTTGCTGCAGGAACGCGGACATGGCCGCACGCTATCTGCCCCTGTGATCGTCGCGGTACTACCGTCTGCCCCATGACGGACACCAGGCGATTCACCGACCACGCGGCACTCGTGACGGGCGCGGCCCGGGGCATCGGCGCGGCCACCGCACGCCGGCTCGCCACGGAGGGGGCCCGGGTACTGCTGACCGACGTGGACCTCGTGGCGGCGCGGCGGACGGCGGCGGAACTGGCGGACGACGGGCTCGACGCGACCGCGTTCGCCTGCGACGTGAGCGACCGGGCGTCCGTAGAGAGGGCCGTCGCCCACGCCGTGGAAACCTTCGGCGGCCTGGACGTGCTGGTCAACAACGCCTTCGCCTGCACGCCGGACGCCCCGCTCTTCGAGGACGAGCCGGACGAGGTCTGGGCCCGCGACCTCGATGTCACCCTCACCGGCGCCCACCGCTGCTGCCGGGCCGCGCTGCCCCACCTCGCGACCTCCGGACGCGGCGCGATCGTGAGCATCGGCTCGGTCAACGGGGTCCAGGACTTCGGCAACCACGCCTACAGCGCGGCCAAGGCGGGTCTCGCCTCGCTGACCCGCACCCTCGCCGGACACGCGGGCCCGCGCGGCGTCCGCGTCAACCTCGTCACGCCGGGCACGGTGCGCACCACGGCCTGGGAGGGCCGGGACGAGGAACTGGCGGCGGTGCGGGGGCTGTACCCGCTGGGGCGGGTCGGCGAGCCCGAGGACGTCGCGGCGGCCGTCGCCTTCCTCGCCTCGCGCGACGCCGCCTGGATCACCGGGACCACCCTGGCGGTCGACGGCGGCCTGACCGCGGTCAACACCGGCTTCCGGCGGGCGATCGCGCGGGCGGAGGGCGCGGACTGACGCACCAGGGCGGGCCGGTGCGGCCAGGCGAGGTCCGGTGCGGTCAGGTGCGGTCCGGTGCGGTCCGGTGGTGTTTGTCACGGTTGCGTCGCGGCGGCGGGCGGCAGGCAACCAAAGCCGCCGGGCGGCGGTCTAGCTTGCCGGGATCGCACGAAGGCGACCTTCCGCCCAGCGCACCGCCTCGACGCGAAAGGCATGACCGGCCATGGGGGACATACGCAGACGGGGAGCCGTCGCACTCGGGGTCACCGCACTGGTGGCACCGCTCACACTCGCGCTCACGGCGGCACCGGCCCAGGCCGCGAGCTGCACCGCGAAGGCGGGTCCGTACCAGAAGAAGGCGGAGAAGTTCCTCGGCCGCAAGGCCGACGGCAAGCAGTCCACCGCCGACTGCAAGGCGATCCGCGCCTTCCAGACCAAGCACGGCATCCAGCCCGACGCCGGCTACGCGGGTCCCGTCACCTGGGGAGTGATGGACCTGATGACGAAGCAGAAGGCCGTCGGAAAGAACCCGAACAAAGCCGGCAAGTGCCCCACCAACAAGGGCCGCGTCGCCTGCGTGAACCTCAGCCTCCAGCTGAGCTGGATCCAGGACGGCAAGAAGCTGGTGTACGGGCCGGTGCCGGTCCGCACCGGGCGCAACGGCTACGAGACCCGCACCGGTCTGAAGAAGGTCTACTGGCGCAACATCGACCACGTCTCGACCATCTACCACGTGCCGATGCCCTACAGCCAGTTCTTCGACGGCGGCCAGGCCTTCCACTCCGTCGGCGTCAGCATGTGGAACCCGCCGGGCTCGCACGGCTGCGTCAACATGACGAAGACCGCCGCCAAGAAGTACTGGTCCCTGCTGAAGAAGGGCGACGACGTCTACGTGTACGGCCGCAAGCCGGGCACCTGACGGACACGGGCGCGCGGCTCGCGCAGCGGCGCCTCACCGCCCGGGAGCGTCCCCGAAGTCCGGGATCTGCAGCCGGACCCCGCCCTGCCGTGCGGAGTCGTGCGCGACGATGCCCGGCAGCGTGTAGCGGGCGGCCACCCACGCGTTCACGGACGGCAGCGTCCGGGAGTTGACCGCGGTCACGAAGTCGTCCGCCAGGAAGTGGTGGCTGCCCTCGTGGTCGTAGGCCCGCGGCAGCCGCGCCCGGTCGTGCACCGGCGCCGAACCCGAGGTGAAGGCGGCCCGCAGCTTTGGCGCGACGTGCTGGAGCGACGGGTCGTCGGGGGACGTGGTGGGCTTGGGCTGCAGCAGTTCGCTGATGTCCGCCACCCCGGTCCTGTCCTGCCACAGCGCCACCGTGGCCAGCTGCTCCATGCTCGCCTCCGTGCCGAAGAACCGGAAGCGCGACTCCCTGATGTGCGAGGGATAGCCGACCCGGCGGAACTCGTTGGTGCGGAACGACCCGCCGCCGGCCACCTCGAACAGCGCGGTCGCGTTGGACACGTCGTTGTCGAACCGGCTGACCGACCGGTCGAAGACCCCGTCCCCGCGCTCGTCCACCACGCCGATCGCCGAGACGCTGACCGCGTGCGTCCGCCAGGCGCCCAGCACCCCGCCCACCGAGTGCGTGGGGTACAGCAGCGGGGGATAGCTGGCGGTGGCCTTCCAGTCCTCGCCGCCGCTGTACCGGTACGCGTCGTAGAAGCCGAGGTCCATGTCGTGGACGTAGTCGCCCTCGGCGTGGAAGAGCCTGCCGAAGGCGCCCTCGGCGATCTTGTTGCGGGCGTGCACGGTCGCCGGGTTGTACTGGCTGGTCTCACCCATCATGTACGTCAGGCCGGTCGCCCTGACCGCGTCGATGATGTCCGCGATCTCCTGCGCGCTGATCGCCATGGGGACCGCCGAGTAGACGTGCTTGCCCGCGCCCAGCCCCTGGAGCACGAGCGGGCCGTGGGTCCAGCGCTGGGTGAAGATCGCGACGGCGTCGACCGCCCTGGACTCCAGCATCGCCTCGTAGCCCGGGAAGGTGCCGGCCAGGCCCTCGTCGGCGGCGAGCCGCTCGGCCCGCTCCGGCAGCAGGTCGGTGACGTACACGTCACGTACGCCCGGGTGTGCCCGGAACAGCCTGGCGAACTGCCCGGAGAACTGGCCGGCACCGACGATGCCGATGGAGAACGTCATGGATGGCGTGCCCTTCACTGTCGCGTGCGGCGGCGCGGACTCATTTACTTTCGATGCAGAACAATGTCGCCGTCAAGGGGGCGCGGAAACATCCATCCACGGCTCCTCCGCAGATCCTGCGGGCGTAAAATCACCTTGTTATTTCCGATGTGGAAGAAACCGGAGCGCGAGCCCATGCCCACACGTCCCGAAAGCTGGCCGCCCCTGAGCCCCGGGGAACGCGCCGTTGCGATCGAGGTCCTCCTGCACGGCCCGCTCTCGCGCAGCGAGATCGCCCGGCGGCTCGGCCTCTCGCCCGGCAGCCTGACCCGGCTGACCAAACCGCTCATCGAGTCGCGGCTGCTGGTCGAGGTCCCGGAGGTAGGCGGCGGCCCGGCCGGAGTGCGGCAGGGGCGCCCGTCCCGGCCGCTCGACGTGGTCGCGGACTCCCGGTACTTCCTCGGCTTCAAGATCACGCAGGACATGGTGTACGGCGTCGTCACCACCCTCAGGAGCGAGATCGTCGCCCGCCACGACCGCGCGCTCGCCACCCACGACCCCGCCGAGGTCGTCGAGCTGCTGGCCGGCATGACCGCCGAACTGTCCCGTGGCCGGCCCGGGGTCGCCGGGATCGGCATCGGCGTCGGCGGGCTCGTCGAGGACCGTGCCGTCGTCGGCGAGTCACCCTTCCTGGGCTGGCGCGGGGTGCCGCTGGCCGCGCTGGTGGAGGAGCGCACCGGGCTGCCCGTCGTCGTCGAGAACGACACCGCCGCCTTCGTGGAGGCCGAGACCTGGTTCGGGGCGGGGCGCGGACTGGACCGGTTCGTCGTCCTCACCATCGGTGCCGGCATCGGGTACGGGCTGGTACTGGGCGGCAGGCGGGTGCCGTACGCCGGGGACGAGGACCGAGACTTCGGGCGGCACTGGATCCTCGACCCCCACGGGCCGCTCACCCCCGACGGGCGGCGCGGCAGCGCCGTCTCCCTGCTGACCATCCCCAACATGCGCTATCAGGTGCGGGCCGCGACCGGCCACGACCTGACCTACGAGGAGATCCTCGCGTCCGCCGCCGCCGGGGAGCCCATGGCCGCGCGGGTCGTGACGGAGGCCGGGCGGGCGCTGGGCACCCTGGTGGCGCAGATCGCCAACTTCGTGATGCCGCAGAAGATCCTGCTCGCGGGAGAGGGGGTCGGGCTGATGGAGGTGGCGGGCGACACGGTCGCGGAGGCCGTCCGGGACAACCGGCATCCGCGGGCCGCGCCGGTCGGCCTGGAGACCCGGGTGTCCGACTTCCACGACTGGGCCCGGGGCGCGGCCGTGCCGGCGATCCAGGTGCTGGTGCTGGGGGCCGCGCCGGTGTGAGCGGCTCCGGTGCGAGCGGGCGAGGCGATCGGGCGGGGCGAACGGGCGGGCCGTGTGCGGCAGAACACATCTGTTGCGAACGAACTCGCCGGTAGGTCTTGACAGATGGGAGCATGGACGTGATCAGTAACACTGTCCGATATGTCCGCTTGGCTCGCGATTACTCACATCGTCTTCACGCGGGGCGCCGTATGCTTCACAGCATGTCCACCACTGTTGAACCCTCCTCCGAGCGATCGGCTGCCGAGGTCAACGAGGAGATCCGGGCCCTGTGGCTCCGGTCGGGCGGGACACTGAGCGTCGAGCAGCGCGCGGAGTACCAGCGGCTCGTCATGGAGTGGGCCAACGCGGCCCCGGAGTCCGTGAAGGCCGCCTGACCGGCGCCGCCCAGGACTCCTCGCCGTCCCGGCCCGCCGACAGCCCCGAGGGCCGGGCCTCGTACCGCCCCTCTCAGCTCCACGTCGCCGAGTACCGCCGCCGATAGGCCTTGCGGTCCTGCTCCTCGCGAATCCACCGCGTGGCCACCAGCGCCACCAGGCTGCCCGCGACCACCAGCAGGCCCGGTCCTATGTTCCGGCGGTCGGTGAGCCGGGCGAGCAGGGTCGAGCCGTCGGCGCCCGCCACGGGGGCCGACGCCCCCGCACCGGAAGTGCCCGGCGCCCGGGTGCCCGGTGCCTGGCCGGCCGGTGCCGAGGGGCCCGCGGCGGCACCCTCCCGCCCCGGGACGATCAGCCGGACCCCGAGCGACGCCATGGCCTCCGGCAGCGGCTGGAAGAACGTGGTGCCGCCCTTGGCGCAGTCGCCACTGCCACCCGACGTCACCCCGAGCGCGACGCCCTCGGAGAACATCGGCCCACCGCTGTCCCCGGGTTCGGCGCACACGTCGGTCTCGATCAGACCGGTGACCGTGCCCTCCGGGTAGTTGACCGTCGCGTCCAGCGCCGTCACCCGGCCGTCGCGCAGCCCGCTGGTGCTCCCGCTGCGGAACACCCGCTGCCCGACCGCCGGTTCGCCCGCCCCCGTGATCCGCACCCCCTTGCCGTCGCCGACCGCCACCACGTCGGCGCCGTCGCCCGCCTCGCCGTCGGCGTACTCCACCAGGGAGAAGTCGTCCCCGGGGAAGCTCCCGGCGACCGTCCTGCCGACCTGCCCGTCACCCGGGCGGTCGCCGAACCAGACGGAGCCCGTCGGGCCGCAGTGCCCGGCGGTCAGGATGAAGTCGTTCGTGCCGTCGGTCACGTTGAACCCCGCCGAGCAGCGGCCCGCCGTGGACAGGATCGGCTCCGCCCCGTTCAGACGGGTGGTGAACGTGCCCTCCGTACGCTCCATGCGGACGAACCCGCCGATGCCCTCCGCGACTCCCGTCAGCCGCGACCAGTCCGACCCGGAGACCGTGCGGTCGCCCCGGACCACCACCTCGTTGGAGCGGTAGTCGAGCGCCCACGCGGTACCGGCCACGCGGGGCGCCGAGCGCAGCGTCGAGGCCGCCGACCTCAGCTCGGCCATGCTGTGCCGCACCCGCTTCGCCGTCGCACCCGCCCGCCGCACCGCCTCGGCAGCGCGCTCGTCCGTCACCGCCACCACCGGCCGCCCGTCGGAGTCGACCCAGTGACCCGCCGTACGATCCGTGCCGAGCCGGGACACGAGGCCGGCGCCGGCGCCGGACGGGGGCTGCGCGAAGGTGTGCGGCGCGGCGGACGCGTCGGGCGGCTCACTCGCCACGGCCCGGGTGACCATCGTCCCCCCGAGCAGCAGTCCGCCGACGGCCGCGAGCCGCGCCACTCGCCGGACGATGCGTCGTCGTGCGTGCCTCATGCCTGCGCTCCCGAACCCGACCGCGCGGCGTCGCCGCCGCGGGGGCCTCCGGACGTCGAGCACCCTCCTCCCATACGGCGGCGGGAACCTCGGTGTTCACCGGGCCGGCGTCCTGTTCCCCGGCCCCGTCACCGCGTCCTATCTTGGCCCCATGACCAGCAACCCGTGGGACCAGGCCGGTGAACCGAACCCGCTGCGCGCACTCACCCTGGACCAGTTGCGCCGACGTACCAGCATGAAGTGGCGCACCCACCCGGCGGACGTACTGCCGCTGTGGGTGGCCGAGATGGACGTACCGCTCGCCCGACCCGTCGTGCGTGCCGTCACCGACGCCATGGAACTCGGCGACACCGGCTACCCCGTCGGCACCGCCTACGCCGAGGCCCTCGCCGCCTTCGCCGGCAAGCGGTGGGGCTGGGACGGCCTGGCCGTGGAACGGACGGCGATCGTGCCCGACGTGATGCTGGGCGTGGTCGAGATGCTCAAACTGGTCACCGGGCCCGGCGACCCGGTGATCGTCAACCCGCCGGTGTACCCGCCGTTCTACCAGTTCGTCACCCACATGGACCGGCGCGTCGTCGAGGCGCCCCTCGGTCCCGACCTGCGGATCGACCTCGGCGTGCTGGAGGAGGCCTTCCGGCGGGCCGTCGCGGGCGGTGGCCGGGCGGCCCACCTGCTGTGCAGCCCGCACAACCCGACCGGCACCGTGCACACCGCCGGGGAACTGGCGGCCGTCGCCGCCCTGGCGGAGCGGTACGGCGTCCGGGTCGTCGCCGACGAGATCCACGCTCCCCTCGTCACCGCCCCCGACGCGCGGTTCGTGCCCTACCTGAGCGTGCCCGGCGCCGAGCGCGGCCTCTCCCTGATGTCGGCGTCCAAGGGATGGAACCTCGCCGGGCTCAAGGCGGCCCTGGCCGTCGCGGGCCCCGGGGCCGCCGCCGACCTGGCGCGGATGCCCGAGGAGGTCGGTCACGGGCCGAGCCACATCGGCGTCCTCGCCCACACCGCCGCCCTGCGCGACGGAACCGCCTGGCTGGACGCCGTACTCGCCGGGCTCGACGAGAACCGGCGGCTGCTCACCGGCCTGCTCGCCGAGCGGCTGCCCGGCGTCGTGCACCGCACCGGGGAGGCGACCTACCTCGCCTGGCTCGACTGCCGCGCCCTCGGCCTCGGTGACGAACCGGCCGACGTCTTCCTCGACCGGGGCCGGGTGGCCCTCAGCTCCGGCATTCCCTTCGGCAGCGGCGGGGCGGGGCACGTGCGGCTCAACCTGGCCACCTCGCCGGAGGTGCTCACGGAGGCGGTGCGGAGGATGGCGGCCGCCCTGGAGTGAGGCGGGGGAGGCGACGCGGGGGGCCGGCGGGCGGGCCTAGACTCCCGGAGCATGGACGACGACGCGTCACTGGACCGGCTCGGCGCCGGCAAGTACCTGCTGGTCACCACGTACCGGAAGAACGGCACGCCGGTCGCCACCCCGGTGTGGGTCGTGCGGGACGGGGACGCGCTCGGCGTCTGGACCGTGGCCGACTCCTGGAAGGTCAAACGCGTGCGCAACCGCGCCGACGTCCTGGTCGGCCCCTGCGACGTGCGCGGCAGGCCCACCGGCGAGCAGGTCCCGGGGTTGGCGGAGATCTGCGATGCGGCCACCACGGCCCGCTACCGGCGGCTGCTCGCCCGCAAGTACGGCGTCGTCGGCCGGCTCACCCTGCTCGGCAGCAGGCTGCGCCGCGGGCTCGACGGCACCCTGGGAATCCGCGTCACGCTCACGTCCGGGACACCGGCCGGGAACTGACCCGGCCTCAGGTCCAGGCCCGGTACGGCTCGTCGACCAGCTGGAAGACCGGCTCGCCGCGCACCGGGTCCTTGGCCGTGGACAGCCGCACCCGGTCCCCGCTGTGTATGCCGATCAGCGGACCCATCACCCGGCCGCGCAGCACGAACCCCTCGGCCATCTCGATGAGGGAGACATTGCGTGCGGCCGGGGTGTTGCGGTGCACCACCGTGGCGTGGCGCACCGTCCCCGTGCCCTCGCTCCGCTCCGTCCGCAGCTCGCTGCCGCGACAGACCGGGCACAGCACCCGGTGGTACACGGCGGTGCCGCACCAGGTGCAGCGCTGGTAGAAGACGGCCTCGGTGTCCGGGCCCCGGTCCTCGGCCCTCGGGTCGAGCAGGCCCGTCGCGGGGCCGGCCGCCTGCTGAGCGACGTTTCCTGAGTGGTACACGCTGGTCAACTCCCTGCGCTCGGGCCGGAATCCCGCGTGCGCGGTCACCGGGCACGCGGATGCGCGGCTCACCGTGCCGCCGTGCACGCACCACAGCGTATGGCACTGAGTGTCAAGCGTAAAGGCACTCGGTACCCTTTATTGCGGGTGAATCGGTGCGTGAGAGGCGTCGTTCCCGGCCGTCAGTCGTGCGCGAACGCCGTCTCGATCTCCCGCAGCACCTGCCACAGCGGTGTCCCGCGACGCGCGGCCACGACCACCACGTCCTCGGGCGAGGTGCCGCGGGGCGGCACCGGAACGTCGCCGAACGCGGACTGCGCGTACGCCAGTGCGTGGTCCACCGCGGCGCCCGCGTCGTCGAGCCCGTCCGAGCGCAGCCAGGACCGCAGGGCGTTGTTGTGTGCCGCGACCACCGCGGCCGCGATCACGTCGGCGCGCAGACTCCCGTCCGGGCGTCCGCCCAGCCGCCCGCGCAGGTACTCGGCGAGGGCCCGCTCGTAGCGCCACACCACCGACAACTCGTAGGCGCGCAGGCCGGGGACCTTCTTGGTGAGGCGGTAGCGCTGCACGGAGAACGCCGGGTTCTCGGCGTACATGCCCAGGACGAGCCGGGCCGCGTCGCAGACCCGCCGCACCGGGTCGGCGTCCTCGGGCGAGCGGGCCAGGAACGCCTGCATGTCGGCCAGGCACCGTTCGTGGTCGGGGAAGACCACGTCGTCCTTGGACGGGAAGTACCGGAAGAAGGAACGCCGTCCGACGCCGGCGAGGGCAACGATGTCGTCCACGGTGGTCTGTTCGTACCCCCGCTCCAGGAACAGCCGGAACGCCGCCGCGACCAGCGCCTCCCGCATCGGCGGCCGGACCTCCGCCGCGTCCGTCCCGTCCCCGCGGCGGGGCGCCGCACTGCTGGTGCTCATGAAGGGGAACGTAGCAGCCCGCAGAGCTGCATGGCACTCAGTGCAGGAACCAGAGGGAACTGAGTGCACCTGCCGTCCCACCGTCCCGGTCGCATACGATCACTTCCGATCAGTCCCGGAGGAGTCCCGTATGCCGTTCACCCGCTCCCGCATCCTGTACGTCACCGACCTGGCCTACGCGGCGCGCGGGCGGCGCTACTGCGACGAGGACATCTACCTGACCTCGCGGCTGCGCGAGGAGTTCGACCTGGCCCTGTGCCATCCCCGGGACGCCGCCGCGCTGCTGGACGCCTTCGACGCCGTCGTCGTCCGCAACAGCGGTCCCGTGCAGGGGTACGAGGCCGCCCACGCGGCGTTCCGGGAGCGCGCCACCGAGCGCGGGACGCGCGTCTACAACCAGCTCACCGGCCGGGCGGACATGGTCGGCAAGCAGTACCTGCTGGACCTCACCGCCGCGGGGTACCCCGTCATCCCCACCGTGGACCGGGCCGAGGACCTGCACCGGCTGCCCGCCGCGGACGAGTACGTCGTCAAGCCGAGGCTCGGCGCGGACTCGGCGGGCCTCGGGATCGTCCCCGCGGGCCGGGTGGCCGAGGCGCTGGACGGTGCCGGGGACCTCCTGGTCCAGCCGCGCGTCGACTTCGCCTACGAGGTCTCCTTCTACTTCGTCGACCACGACTACCAGTACGCCCTGTACGCGCCGCACCCCGACCGCCGCTGGCAGCTGGAGCCGTACGACGCCACCGTGGCCGACCTCGACTTCGCGCGGCGGTTCATCGAGTGGAACGGCGTCGACCACGGCATCCAGCGCGTCGACGCCTGCCGCGCGCCCGGCGGGGAGCTGCTGCTGGTCGAGCTGGAGGACCTCAACCCCTACCTGTCCCTGGACGCCCTCGACGAACCGGCCCGCGACGCGTTCGTCACCGCCCTGCGCACGGCCCTGCGCCGCCTGCTCGCCGGCTGAGCCGCCCCACGGCCCGGGCCGGCGGCACCTAGCATGGCGGACATGGACGTGTTCCTGGACCGGCTCGACCCGGACATGTGCGTCGTCACGGCCGCCGCGGACGGAGAACGGGCCGGCTGCCTGGTCGGCTTCTCCTCGCAGTGCTCCATCCGGCCCGTGCGGTACGTCGTGTGGATCTCCGACGTCAACCGGACCTTCCGCGTCGCGCGGTCCGCCGACGTCCTGGCGGTCCACCTGCTGTCCCGTGACCAGCGCGGGACGGCCGAGCTGTTCGGCAGCCTCACCGGTGACGACGTCGACAAGTTCGGCCGGGTCCGCTGGCGGGAGGCGTACGGCGGGGCCGCCGTGCTGGAGGACGCCGAGGCGTGGTTCGTCGGGCGGGTCCTGGAGCGAACGCCGGGGGGCGACCACGTCGGTTTCGTCCTCGAACCGGTCGAGTGGGGTGGGCGCGAGCGGGCCGCCGGACCGCTGCTGCGGCTCGCCGACACGCGCACCGTCCGGCCCGGGCATCCGGTGGACTGACGCGCCCTCACCGTCAGTACCGGCCGTACGGGTGGGGGCCCGTCCGGCGTCCGTTTCAGCGTCCGGCGGCGGCCCGCTCGGCCAGCGCCTCGGTGACGGCCCGCACGCTGCGCGCGATGTGCTGCAGCTGGAGGACCTCCGCCGCGTACAGCTTGATGGTGTGCTCGATGGCCGCCTCGTGCAGGCCGAGTCTGGGCAGGTCCGCCCGGGCGGTCTGCAGCGCGGTGCGGGCCACCCGGATCTCGTGCTGGACCTGGATCTGCGCGTGGCGGGCGAGCAGCACCGGGTGCCGGATCAGGGCCGGATAGCCGGCGTAGCGCGCCGGGACCAGCTCGCGCAGCCACCTGGTGGCCGAGCGTTCCCAGTCGTAGCTGCCGGGGGCCTTGACCTGGCAGGGCCAGTCCGGGCTGATGCGCGTGGTCGTCAGGGGCATGATCATCGCTTCCGGGTGTGCGGCGTCGACGGGGTGGGCGACGGGTGGGGGCGGTCCCGGTCCAGGGGACGACCGGGACCGCCGCGGGCGCTCGCGCAGGCGATGCCCGACCGGAACACCCGGTGCGCCGGAGCGGGTAGGAGTCGGCGGCCCGAGGTGTTCGCGGCAGGTGCGGACGCGCTCCGGGGCGGCCGGGTCGCGATCCGTGAGCAGTATTTATATATGCCAACCGGTTTGCAAGACGTATGAAAACATTCATGCCTGCTTTGACGGGGATGGCCCCGTCTGCGCCGACCAATCGCCGAGGCGGGACCGTCCCGGCTCAGTCCCGCAGGAAGAACTGGTGCTGGTCCGCGACCTGCTCGTACTCCTCCAGCCGAGCCTGCGTCCGCTCCGGATCGGCGTCGGTCATGGCCTGCAGCAGCGCCGCGCACATCACGCCCGGCGCGGCGTAGGAGTCGAAGACCAGGCGGGACCCGGTGCCGGTGGCGAAGGTGACGTCGGCCTCGTCCACGAGGGGGCCGAGCGCCAGGTCGGTGATCAGCGCCACCTTCAGCCCGGCGCCGCGTGCCACGCGGACGGCGCCCAGGGTCTCGTGGGCGTGCCGGGGCATGGAGAAGGCCAGCACCCAGGTGCCGCCCGCCTCCCGGGACTGGAGCAGGGCGTCGTAGGCGACGGTGCCGCCCCGGGTCACCAGGCGCACGTCGGGATGGACCCGGCGGGCGGCGTAGGCGAAGTACTCGGCGAGCGAGACGGAGATGCGCAGCCCGAGGACGGTCAGCGGCGCCGAGGCGGCCAGCTTGCGGCCGACGTCGATCACCCGGTCCGCGTCGGCGAAGTCCCGCCGCAGGTTCTCCAGGTTCTCGATCTCGGCGTCCACGGCCGCCTGCAGTTCGTTGCCCCGGTACTCCTCGGCCGCGGGCCCGCCCCGGCCGCCCAGCGCGATCGCCTGGAGTTGCTCCCGCAACGCCGGGTAACCGCTGAAACCGACCGCCGAGGCGAACCGCGTCACGGACGGCTGGCTCACGCCCACCCGGTCGGCGAGGTCGGTGATGGAGAGGAACGCCGCCTCGGTGAGGTGCTCGATGAGGTACTGCGCGATGCGGCGCTGCCCCGGGGAGAGGCGGGGCCGGTCGAAGAGTGTCCTGAGCCGGGAGGTGGGGGAGACCTCCGACTCGGGGGCCGCGCGTCCCGAGGTGATCGCCGACGCCTGTGCGCGTGCCTGCTGCGGCGATGGCACGGGTGCGCCTCCTTCGTCTCCCATGTCTCCCACGGAGGTCAACATAGCCCACCCCCGCCGCCCGCCGACCGGACCGCCCGGCCCGGTGACGGGACCACGCCGTCGGGGATAGCACCGCGTCGCACGGGAACCCGCCGTCACGGAAGGACCCGCAGACACGGACGAGGAGCCGACGTCATGACCGTCCCGGAAGAGAACCGGCCGAAGACCGACACCACCGACGACGTTCTCGGCCGGCGCCGGCGCGAGCGCGAGGAGGACGGTCCCCGCCCGCCGGGCGGCACCGGCCGTACCCTGCGCGAGGCCCTGGAGGAGGCGCACGTCCGTCCCGACGACTTCGACGAGGAATGACCGGGCTACGGAGGAGTGAGCGGGTTACGCAGAGGCTGAGGGCGCGGGCCCCCGTGCGCCGGGGGGCGGGCCCGGGACCACGCCCTCCGGTACCACCAGGTCGGCCCGGTGCCGGGTGGCCGCGACCAGGTCGGCGTTGCGCTGATCGGGGCCGAGCGCCCACGCGGCCGCCTGTGCGGGGGACTTGCCGAAGCGCTCGTGCCGCGCCACGAGCCGCCTGACCCGCTCCGGCTCCGCCGGCCCGCAGAACCACACCTCGTCGAGCCGGGCCCGCACCCGCGCCCAGGCCCCGGTCTCCAGCAGCAGGTAGTTGCCCTCCGTCACGACCAGCCGGGCGGAGGGCGGCACCGGTACGGCCCCGGCGATCGGCTGCTCCAGCTCCCGCTCGAAGCCCGGCGCGTACACGGTCTCGCCGTCCGGCTCCGCGCGCAGCCGGTCCAGCAGCGCCGCGTACCCGGCCGCGTCGAAGGTGTCCGGCGCCCCCTTGCGGTCCCGGCGGCCCAGCCGGTCCAGTTCGGCGTCGGCGAGGTGGAACCCGTCCATCGGCACCTGCGCCGCCCACGGCTCGCCGCCGCCGTTCAGCTCCCGCACCAGATGCCCGGCGAGCGTCGACTTCCCGGCGCCGGGGCTGCCCGCGACACCCAGGATCGCCCGCCGCCCGTCCCGGGGCAGCCGGCGGGCACGGGCGAGCAGGTCGTCGAAAGTCAGCGGCACACCGCACAGTGTGTCACCTGATCGGACCCGTCCCGGCGGGGAACTGTGGGGGTATGACGACGCAGCTCGGACTTCCCGACGACATCCAGGCCTGCCTCTTCGACCTCGACGGGGTCGTCACCAGGACGGCGGTGGTGCACGCCGCCGCCTGGAAGGCGACCTTCGACGCCTTCCTGCGCGAGCGGGACGGCGCGGACTTCCGGCCGTTCACCGACTCCGACTACGACAGGTACGTCGACGGCCGCCCCCGCGCCGACGGCGTCCGCTCCTTCCTCGCCTCCCGCGGCGTCGAACTGCCCGAGGGCACCCCCGACGACCCCCCGGACGCGGGGACCGTCAACGGCGTCGGCAACCGCAAGAACGAACTCCTCCTGGAGAAGATCCGCACCGACGGCGTGGAACCCTACGAGGGCACGCTGCGCTACATCGACGCCGTCCGCGCCGCGGGCCTCGCCACCGCGATCGTCTCCTCCAGCGCCAACACCCGGGACGTACTGCGCTCCATCGACGCCGAGCGGCTGTTCGACGTGCGGATCGACGGCGTGGTGGCCAGGGAACGGAAACTGCCCGGCAAACCACACCCCGACACCTTCCTCGCCGCCGCCCGCGACCTCGGCGTCCAGGCCTCCCGCGCCGCCGTCTTCGAGGACGCGCTGGCCGGCATGGACGCGGGCCGCTCCGGACACTTCGGCTACGTCGTCGGCGTCGACCGCGTCGGCCAGACGGACGCCCTGTACGCCCACGGCGCCGACCGCGTCGTCAAGGACCTCGCCGAGCTGGGAGGCCACGCGTGATCACCAACCGGACGTACACCGTGGAGCCCTGGCGGGTGCGCGAGACCGCCCTCAACCTCGACCTCCTCGCGCAGAGCGAGTCCGTCTTCGCCCTGTCCAACGGGCACGTCGGCTGGCGCGGCAACCTCGACGAGGGCGAACCCCACGGCCTGCCCGGCAGCTACCTCAACGGCGTCTACGAACTCCACCCGCTGCCCTACGCCGAAGCCGGCTACGGCTACCCCGAGTCGGGCCAGACCGTCATCAACGTCACCAACGGCAAGCTGCTGCGGCTGCTGGTCGACGACGAGCCCTTCGACCTGCGCTACGGACGGCTCGGCAGGCACGAACGCACCCTGGACCTCAGGCGCGGCGTGCTTGAGCGCACCTGCGAGTGGACCTCCCCGGCCGGTACCACCGTCCGGGTCCGCTCCACCCGCCTGGTCTCCCTCACCCAGCGCGCCATCGCCGCCGTGGAGTACGAGGTCGAGCCCGTCGACAGCCGTACCCGGATCGTCATCCAGTCCGAACTGGTCGCCAACGAGAGCCTGCCCTCCTCCGACGGCGACCCGAGGGCGGCCCAGGCGCTGCAGTCCCCGCTGGAACCGGAGGAGGACCTGGCCGTCGGCTCCCGGCTGCGGCTGGTCCACCGCACCCGGCGCAGCGGCCTCAGGGTCGCCGTGGCCGCCGACCACGTCGTCGACGCCCCCGGGGAGATCACCACCAGCAGCGAGAGCAACACGGACGTGTCCCGTCTCACCATCACCTCCGTGCTGGACCCGGGACAGCGGCTGCGGGTGCAGAAGACCGTCGCCCACGGCTGGTCGGGCGCCCGTTCCCGGCCCGCGATGAGCGACCAGGTCGAGGCGGCGCTGGCCGCCGCCGCACACGGCGGCTGGGACGGCCTGGTGGCCGAACAGCGGGACTACCTCGACGACTTCTGGGCCCGCGCGGACGTCGAGGTGCACGGCGACGAGGAGATCCAGCAGGCCGTCCGGTTCGCCCTGTTCCACGTGCTGCAGGCCGGCGCCCGCGCCGAGCAGCGAGCGATTCCGGCCAAGGGACTGACCGGTTCCGGATACGACGGCCACGCCTTCTGGGACACCGAGATGTTCGTGCTGCCCCTCCTCACCTACACCGCGCCCAAGGCCGTCGCCGAGGCACTGCGCTGGCGGCAGGCCACCCTCCCCGCCGCCCGCGACCGCGCCACCCAGCTCGGGCTGCACGGCGCCGCCTTCCCCTGGCGGACCATCGACGGCTCGGAGGGCTCCGCGTACTGGCCGGCCGGCACCGCCGCCTTCCACGTGGCCGCCGACATCGCGCACGCCGCGGTGCGCTACACGGCGGCGACCGGCGACACCGACTTCGAACGCGAGACCGCCCTGGAACTCCTGGTGGAGACGGCCCGGCTGTGGCGCTCGCTGGGCCACCACGACCCGCACGGCGTCTTCCACATCGACGGCATCACGGGACCGGACGAGTACAGCGCCGTCGTCGACGACAACACGTACACCAACCTCATGGCCCGCTCCAACCTGCTCGCCGCGGCCGACGCGGCCGAACGCCACCCGGAGGAGGCGACCCGGCTCGGCGTCGACGAGGAGGAGAGCGCCGCCTGGCGGGACGCCGCCGAGGCCGTGCACATCCCCTACAACGAGGAGATCGGCGTCCACGAGCAGCACGCCGGCTTCACCCGCCACCAGCGCTGGGACTTCGCGAACACCGGCGCCGACCAGTACCCGCTGATGCTGCACTTCCCGTACTTCGACATCTACCGCAAGCAGGTCGTCAAGCAGTCCGACCTGGTGCTCGCCATGTACACCTGCGGCAGCTGGTTCGACGCCCACTGCGACGAGGACCAGATGGCCGCGAACTTCGCCTACTACGAGCCGCTGACCGTGCGGGACTCCTCCCTGTCCGCCTGCTGCCAGGCCGTCGTCGCCGCCCAGACCGGCCACCTGCGCCTCGCCTACGACTACGCCACCGAGGCCGCCCTGATGGACCTCGCGGACCTGGAGCACAACACCCGCGACGGACTGCACATCGCCTCGCTGGCCGGTACGTGGATGGCGCTGGTCGCCGGATTCGGCGGCACCCGCCGGGACGGCGACAGCCTGCGCTTCACACCCCGGCTGCCCGAGAAGTTCAGCCGCCTCGCCTTCCGGCTCCAGTTCCGCGGCCGGTGCCTCCAGGTGGAGATCGAACCCGACCGGGCGTCGTACTCGCTGATGGCCGGACCGCCCCTGACGATCCACCACCACGGGTCCGAGGTGCACGTGGACGGGGCCGAGCCCGTCACCCTCGGCATCTCCGCGCCGAAGTGGCGGCCCACGCCCGAACAGCCCCCGCACCGCCGCCCGGGCGTCACCGAGCGGCCGGTCCCGGGCGACGGATGAGCCCGCGCGACTGGCCGAGTTCTGTCCTGCGTATCGGTGGTCCGCGGGTTAGTTTGACCATGTTTTCCGGGCTTCCGCGCTCCCGCGGGTTCCGGGCTCCAGCCACTGACGGCAGGAGGTGAGCGACGAGCGACCCCGCGACGAGCGGGGGTGAGGGGTGCACCATGGCCGACGGCGCGAACGCAACCCTCACCGGCAGACGCGTACGCGGGGGCCAGGGGGCGGGGACCTCCGGCGCCCCCGGACGGCTGCGCGGCACCGCCCCGGCCGCGGCGGTGGCCGCCGTCTTCACCCTCGCCCAACTGGTCTTCGTCCACCCGACGATGGGCCTCGGCTGGGACGAGATCGTCTACGTCAGCCAGGTCACCACCCACCACCCCGCAGCCTTCTTCAGCGCGCCCCGCTCCCGCGGCGTCTCCCTGCTGGTGGCACCCGTCGCCTCCTGGTCGGCGTCCACCGAACTCCTGCGCGTCTACCTCGCCCTCCTCTCGGGACTGGGTCTGTACCTCGGCCTGCGCGCCTGGAAGGGCCTCTTCCCGGCCCGGGTCCTCGCCACGGCCGGCGCGTTCTTCGCCACCCTGTGGGTGACCCTCTTCTACGGCCCGCAGGCCATGCCCAACTACTGGGTCGCGATCGGCGCCCTGATCACAGTGGGCTGCGCCCTGCGCGCCCTGCGAGCCGGGCGGGGGCGCTCCGGCCGGGGCGCGCTGTGGGGGGTGGCGGCCGGGGCCGTGCTGATGGCGCTGATGCGCCCCACCGACGCGGTCTGGGTGACCCTGCCGCTGCTCGCCCTCGTCCTCGTGCGCCGCCACTGGCCGCTGCTGCTCGCCCTGGCGGGCGGCCTGGCGGCCGGGGGAGTGGAGTGGGTGATCGAGGCCCACGCCTGGTACGGCGGCCTCGGGGAGCGGCTGTCCCGGGCCTCCGAGATCCAGGGCGGCCTCGGCTGGAACATCGCCGTCGACGACCAGATGCGCAGCCTGGGCGGCCGGGGCCTGTGCCGGCCGTGCACCGGGGCGATGCCGCACCCGGTCGTCACCCTGTGGTGGCTGCTGCTCCCGGCCGTGGCCGTCCTCGGCGTGGCCGTCGCGGTCCGGGCCCGCCGCGCCACCGCGACCCTGGTCCCCTTCGCCTGCGCCGTGACGGCCGCGGTGCCGTACCTGTTCATGATCGGCTACGCGGCACCCCGCTTCCTGCAGCCCGCCTACGCCCTGCTCGCCGTACCGGTCGCCGACGCGCTGTGGCACCTGGCCGGGGCCGGGCGCGACCGGTGGCGGCCGGTGGCCGCGACGCTGGTCGCGCTCGTGGTCGCCGGGCACCTGGCGGTCCAGTTCTCGGTGCTCGTGGGCACCGTGGGCCGCAATGTCGAGAGCCGCGAGGACTGGGCCCGCGTCGCCGGCGAACTGCACCGGCTCGGGGTCCGGCCGCCCTGCCTGCTCACCGGGCACGAGTCCATCCCGGTCGGCTACTACACGGGCTGCTCCTCCGGCTCCACCAGCGGCAACAACGAGAACACCACCGCCGCCGAGATCACGGACACCGCCCGGCGGATCCCGGTCGCCGCGATCACCGGACCCGGCGGCACCCCGCCCGGATACGCCCGCGACTGGACCCCGCACCGCATCACCGACCTGGAGATCCGCGTCGCACCCCCGGGTTAGGGAGCGCGTATCGGGAAACGCGAACCGGACAGCGAGAGCACGAGCCGACGCGAGCGCGAGAGGAAGGCAGCGATGGGCACGGACCCCATGGCCGACGACGCCTACCAGCCCACGGGCGGCAACGAGGAGCAGGAGGACGCCGCGCCCCTCGACCTCCAGGACGCCCTCGACGAGCGGACCTACGACGACACGCTCGACGAGGGCTACTCCCCGCCGGAGAAGCCCCTCGGTGTGACCAAGCACGGCACCACGGCCGCCGAGCAGCACGACGGCGAGACCCTCGACGAACGGCTGGCCGAAGAGGTGCCCGACGTGTCCGCGCCCGACGGTGACGGTGTGGGCGACGAGCCCGGCGGGGAGGGCGAACCGGTCGATCCGGAGGCGGGCACCGACCGCGCTGGCCGGCTCGTCGCCCCCGACGAGGGCGTACGCACCGACACCACCAAGGAGACCGTCGCCCAGGACGTCGGCATCGACGGCGGAGCCGCGGGCGCCGAGGAGGCCGCCGTGCACGTGGTGGAGGACGAGACGGAGCTGCCGGAGACCTAGGACGACTAGGGGAGCCCCGGCCGGGACGCACGCGTCCGGCCGGGGCTCCCGGCGGTCACGGCAGCAGTTTGTCGAGGGCCGCGGGGCCCTCGTCGGCCAGCTTGCGCCTGGCCCACTCCAGGTTCTGCGGGGTGACGTCCCGGCCGGCCGCCAGGACCAGGTCCTCCGGGGACACGTCGGTGCCGGTGCGGGCGTGGAGCAGGTCGTCCGGAGTGGCGCGGTCGTCGCCCGCGCGGGCTTCGGAGGGCCGGGAGGCGTCGGGCTGTGACGTCGACATGATCAGTGCTCCTCGAGTCCGGATCGCTGCTTCGGTGCCGTGCTGTTGTCGGTCCCGAATATCCCGATATCACCATTCAATGCGGAACCGGGCGCCGCGCATCCGGAGGGCGGCAGGGCGGACCGGGCCCCGAGGTGCCGTCCGGGGCGTCCCGGCGTGTAATGAGCCCGATCGAGCGTTTCGCCCGGGTAGAAGGATCACGGCCATGGCACGCAGGCGGACCGGCGCCGGGAAACCGGGGAAGACGAGAGCGGGGGGCCTGCGCCGCTGGGGTGCGTGGTGTGCCCGGCACGGCGTGATCGTGATCGTCGGGTGGCTGGTCGCGCTGGTGGCGCTGACCTTGGCCAACCGCTCTTTCGGCGGGGACTACTCGGACGACTTCGCCCTGCCCTCCGCCCAGTCCCAGGAGGGCCTGGACGTCCTGGAACGGCACGATCCGGCGGCCGGCGGCTACACCGGCCAGATCGTCGTGCACGACGCCGACAAGGCGCTGACCTCACTGGACTCGCAGATGGCCACGACGGTGGGCGATCTGCAGAAACTGCCGCACGTCCGGTCCGTCCAGAATCCGCTCACCGCCACCCCGGCGCCGGGTTCGCCGGACCAGCAGAACGAGGGCCCGCTGTCCACGGACGGCCGCACCGCCTACATCACCGTCCGCTTCGACATCCAGCCCGCCCAGCTGGGCGACGGCTACCTGCACGGAGTCGACGACGCCGTCCAGCCGCTGCGCGCGGCGGGTGCCGAGGTCGAGTACGGCGGGCCGCTCGGCGAGCTGGCCCGGCCCGACGCCGACGACCGGGTGAGCGAACTCATCGGCTTCGGCGTCGCCGTCGTGGTCCTGCTGATCGGCTTCGGCAGCGTCCTGGCCGCCGTGGCCCCGCTGGTGACCGCGCTGATCGGGGTGGTCGGCGGCCTGGCCGTCCTGGGCCTGCTCGCCGCGGCGTTCACCTTCGCCACCGTCTCCCCGACGCTGGCCACGATGATCGGCCTGGGCGTCGGCATCGACTACGCCCTGTTCCTGATCACCCGGCACCGGCAGAACCTGATGAACGGCGCCGATCCGGTCCGGGCCGCCGCTCACGCCACCGGGACCAGCGGCCACGCGGTCCTGGTCTCCGGCTGCACGGTGATCGTCGCGCTGCTCGGGCTGTACGCCTCCGGGGTGTCCTTCATCGGCAAGCTCGGCATCGCCGCGGCCGTGACGGTCGTCTCGGCGGTCCTGGGCGCCCTCACCCTGGTGCCCGCCCTGCTGGGTCTCGTGGGCCGGCACATCGACCGCCCGCGGGTCCGCCGGCCCGTCGCCGAGACCGACGCGGAGCCCGGCGCCGAGCCGCACGGCACCTGGCACCGCCACGCCCGGCGCGTGGAACGGCGGCCCTGGTACTTCCTGGCCGGCGGCGTGGCGGCCCTCGCCGTCCTGGCCGTGCCCGTGTTCTCGATCCAGCTCGGCCACATCGGCGACGGCGCCGATCCCACGTCGTTCACCGACCGGCGGGCGTACGACCTCATGTCCGACGCCTTCGGACCGGGGTCCAACGGCCCGCTGACCGTGGTCGTCGACCAGAGCGGCGTCCCCCAGTCGCAGCGCTCGGACCTCGCCTCCCAGGTCACCAAGAGCCTCGACGACGCCCCCGGCACCGCCGCGGTGACACCGCTGACCACGACCCAGGACGGCGACGTCCTGTCCGCCACGGTCTACCCGGCGCACTCCCCGCAGAGCGCCGCCACCACCGACCTCACCAACCGCCTCGTCGACAGCACCCTGCCGCACGCCCTCGCCGGTACCGGCGCCAAGGGCTACGTCACCGGCGCCACCGCCTCCCAGGTCGACTTCCGCGACCTCGTCGCCGACCGGCTGCCGCTGATCATCGCGGTCGTCGTCGCCCTGGCCTTCCTGATCATCCTCGCCGTCTTCCGCGGCCTGCTGGTCGCCGTCAAGGCCGCCGTCCTCAACGTGCTGTCGATCGCCGCCTCCTACGGCGTCGTCGTGGCCGTCTTCCAGTGGGGCTGGGGCGGGCCCGCGCTCGGGGTGTCGGGCACCGTGCCCATCGAGAGCTACGTCCCGATGATGATGTTCGCGATCATCTTCGGACTGAGCATGGACTACGAGATCTTCCTGCTCTCCCGGGTGCACGAGGCCTGGCTGCGCACGGGGGACGCCAAGGGGTCGGTGGCCCACGCCCTGGAGATCACCGCACGGGTCATCACCTGCGCGGCCCTGATCATGGTGAGCGTCTTCGCCGCCTTCGTCGTCAGCGACAACATCGTGGTCAAGATGCTCGGGCTCGGCCTCGCCGTGAGCGTGCTCGTCGACGCCACCGTCGTACGCCTGCTCCTGGTGCCGGCCGTGATGACGCTGCTGGGGCGGCACGCCTGGTGGACGCCGCGGTGGCTCGACCGGATCCTGCCGCACATCGACGCGGAGGGGGCGGGGGAGCGGCGGGTCACTCGCCGGCCGGGGGCGAAGGAGTGAGCACCAGCATCGTCACGTCGTCCTGCACGTCCGGGCAGAAGCGCGCGAGGTCCGCCCAGACCAGGTCGGGGAGGGCGGCGGAATCCTCTCCCGCGAGGCCGCCCAGCCGCTGTGCCAACGGGTAGAAGGCGCCGCTGCCGTCCCTCGCCTCGACCACCCCGTCGGAGGCGAGGAAGAGCCGGTCGCCGGGGCGCAGCGACACCGTGCACGCCTCGATCGCCCCGGCGTCCGCGAGCCCCAGCCCGAGCGGCGTCCACGGCGAGACCTCCAGCTCCGCGGCGTCCGCACCCCGCAGCAGCAGGGGCGGAGGGTTGCCGCACACGACGACCCGCACCTCGAGCGCGTCGGCGGAGAACTCCAGCAGCGCGGCCGTCGCGAACAGCTCGGCGTGCCGTGCGTCCGCCGAGTCCACCAGCAGCCTGCGGTCCAGCCGCCCGGCCACCGACGCCAGGTCCGCCTGGTCGAGCACCGCCTCCCGGAACGCCCCCAGCAGCGAGGCGACCGTCGACACCGCCGACAGGCCGTGCCCCTGCACGTCGCCCATCACCGCCCGTACGCCGAAGGGACCGTCCCGCACGTCGAAGAAGTCGCCCCCGACCAGCGTCCCGCGCTGTGCCGCCCGGTACAGCCCCGCACAGCGCACCGCCCCCACCCGCTCGGGCAGCGGCGGCACGACGGCGTGCTGAGCGGCCTCGGCGACCGTGCGCTCCAGGCCCAGCTGGGCGTCGCGGCGACTGCGCACGAAGGACACGAAGACGCTGAGCACGGCGACGAAGACGATGGTCAGCAGGTCGGCGTCGCCCGGCCGGTCGAGCTGGAGGGCCGGGATGTGCAGCAACGCGATCACCACACCGCCCAGTACGGCGGTCGCCAGCGGGCCGTAGGACAGTACGGCGAGCGGCGGGATGGCGCCCAGCAGGAAACCGATCTCCAGCGGCTCGTCGCTGAGCAGCGTCGCCGCGCAGATCGCCGCGACGAGGGCCGGCGGCAGCACCCGTACCCAGCGGGGCGGCGGCGCCCCGCTCAGCCAGCTCCGCCGGTCCTCGCCCCGGCGCGGCGGGGCGGACACCTTTCGCACACCCCCACGCTCCTACGCCGCCGCGCCGCCCGCACGTGGAGAGGCGTCGGGCGGGCGTGGCCGGAACGTGGTCGGACGGGTCCTAGAAGGCGCCGAGCGTCAGCCGGAGGCCGGTGGGCGCGGTGTCCTGGATGTAGGAGGCGAAGTCGGCCACGTCGTCGAAGGCGAAGCCGTACGCCCGGCCGTCCTCGGTGGCCGCGTGCACCGCCTTCGCGTAGTGGTTGGTCAGCGCGGTCCCGTAGAACGTCGCGGGGTCGGTCGTGGGCTGTTCGGCGGAGGAGACCAGCGTGGAGCGGTTGAAACCGGCGCCGAGGACCGCGGCGACGGGACCGGTCGTACCGTCGTTGGGGGCGGCGAGGTTGCCGTCGCAGAAGAGCACGTCCCGGGTGGACGGCTTGGCGAAGGACACCTGGGCGGGCCCGTCGAAGGTCAGCCGGTCCCCGCGCACCCGGCCGGTGAAGGTCCCGGCGTTGGTGGTGATCCTCAGGTCCTTGCCGGTGTAGGTGCTCCACACCTCGTCGATGTACGGGGCGAGGTAGTCCTTGGGGAACAGACCGGCGTCAAGACCGTGGCCGGGGGCGATCACCCGGGTGTCGTCCACGACCAGCGGCGCGAACTCCTCCACCTTCCGCACCGCCTCGAACACGGCCGCCCGGCCACCCGGACGTACGGTGCCGGTGGTCCGGTCGTCGGCACCGGTCAGCCGGATGGCGAGCGGCACGCTGAACATGTCGACCATGGTGGTGTTGCAGAACATCCCGGCGGCGTTGTGCGTGAACTCCGCGCAGTCGTGCAGCACCGCGTAGTTGGGGTCGGACTCGACCCAGCCCGCCGGGTACTGCAGCGCGGCGTTCCCCGCGCCGTCCGCGACGACCTTGAACTTCAGCTTCTCGCCCAGGGACACGTAGATCCGGCCGGAGAGGCGGGGCAGGTCGAGCCTGGTCTCGCCGCTGCCGGCGAGGCCGATCGCGTAGTCGGTGTAGCCGTCGGCGCCGTTGTCGGAGAGGGACACGGGGGCGACGGTGCCGTCGGGGGTGACCCGCACCTGCCGGCCGTCCACGTTGCCGACGATGTAGACGTGCACGTCGGCGTTGCCGAAGGAGCCGGTGTCGTTGACGATCGTCAGCGGCAGGGTGCCGGCGGCCGCGGGGGCCGAGCCGTCCGAGCCGATGCCCGCGAGGGCGTGCGGGGCGACGGCGGCGGCGACCGGTGCGGCCACGACCGCCCCGCCGAGGGCGACGAGCAGCTTGCGGCGGGCGAGCGGACGCTGGTGACGAGGAGTCATGTGGGGGTCTCCAGTGATCGGGGCCTGGCAGTGCCTGAGAGCGCTCTCACGCGGTGCGGCGATGGTACGCAGCACGGCCGGCCCGGCCAACCGTCCGTACTCTGCTCCAAACCCGTTGTCCCAGCTGGGACTTGGGGTGCGTGACGTGGAGCGGGGAACGCTTAACCGGTGTTTAAGGCGCGCTTAATCGGCCAACCCGCGGCGCGCGGCGCAGGCGGCCGGTCGCCGGTGCCGGATGACATGCTGGCCCCCACGGCCACGGGCGACGCGGGTACGGCGGAGGCGGCATGGGATTCGAGGGCGAGGTCTGGCACGTGCGCCGGACGCCGGACGCGGGCCGGACGGCCGACGCGGAGTCCGGCGACATCGGGGAGATCCGGATCGACGAGGCCGACTTCCCCTGGCTGTCGGGCCGGTTCAGCGCGGGTCCGGCCTACGGCGCCGTCCGCGATCTGTTCGCCCGCGAACTCGCCCTCGCACAAGCGGACGACGCGGAGCACTGGAAGCGGTGGGCGGCGGTCCACGACGAGATCGAACGGCGGGTGCGGCTGGTGTCGCCCGACGGGCCGGTCGCCGAGTTCCTGCTGCACATCAAGGGCGACCGGGCCTGGTTCCGGTGGAGCGACGAACCCCTCGGGCCGGCGCGGACCGAGGGCTGACGGCGCTCATCCCCGGCCGGTCAGCAGGTCCTCGGCCTCGGCGAGGATCTCGGTGACCCGCAGTCCGAACGCGGCGTCGCACGGATGCGGGCGCCCGCCACCGGCGGCGGCGAGCAGCGCGTCCGCGGCCCGCCGCAGGGCCGGCACCGGACCCTCCGTGGTCTCCGGGAGCAGCGTCACCCCGGCCCGGCCGCGCAGCTCCACCGCGGCGCCCGCCGCGGCGGGCGGCGCCGTGAGGCTGAGCGTGAGCGTGCTGGACGCGCCGCCCGTGTGGTCGAGGACCAGATGGACGGTGTCGCCGGGTCCCGGCGCGGCCGCCGCCACCCGCCGGGCGTCACCGAGCACCGGCAGCAGCACGGACAGGGCGTGCGGCCCCACGTCCCACAGGGCACCCTTCTCCCGCCGCCACGGCGAGTCGGCGAACGGACTGTCCCCGCCGCCGAACACGGCGCCCAGCCACTGCGCCCGGGCGGTGAACCAGCCGTCCCCGGCCGCCTGTTCGGTGATCCACGCCTCGGTCTCGGGCTGGAACCGGGTGGTGAAGAAGACCACCGAGGCGACGTCCGCCGCTCGCACCGCCTCCACCACCGCCCGCCCCCGCGCCACCGTCGCCGCGAGCGGCTTGTCGAGCAGCAGATGGCACCCGGCCCGCGCCGCGCGGACCGCGAGGTCGGCCTGTACGGCCGGGGGCAGCGCGACGGCCACGGCCTCCACGTCGGCCAGCAGGGCGTCGACGTCGGCGTAGGCCCGGGTGCCGTGCCGCTCTGCCAGCTCCTCGGCGGCGTCCGGGCGGCGGCCCCACACCCCCGCGAAGTCCAGGGCGTCGTGCCCGGCCAGGGCGGGGGCGTGCGCCATGTCCGCCCAGGGGCCGGTGCCGAGCAGTCCGATGCGCATCCCGTCGCCTCTCCACGGTGCCGCCCCGACGACGGGCCGGCCGACGATCCTCCAGGACGACCGGCGTGCGACAGCCCGGCCGACGCCGAGCGTGTCACACCTTCGGGGCGTGCGGACAGTGCGGAGGGCACCGCGGGCTCGGCCGAGCCGTACCGGGCCCCGTGCCCCGCCGTCCCGGGCCCGGCGTCCGCCCCCTGGGAGGCCGTACCGCCGGCGTCGTACGAGACCGGTGAAATTGCCGATCCCCCGGCCCGTTCCGCCCCTCGACAGTGGCAACGCCAACCCATCGGCGAGGTCCGCCCGGCGGACGGCCCGGACGCGACCCCACGCGTTGCGGGCCGTGTGCGTCGCCGGGCCGGACCGGTCGCCACGACCGAGAGGACACCCCCTCGTGCAGCAGAACCCCCACACCCACGCCGCCCCCGGGGCCGCGCGCCCCGTCCTGCGGGGCATCCGGCGGCGGCTGGCCGGCGTGACGGCGGCCGTGGCCGCGGCCCTCGTGCTCGGCACCCTCACCGGCCCGGGCGCCCAGGCCGCCGACAACCCGTACGAGCGCGGCCCGGCGCCCACCGAGTCCAGCATCGAAGCCCTGCGCGGCCCCTACTCCGTGGCCGACACCAGCGTCTCCTCGCTCGCGGTCACCGGATTCGGCGGCGGCACCATCTACTACCCGACCAGCACCAGCGACGGCACGTTCGGTGCCGTCGCGATCGCACCCGGCTTCACCGCGTACCAGTCCTCCATGGCCTGGCTCGGGCCGCGGCTGGCCTCCCAGGGCTTCGTGGTCTTCACCATCGACACCAACACCACGCTGGACCAGCCCGCCTCCCGCGGGCGGCAACTGCTGGCCGCCCTGGACTACCTGACCGGGCGCAGCTCCGTCCGCGGCCGGATCGACAGCGGCCGACTCGGCGTCATGGGCCACTCCATGGGCGGCGGCGGCACCCTGGAGGCCGCCAAGTCCCGGCCCTCGCTCCAGGCGGCGATCCCCCTCACCCCCTGGAACCTGGACAAGAGCTGGCCGGAGGTGAGCACGCCGACGCTGGTCGTCGGGGCCGACGGCGACACGATCGCCCCCGTGGCCTCGCACGCCGAACCGTTCTACTCCGGCCTGCCCTCGTCGACCGACCGGGCCTATCTGGAGCTGAACAACGCGACCCACTTCTCGCCCAACACGTCCAACACGACGATCGCGAAGTACAGCGTCTCCTGGCTCAAGCGGTTCATCGACGACGACACCCGCTACGAGCAGTTCCTGTGCCCGCTGCCGCGGCCGAGCCTGACGATAGAGGAGTACCGGGGCAACTGCCCGCACGGTTCCTGACCCCCTCCGCTGTGCCGGCGCACGACCGGGACCGGTGCCCGTTGGGCGCCGGCACAGTGCCCGTGCCGCCCACCCGGGCGCACAACCGCAGGTGACAGCGGCGATGCCCGGACGGGCGAGGGCGGATCGACGCCTTCCGCGCCGGGTTACGCGCGCGTAACCTCCCGGGAATGACCGGACAGACGACCGTACCCACGGCCGTGCGGGTCCACGGCCGGAGCGTGCAACGCAGGGCGCTGCGCGCGATGCTGGACGCGCTGCCCACCCACGGCGGCCGGCTCCTCCTGGCCGGCGAACCGGGACTCGGGCGGACCACTCTGCTCCAGTGGGCCGCCCGCTCCTTCCGGGCCGGTCCCGTACTCCACCTCGGTCCCGGCCCCGACGTGCACGCGCACCTCACCGCCGGGCAACTGCTCGACACCCTGCGGGCGGCGGCCGTCGCGGCGCCGGTACTCGTGTGTGTGGACGACGCCCACCGGTGGGATACGCCGGCCCGGACCGCGCTCGCCCGTGCGGCGCGGCGCCTGTCCACCGCCGGCCGGGTCGGCCTGCTGCTCTCCGTCGCCTCGGACCGTGCCGTCGACCCGGAGTTCGCCCGGCTGCCCGTCGTGCACCTGGACCCGCTGGCACCGGCGCGGGCCGCCGCCCTGCTCGACGACCTGACCGACGGCCTCGCCGCACCGGCGGTCCGCGAGCAGCTCCTGGCCGAGGCGGAGGGGAACCCGGCCCTGCTCGTCGCCCTCGTGCGCCGCCTGTCACCCGCCGAGCTGCGCGGGCACCGGCCGCTGCCCAGTCCGCTGGCCGACGCGGCGGCCCTCGCCGAGGCCGCGGGCGGTGTGCCGACCGGACCGTCCGCCCATGCGCGGGACCTGCTGCTGACGGTGGCGGCGGCCGGAGAGGCCTCGGACGGGGCGGACGCCGACGCCGGTCTGGTCCGCGACGCGCTGCGGCGCCTGCGACCGGCCCCGGAGCCCGGTCCCGACGCCGGTGCGGAACCGCTGCCCGAGCAGCTCGTCCCGGCCGGCGACGGGCTCCGCTTCCGCAGCCCGCTGGTCCGCCGAACGGTGCACGCCACCGCCGACGCGGACCGGCGTCGCGCCGTGCACCGCGCGCTGGCCGACGCGCTGGACGGCGGCGGCCACCGGCTCACGGCGCTGTTGCACCGCTCCTGGTCCCTGTGCGGGCCCGCGCCCGCACCCGCGTCGGCGGACCTGCTGGCGGCGACGGCTGCCGACGGCGCGGTGCCCGCCTCGCACCGGCTGCGCGCGACCGCGTACGCCCGTGCCGCCGAGCTGACGGCCGACGGGGCGCGGCGGGCGGAGCGCTACACCGCCGCGGCCGAGCAGGCCCTGCTCGCCGGACGACCCGAACGGGCGCGCCCCCTGCTCGCCGCGGCCCGTGACCGCGCCGCCCCCGCCGCCGTACGGGGACGGGCCGAGCTGTTGCGCGGCGTGACGGAACTGCGGGACGGTCCGGTCGGTGACGCCCACCAGTCTCTGCTGCTGGCCGCGTCCCTGCTCGCCGCGGACGATCCGGCCGAGGCCGCGACGGCCGCACTGGCCGCCGCCGACGCGGCCTGGGCGGCGGGCGACCTGCCGGCGTGCCTGGCCACCCTCGCCCCCCGGTACCAGTCCCAGTCCCAGTCCCCTCTCCGCGCCGAGCACCCGTCCCACGGGTCCCACGGGTCCCACGGGCCCGACGGCCCCGCGGCGGCCCGTGGCCTCGCGGCCCGCACGGCCGCCGTCGTTCGCGACCACCGGGTCGGGATGCGGGCGCTGCTCGAGGGACGGCTCGACCGGGCCGGAGCACCGCTCGGGCAGGTGGTCCGGCGGGGCAGGACCGGGGACCGGCCGGAGACGCTGCTGCGGTCGGCCGCGGCGGCGCTGCTGCTCGGGGACGTGGACGCCGCCCGCAGCGACGGAGCCCGGGCGCTGGCCGCGGCCCGGCAGCTCGGGTCGGACGCGCTGGTCCCGCAGGCACTGGAGTACCTCGCCTACGCCGAACTGCGCGCCGGCCGGCACCCGCAGGCCCGTACCCACGCGGAGGAGGGGCTGCGCACCGCGCTGCGGGCCGGGCAGCGCAACACGGCGGCCCACCACCGGGCGGTGCTGGCGCTCGCCGCGTCGATCGAGGAGGAGCCGGACGCCGTCGCCCGGCACGTCACGGCCGCGCTGGAGACGGCCCGGCGGCACGGCCTCGCCCAGGCGGCCACCCTCGCCCAGTGGGCGGCGGCCCGCGCCGACCTCGGCCGGGGGCGCCCCTTCGACGCGGCCGACCGGCTCGGACTCCTGGTCCTGCCCGGACCGGGGCGGGGCCACTTCGCGGTGTGGCGGCTGGCCGTGCCCTGCTTCGTGGAGGCCGCCGTGCTCGCCGGACGCGACGAGGACGCCCGCGGGGTCCTCCCGGACTTCGCCGACTGGGCGGCGTTCGGCGCCGATCCGCAGGCCGCCGCCCAACTCGCCCGCTGCCACGCCCTCCTCGCCCCCGCGGAGCAGGCCGACGCCCTCTACCGCCGGGCCCTCGACCGGCACGACGAGGCGGGCGGCGACTTCGAGCGGGCCCGCACCGCGCTGCTGTACGGCAAGTGGCTGCGCCGGCGCCGCAGACCCCGTGAGGCCCGCGGCCGCCTCGGCACCGCGCTGGCCGGCTTCGAGCGCTGCGGCGCCGGCGTCTGGGCCGCGCAGGCACGCGACGAACTCCGCGCCCTCGGGGCGGCCCCGCGGGGCCCGGACGCCGGCGCCGGAACACCGGCCCGCCTCGGCCGCCTGACCCCGCAGCAACTGCGCATCGCCCGGCAGGTCGCCGAGGGCGCCACCAATCGCGAGGTCGCGCTGACCCTCGGGGTGAGCACCCGCACCGTCGACTACCACCTCCGCAAGGTCTTCGCCGCCCTCGGCGTACGGTCCCGCCTGGAGCTGGCCCGCATGGTCGGGCAGGCCGAACGGGCGCAGGCGGCGAAGGCGGCCCAGGACGCGCGTCGAGCCGGACACCAGGAAAAGACCGGTGCACAACCCTAGGGACCGACCGGACGGTATGCCATCCTTCGGGGCAGGACGAGTCAGGGGGCAGGCCCGGCGCGGCGGGACGGCCCGTCGCGGGAAGGCGCCTCCGCAAGCCCTGCCCCGGGGAGGACCGCGATGCAGCACGCCGTACGGTCACGAGCAGCGATCCGCACCGGGCTGACGCCCGTTCCACGCCCGCGGACACCCGGAGTCACGTCGTTGATCGACGCCGACGCCCTGCGTGTCCTGCACCGGGCCGCCCGCGCCCTGCTCGACGACCTGCCCGACCTGACCGACCGGCTGACGGCGCTGCTGCGGGAGCAGGAGCCCGCCTACCGGGCCGCCCTCACCAAGGACCCCACCGCCACCTGGCAGGAGGCCCACCGCTCCCTGCGGCACAGCGTCGCCTCGCTGCTCGACCCGCGCGGCGCCCGGGACGCGGCCCGCCGCTGCTCCTGGCGGATCGGCGCCGCCCGCGCGGAGCAGGGACTCCCGCTGGACGCCCTGCTGCACGCCTTCCGCCTGGGCGGCTCGCTGGTGTGGCAGCGGCTGGTCGAGGAGACCTCCAGGGCCGCTCCGGAGGACGTGCGGCTCCTCGTGCACGTGGCCGCGGACGTGTGGAACTTCGTCGACGAGCACTGCACCCTCGTCGCGGACGCCTACCGGCAGACCGAGTGGCAGATCGGCCGGCGCCGCGAGAACCGGGTCCGGCAGCTGGCCGCCGGCCTGCTCGACGGCACCGGCCGCATCGCCGACCTGCCCGAGGCCGCCCGGGCCCTCGGCCTTTCGGAGCACGGCCGGTACGTCGTCGTCGCCGTCTCCGGCGGGCCACCGGCCCGGCCCGACGCCGCCCGCGCCGCCGTACCGCCCGGGAGCCGGGTCCACTGGCACGCCGGGGCGGAGGCCGACTACGGCATCGTCTCGCTCGGCGACCACGACGGGCTCCCGGAACCGCACCAGCCGGAGGCCGCGCAGGGCGTCCCCGTCCCGGGTCTCCGGGTCGGTGTCGGCAGCCCGGTCGACGGACTCGCCGCCGTCGGTGACGCCCGTCGCCTCGCGGACACGGCCCTGGCCATCTGCCCACCGGCCGGGGGCACCGTACGACTGGCCGACCAGCTCCCCGCCGCCCTGGTCGTCTCCAGCGCCGAGCTGGGCCGGGCCCTCGCCGAGAAGGTGCTCGGTCCCCTGCTCCGCCTGGAGTCCGCCGACCGCGAGGTGCTCCTCGACACCCTCACCACCTGGCTCGACTGCGACGGTTCGGCCCAGCGCGCCGGCGAACGCCTCTACTGCCACCGCAACACGGTCCTCAACCGCCTTCGCCGCTGCGAACAGCTCACCGGCCGCTCCCTGGCCCGCCCGGCCGACCTCGTCGAGTTCAGCCTGGCCCTGACGGCGCGACGCGTCCTGCACGACTGAGGCACCGCCGTCCGGACCCGCCCTGCCCCCGTCCGGTGCGCGGCGCTCGGCTTTCCCGGGCCGTTGCTGCGGCAGGTGGTCTCGCGGCGTGCGGGTGGGCGCCGCAGGGGGTCGCCGTTGGGCCCCGTTCGTCACCCCGTCGGTGCGGCGGCCTGGGGGCGGGCTCTCGCACCGCCCTCTCGCACCGCCCCCAGGATCCAGCGCCGCAGCCGGGCGGCGGTGCGTCCGGCCGTTCGGGGCTGCCCTGCCCGTCGGCCGTCCCGGCCGGTGCGCCGCGCAGGACGACCGCGGTGTCCCGTGCGGCGCCGTCGGTGAGGGTGCCGGGGGGCGGGCCCGCGGGCCGTGCTGCTGGGCATCCGCACAGACTCGGCGCCCGTGGACTGGGACCCCGCAGCGACCCTGCCCGACCACCCTGTACGGCCCCCTGGGTCCGTGCTGTCGTGAGCTCCCCCTTCACCCGTCACCGTGCCGTTCCGGCCCGGTCCCAAGGAGCCGCGATGCCCGCAGCACCACCGGACGGCGCGCCCGCGCTGCACGTCGAGAGCCTCGACGTCACGTACGGGCGCGCACTGTCCGCCCTCCGCTCCGTGTCCCTGACCGTCCCGCACGGCGCCGTCGTCGCGCTGCTCGGAGCCAACGGCGCCGGCAAGACGACGCTGCTGCGGGCCGTCTCGGGCACCCTGCGCCTGCACCGCGGCGCGATCACGGCCGGAAGCGTCCGCTACGGCGGCACGGTCCTGGACGGCCGGGACCCGGTCGCCGCCGTACGCGCCGGAGTCGTCCAGGTGCCCGAGGGCAGGCGGGTCTTCGCCGGACTCACCGTCGACGAGAACCTGCGGGCCGGCGGGCTCGGCCTGAACCGTCGCGCCCCCGCCCAGGTCCGCGAGGCCAGGGAGCGCGTCTTCACCCTGTTCCCGAGGCTCGCCGAGCGCACCCGCCAGGCCGCGGGTCTGCTGTCCGGCGGGGAGCAGCAGATGCTCGCCATCGGCCGGGCCCTGATGGCCGCGCCCCGCCTGCTCCTGCTCGACGAGCCCTCGCTCGGGCTCGCCCCGATGATGGTCGACCGCATCGCCGAGGTCGTCCGCGAGATCAACGCCCAGGGCACCGCCGTCCTCCTCGTCGAACAGAACGCCGGCATGGCCCTGTCGCTCGCCGAGCACGCCCACGTCCTGGAGGTCGGCGAGATCCGGCTGTCCGGCGCCGCCGCCGACCTCGCGCGGACGGATGCCGTACGCCGCCTCTACCTGGGCGAGAGCACCGACGGCGCCGACGGGAAGGGGGCCGCGTGACCGCCCCCGCCGCCGCACCGCCCGCCCTCGACGTACGCGGCGTGACCGTGCGCTTCGCCGGTCTCCTCGCCCTCGACGACGTCTCCTTCACCGTCGCCCCCGGCACCGTGCACGCCGTCATCGGCCCCAACGGCGCCGGCAAGTCCACCTGCTTCAACGTCCTGTCGGGCCTGTACCGGCCCACCGCGGGCACCGTACGGCTCGGCGCCGCCGAACTGACCCGGCTCGCCCCGCACCGGATCGCCGCCCTGGGCGTCGCCCGCACCTTCCAGAACATCGTCACCACCCAGGGCACCGTCGCCGACAACCTGATGCTCGGCCGGCACGCCCTGTCCCGCGCCGGTTTCACCGCCAGCGCCCTGCGCCTGCCGCGCGCCCGGCGCGAACAGCGCGCCCACCTCGCCAAGGCCCGCGAGATCGCCCGACTCACCGGCCTCGGCGCCCACTTCGACTCACCCGTCGCGCTGCTGTCGTACGGCGACCGCAAACGCGTGGAACTCGCCCGCGCCCTGTGTCTGGAGCCCCGTGTCCTGCTGCTCGACGAACCCGTGGCCGGCATGAACGCCGCCGAACGCACCCGCATGACCGAGGTCGTCCGGGAGGTCCGCGCCGAACTCGGCCTGTCCGTCGTGCTGGTCGAGCACGACATGGGCCTGGTCATGCGGCTCGCCGACGAGGTCACCGTCCTCGACTTCGGCCGGGCCGTCGCCCATGGCACCCCCGATCAGGTCCGCCGCGATCCCGAGGTGCTCCGCGCCTACCTCGGCACCGCCACCACGGGGGAGGACGCGGCATGACCGGCTTCCTGGACAGTCTGCTGGGCGGTCTCGCCCTGGGCTCCGTCTACGCCCTGATCGCCCTCGGCTTCGTGACCATCTTCAAGGCCTCCGGCGTCCTGAGCTTCACCCACGGCTCCCTGCTGCTGCTCGGCGGGTACCTCGTCGCCGTCCTCCACGACGACCTCGGCTTCGCCGGAGCACTCGCCGTCGCGGTGCTCGTGACGGCGGCCGTGGCCGGGGCCCTGGACCGGCTGGTGCTGCAACGCGTCGGCGGGAGGGACCCGCACGCCGCCCACGTCCAGACCATCGTCACCATCGGCGTCGACATCGTCCTGGTCACCGACCTCGCCCGGCGCATCGGCGGCGACCTGCTGCCGCTCGGCGACCCCTGGGGCTCCGCCGTGACCGACCTCGGTCCGGTGACCGTCGCCGACAGCCGCATCGCCGCGATCCTGGTGTCCGCCGTCGCCATCGCTGGCGCCTTCGCCCTCTTCCGGTACACCCCCTGGGGCCTGTCGCTGCGCGCGGCGGCCGAGGACCGGGAGGCCGCCGCCCTCATGGGCGTACGGCTCACCCGCGTACGCACCGCCGCCTGGTGCCTGGCCGGGGCCCTCGCCGCCCTCGCCGCCGTCTTCCTGGTCGCCTTCCCGGCACCCGGTCTCGAACGCACCACCGGGCAGATCGCGCTGAAGGCCTTCCCGGCCGCCATCCTCGGCGGCATGACCTCGCCGGTCGGCGCCCTGGTCGGCAGCATGCTGATCGGCCTCACCGAGGCGTTCGTCGCCGGTTACCAGTCCGACCTGCACGTCCTCGGCGAGGGCTTCGGCGACGTCGCCCCGTACGCCGTGATGGTGCTGGTCCTGCTGGTGCGTCCCGCCGGACTCTTCGCGGCGAAGGGAGCGGCCCGTGTCTGACCCGCGACCCCTCCTCCTCAGGCGCGGCCCGCTGCTGCTGACCGCACTGCTCCTGTGCGCCCCGCCCTTCTACCTCGACGCCTTCTGGCTGCGCATCGGCCTGTTCTCCATGGCCGCGGCCATCGGCGCCGTCGGACTCGGCCTGCTCAGCGGCACCGCCGGGCAACTCTCCCTCGGACACGCCTTCTTCCTGGCCGTCGGCGCCTACGGCTACGTCTGGCTGGCGGGCGAGCCCGGTCCCGGGCTGCCGCCCGCAGTCGCCGCCGTCCTCGCCGTCCTGCTCGCCGGGGCCGCGGGCGGGCTGTTCAGCCCCGTCGCCGGACGCGTGAAGGGCATCTACCTCGGCGTCGCCACCCTCGCCCTGGTCTTCCTCGGCCACCACGTCCTGCTCACCGCGGACTCCGTCACCGGCGGCTTCAACGGCCGCTCCGTGCCGCCGCTGGAACTGGGCGGCTTCGCCTTCGCCGAGTCCGGCCCCGAACTCACCGTCCTGGGCGTGCCGTTCGGCGCCGAGGAACGGCTCTGGTACCTGGGTCTCGCCCTGTTCGCCGTCACCTGGTTCACCGCGCGCGGACTGCTGCGCGGACGGCCCGGACGCGCCCTGGCGGCAGTGCGCGACAGCGAGACCGCGGCGGCCGTGATGGGCGTGCACGTGGCCCGGTACCGCTCGGCCGCCTTCGTCGTCTCCTCGATGTACGCGGGTCTCGCCGGCGTCCTGCTCGCGCTCTCCTTCCGCCGCGTGGTGCCCGACTACTTCTCCCTCGCCCTCTCCGTCGACTACCTCGCCATGATCGTCATCGGCGGCCTCGGCTCGGTGGCCGGAGCCACCGCGGGAGCCGTCTTCGTCACCGCGCTGCCCCTGCTGATGACCCGCTACGCCGACCAGCTGCCCCTGGTCGCGGCGCCCGGTTCCGGCGGCGGCTCGATCGGCCCGACCGAGGCGTCCCGCTACCTCTACGGCGCGGCCATCGTCGTGATCCTCCTCTACGCCCCCGACGGCCTGCACGGACTGGCCCGCCGCATCCGCGCCCGCCTGCGCCGCCGCCCACCGGTCACCGGCCCACCCGGCACCGGACCCTCGTCCGGACCCGACCGGACCGACCCCGACCCCGACGCCCCTTCCGGCACCACCGGCACTACAGGCACCACCGGCACCGACGACACCTCCGCACGAGCCAAGGAGCACACCCCGTGAACGTCAAGCACCCCAGGCCCCGCACCACCCGGACCGCCGCCCTGGCCGCGGCCCTGGCCGCCGTGCTGCTCGCGGGCACCGCCTGCAGCTCCAAGGCGGACGGCGGGAGCACCGACGACGCCGCCGACGGCGTCAAGTCCGGCCCCGGAGTCAGCGACAAGACCATCAGACTCGGCGCGCTGACCGACCTCACCGGCCCCTACGCCACCCTCGGCAAGAGCATCGTGCAGGCCCAGCAGATGTGGGCCGACGAGACCAACGCCGCGGGCGGCATCTGCGGACGCGAGGTCGAGATCGTCGTCAAGGACCACGGCTACGACGTGCAGAAGGCGGTCACCGCCTACGCCGACATCGCCCCCGACGTCGTCGCCCTGCCCCAGGTCATCGGCTCCCCGGTGGTCGCCGCCCTGCTCGACGACATCGAGCGCGACCACATGCTGACCTTCCCGCAGGCCTGGGCGGCCAGCCTGCTCGGCCGGGACTCCGTCCAGGTCCTCGGCACCACCTACGACCTCGACATGATCGCCGCCGTCGACTTCCTCACCCGTACCAAGAAGCTCACCGAGGGCGACACGATCGGCCACGTCTATTTCGAGGGCGACTACGGCGCCAACGCGCTGGAAGGCTCCGAGTGGGCCGCCGAACAGGCGGGGATGAAGGTCGCGGGGCAGAAGATCAAAGCCACGGACACCGACCTGACCGCGCAGGTGTCCGCGCTGAGCAAGGCCGGGGTGAAGGCGATCCTGATCAGCGCGGGCCCCGCCCAGACCGCCTCCCTGGCCGGCGTGGCCGCCGCCCGCGGTCTGAAGGTGCCGATCGTCAGCAGCGCGCCCGGCTACGCGCCGCAGCTGCTGAAGACGCCCGCGGCGGCGGCGCTGGAAGCCATGGTGCACGTGGTGAGTGCCGCCCCGGCGGTCAGCTCCGACCTGCCGGGCGTCAAGAAGATGGTCGCCTCCTACCAGAAGGCGTACCCGGGCGAGCCGGTCGACTCCGGGGTGCTCTCCGGCTACAACGCCGCCCAGCTGATCGGCGCCGACCTGAAGAAGGCCTGCGAGGGCGGCAGCCTCACCCGGCAGGACGTGGTCAAGGCGCACCGCTCGCAGAAGAACGCCGACACCGGCCTCGGCACCCCGCAGAACTTCACCTACGTCACCGCGCCGGCCAGCCGGTCGACGTACGTGCTGAAGCCCGACGCCAAGGCGCTCGGCGGTCTGGTCGGCGTGGAGGAGGCCCACAAGGCGCCCGGAGTCGACGCCTACCTGGCCGGACGCGGCTGAACCGATCGAGTGGCCGTCAACTGGACTGATTGACAAGCTATTTGACGGCCACTCGATCCGGCCTCTGGTTTGGCTGACCACTAGGTCTTTAAGATGTACTGTCTGTCATGCCAGTCCAGTTGGCGCCCGTACGGAGCTGGGGGAACGATGCAAGCCGACAAGCAGCTGTCCACGGAGATCGACGCCAACGTGCCAACAGCGGCACGTATGTACGACTTCTACCTGGGCGGCAAGGACAACTACGCGGCCGACCGGGCCGCCGTCGGCGAACTCGACAAGGTCGTCCCCAGTACGCGCCGACTGGCGCTGAACAACCGGCGCTTCCTCCAGCGGGTCGTCCGCATCCTCGTCGAGGACTACGGCATCCGCCAGTTCCTCGACCACGGCTCCGGCCTGCCCACGCAGGACAACGTGCACCAGGTCGCCCAGCGCGTCGCCCCCGACTCCCGCGTCGTCTACGTCGACAACGACCCGATGGTGCTGGTCCACGGCCGGGCGCTGCTCGACCAGAACGACCAGACCGCCGTCATCCACGCCGACATGCGGGCGACGGAGGAGATCTTCTCCCACCCGGACACCCAGCGCCTGATCGACTTCTCGCAGCCGGTCGCCGTGCTGTTCAACTCGGTGTTCCACTGCATCCCGGACAGCGACACGGACGGCCCCCGGGCGGTCGTCCGCCGGGTGACCGAGCACCTCGCGCCCGGCAGCTTCGCGGTGATGTGCCAGCTGGTCAGCGAGGACGCCGAGGTACGGAAGTTCGTCACGGACTTCATGGACCAGGCGACGCAGGGCCACTGGGGCCGGGTGCGCGAGCCCAAGGACGTCGAGGCACTCTTCGACGGCATGGACATCCTGGATCCGGGGCTCGTGGAGGTCTCCACCTGGCGCCCGGACACCGAGGTGGCGCCGCGCCAGCTCACCGACGAGTGGATCGAGTTCGGCGGACTGGGCCGTCTGCGCTGACCGCGGACGGACCGGTCACCCCCCCCGCCTTCGTCGTCCGTGCCGTGCTGCCGCTACTTGTCGGAGTAGCGCGCTACCATCGTCTCGCGCAGCCGCTCCAGTGACTCGCGCGGAGTGAGCGCCTCGTCGGCCAGCCGGTCCAGCGCGACCCGGTACTCCTCGGTCTCGTCCTGGTCCTCCAGGAAGTTGGCGCTCCTGATGTGCTCCAGGTAGACCACGTCCGGCAGGCTGCTGCCACCGAAACGCAGATAGGTGACGGGGATCGCGGGCGCCGACGCGTTCGTCACGTCCAGCGGCACGATCTGCAGCGTCACATGGGGCAGCTTCGCCATCGCGGCGAGGTGGGCGAGCTGCTCGCGCATGATCTCGCGGCTGCCCAGCACACGCAGCAGCACGGACTCGTCGATGATCGCCCACAGCTGCGGCGCGTCCCTGCGGTCCAGCAACTGGGTCCGGCGCTTGCGCAGTTCGACCCGGCGTCCGACCTCGTTCCCGGGTGCGTTCGGCAGGCCGCGCCTGACCACGGCATCGGTGTAGGCCTCGGTCTGCAGCAGACCGGGGACGTACTGGATCTCGAAGGTACGGATGGTCGCCGCGGCCTCCTGGAGGCCGACCAGGCGGTCGAACCACTCGGGCATCAGGCGCTTGTCGTACCGCTGCCACCAGCCCGGTTCGCCCGCCCGTTGCAACAGCTTGAGCAGTACCGAGGCCTCGTACGGATCGGTGCCGTACCGCTCCAGCAGCGCCCGGACGTCGGTCTCCGTGGGAGGCCTGCGGCCCTTGCCCGACTCGATGCGCGAGAGCTTCGCGGCGCTGAAGCCGAGCGCGCGTGCGGCCTGGTCCTGGGAGAGGTCGGCATCCTCGCGGAAACCCGCCAGCTGCACGCCGACGAGCATCTTCAGCAGGGTCGGAGCAGGCTCGGCCCGATCCAGATAGGGTTCGAGACGGGAGATGCGATGCGGCGCGGCGGACATCCTGACTCCCAGCAGACCGGCAGACTTGAAGGAAAGACTATCTCATCCCTCCGGGGCCCGCCGCATCCGCCTGCGGAAATCGGGTAGTTGGGCTCCGCTTCCGGGGCCGCCGCGCCGCCCGCGCCCTAGACCAGGTGGTCGAACTCGCCGTCCTTCGCCCCCGCCAGGAACGCCGCCACCTCGGCCGGTGTGTAGACGAGCGCGGGGCCGTCGGGATCCCGGGAGTTGCGCATCGCGATGCCTCCGTCCACGAGGGCGACCTCGACGCAGTTGCCCTCGGCGTTGCTGTGCCGACTCTTCTTCCAGCAGGCGTCCAACAAGCTGGCCTGCACTCCGTTGCGCACTGGTGGCACCGCGGTCTCCTTGCTGTTCGGGGGAGCGGACCGAGTCGTACCGGTCCCCGAGCGCCCCCATCCGACTTTTTTCGCGCAATTTCTCGTGCAATTGCACGCGAGCGCTCTAACCGTGGATAATAGCCGTGGCGTCAACCCCTCGGTCGACGCCTTGTTCTGACGTCGCATCAGGGAGATGCTGTGCCGTCACCTGCGCATCCAACGCTCCGGTCGCCCGGCGAACCCGTGTCGGAGGCAGGCGCGACGACCCGCTCCGGAGGGCTCCCGTACCCGGTGCGAGCCACCGTCGGCCGGGCCGACCCGCCGTCGTCCGCCCCGTACACGAGCCGTCCCGCCCTCGGCGGCCGCCCGACCGCCGCCGTACTGCGCGTCGCGTGCAGCGGGGAGGGGTTCGCCCGGGCCCGGGTCTTCACGCGGGACACCCTGCGCGGGTGGTCGCTCGACCACCTCGGTGACGACGCGGTCCTCGTGATCACCGAACTCGTCTCCAACGCACTGACGCATGCGGTGCCGCCGTCGGCGGCCGACGGGCCGGAGATCAGGCTCGGACTCGCCCTGGGCTCCGGCCGGCTGACGCTGACCGTCTCCGATCCGGGGGACGACGCGCCCCGCTTCGACCCGTCCGACGGCTCCGCACTCCGGGAGCACGGACGCGGCCTGTGCATCGTCGACGCCCTCGCCGAGGAGTGGGGCTGGACCCCGCGCCCTCCGGCCGGCAAGACGGTATGGGCCGCGTTGTCGACCCGCCCCCTCACCTGACCCGACTGCCGCGGAAGGGCCCCACACCATGCGCAGCGCTCCGACACCCGAGCCGAGCATCCGGCGCACCGACCGTCAGACGCCGCCCGGCTCCCCCCGTACCACCACCCTGCTCGCGGGCCTGGACGGCGTGCCCTGGAGCGACATCCAGGACTCCACCGGCTCGGCCGCGGCCATTCCGCGGCTGCTGCGCAAGGTCGCCCGGGGCGACGCCGAAACCGCCCGTGCCGCCCTCGGCGACCTGCGCAGGCGCATCTGCCAGTACGGCTTCGTCGTCGAGCAGGCGACCGCCGCGACCGTGCCCTTCCTGTGGGAGCTGGCGCAGCGGCCCCAGGTGAGCTGCCGGGCGCAGATCATCCAGCTGCTCAAGAACATCGCCGACGCCCGGCAGTGGGAGACCACCGCCACCGCCTACCCCAAGCTGCTCAATCACCGTGAGAACCCGGTGGCCTGGGAGCGCGCGGCGCGGCAGGCCGTCCGCGCCCGGCGGGACGGACTGGAGCGGCTGCTGGCGGAGGACGACACCGAGATCATGCGCGCCACCAGCGAACTCGCCCGCACCCTCGGGGACTGAGACCGGCACCCTGCACGGACCGGGACCCGCGCCCTCCACGGGGGAGAAGGCGCGGGTCCCTCCCAAGGCGCGGAACGGTGTGGCGTGCCCCCGGCCGACAGGGTAGGAAAGCGCGGGAAGCAAGCGCTTGCCCCACTCGGTCACCAGGAGGACCACGCCGATGGCGTCGTCGATGGAAAAGCCGCTCGATCACCGCTACCGGGGCGAACACCCGATACGCACGCTCGTCTACCTGTTCCGCGCCGACCGCCGCCGACTGGCCGGCGCGGTCGCCGTCTTCACCGTCAAGCACAGCCCGATCTGGCTGCTGCCCCTCGTCACCGCCGCCATCGTCGACACCGTGGTCCAGCACGGTCCGATCACCGACCTGTGGGCCGGCACCGGGCTCATCATGTTCATCCTGGTGGTCAACTACCCGCTGCACCTGCTCTACGTCCGCCTGCTGTACGGCAGCGTGCGCCGCATGGGCACCGCCCTGCGGTCCGCGCTGTGCACGCGCATGCAGCAGCTCTCCATCGGCTACCACTCGCGGGTCAGCGCGGGCGTGCTGCAGGCCAAGGTGGTCCGGGACGTGGAGACGGTGGAGCAGATGGTGCAGCAGACCGCCGAGACCGGGCTCGGCGCGTTCACCGTGCTCACCGGCGGCCTCGTCATCATCGGCGTGCGCACCCCGGAGTTCCTGCCCGTCTTCCTCGTCGTGGTCCCCGCGGCCTCCCTCCTCGTGGCCCGCCTCCGCGCCCGGCTGCGCACCCACAACGAACGCTTCCGCCACGAGGTGGAGACCCTGTCCTCGCGGGTCACGGAGATGACCCGGCTCATCCCGGTCACCCGCGCCCACGGCCTGGAGGGCAAGGCGCTGCGCCGCATGGACGGCACCCTGGACCGGCTGCTGACCTCCGGGATGCGCCTGGACCTGGTCAACGGCCGCTTCGGCTCGCTGTCCTGGGTCGTGCTCAACGTGGTCGGCGTCCTGGTGCTCGCGGGCGCCGCGCTGATCTCGTACTACGACGTCTGGGGCGTCACCGCGGGTGACGTCGTCATGCTCAGCGCCTTCCTGACCACTCTCACCAACTCCACGACGACGCTGGCGGGTCTGGCCCCCGTCATCACCAAGGGCCTGGAGTCCGTCCGCTCGGTCGGCGAGGTGCTGCAGGCCCCCGAACTGGAGGACAACGAGGGCAAGAAGGAGCTGACCGCACTGCGCGGAGCCGTCGCCTTCGAGGGCGTCGGGCACCTCTACGACAGCGACGGACGGCCCGCCGTCAGCGACTTCACGCTCTCCGTCGAGCCCGGCGAGACCATCGCGCTGGTCGGCGCGTCCGGCGCCGGCAAGTCCACCGTCCTCAACCTGGTGATCGGCTTCCTGCGGCCGACCTCGGGGCGGCTGCTGCTCGACGGCAACGACATGAACACCCTCGACCTGCGCACGTACCGGCGGTTCGTCTCGGTGGTGCCGCAGGAGTCCATCCTGTTCGACGGCACGATCCGGGAGAACGTCGCCTACGGCATGGACGAGGCCGACGAGGAGACGGTGCGCGGCGCCCTGCGCGACGCCAACGCCCTGGAGTTCGTCGACCGGTTGCCGCGGGGCCTGGACACCCTGGTCGGGGAACACGGGGCCCGGCTGTCCGGCGGGCAGCGCCAGCGGCTGGCCATCGCCCGCGCCCTGATCAGGGACCCCCGGGTGCTGGTCCTCGACGAGGCCACCTCGGCGCTGGACACCCGCTCGGAGGCGCTCGTCCAGCAGGCGCTGGCCCGGCTGCTGCGCGGGCGCACCACCTTCGTCGTGGCGCACCGGCTGTCGACCGTGCGGGGCGCGGACCGGATCGTGGTGATGGGCGAGGGCCGCATCCAGGAGATCGGCACGCACGAGGAACTGCTGGCCGGGGGAGGGGCGTACACCGCACTCCACAGCGGTCAGGTCGCCTGAGCGCGTCCGGGTCCCGCCCCCGGGCCCGTGCGCAGGGGCGGCCGCCGCGCGCCTTTGGGCAGGTGGTGGAAAGGGAGCGGGCCGGGCGGTGAACGCCCGGATCCGGTCAATCGCGGGCGGGAGCGGGCGCGGTGCGATTGTGACGGCCGGGGCCGGGCATACGCAGCGAAAGTCGAGAGAGGGGCGCTTCGTGCTCGAACCGGACCCGAAGGTCGTCAGGGAGTTGCTGACGCGGTACGCAACGCTGCGGATCGCTCAGGCCGAGCGGCCGCGGCCCGCGGTGACGCGGGAACTGACGGACGTCAGTTACACACTGTGCGTGATGCTGGCGACGACCAGTGTCCACGACGCCGTGGCGAAGGCGGACGCACTGCTGCTCGCCAAGGGGCGCGCGACACCGGAGGCGTGCCCGGCGGACGTCGACGGGGAGAGCGGCCTGTCACTGGCCGTGTGACACCCCGAGCGGGACCTCGGAGCCGTCCGGCGACGCGGAGGTCTTCGCCCGGAAGGCGGCGCGATAGGCGTAGGGCGTGGTGCCCACCACCCGGCGGAACCGCTCGCGGAAGGCCGTGGGAGAGCCGAAACCCGCCTGCCGGGCGATCCGTTCGACCGGCTGGTCCCCGTTCTCCAGCAGGTACTGGGCGCGCCGCACCCGGGCCCGCAGCAGCCACTGCAGGGGAGTGGTGCCCGTCTGCTCGCGGAACCGGCGGCTGAAGGTGCGCTCGCTCATGCCCGCACGCGCCGCCATCGCCCCGAGGGTCATCTCCCCGGCCAGATGGTCCTCGATCCACCGGAGCACCGGCTCCAACTCCGAACCCCTGGGCACCGGCGGATGCTCGTGCACGATGAACTGGGCCTGCCCGCCCTCCCGTTCCAGGGGCACGACACACATGCGGGCGGCGTGCGCGGCCACGGCCGACCCCAGGTCCCGGCGGATCATGTGCAGGCACATGTCCAGACCGGCGGCCGCGCCCGCCGAGGTGAGGATCTGCCCGTTGTCCACGTAGAGGACGTCCGGACGTACGTCCACCCGCGGGTGACGGCGGGCCAGTTCCGCGGCCGCCATCCAGTGGGTGGTGGCCCGCAGCCCGTCCAGCAGCCCGGCCTGGGCGAGCACGAAGGCGCCCACGCACACCGACGCGATCCGCGTCCCCGCGCCCGCCGCCCGGCGCAGCGCGTCGAGGACGCGGTCGGACGGCGGGCCGGACTCCTCGGAGCGACCCGGCACGATGATCGTGTCCGCGGTCTCCAGCGCTTCCAGGCCCCGTTCGATCCGGAGGGTGAGTCCCTCGGTGCGCACCTCGGCCGACTCCGCGCACAGGCTCACCCGGTAGGGACTGCGGCCGTCGGGCAGCCGTGTCCAGTCGAAGGTCTGCATGGGCGCCGCCATGTCGAACGGCACCACGTCGTCGAGGACCAGGATCGCGACCGAGTGCATGCGGATCAGCTTAGGCGGGTTCCCGCCGGCCGCAGAAGCCCAGGTGGATCCCGGGTGCTGCTCGCCGCCGCCTGGTGGAGGCACTGGCGAGATCCCGTCGGAAGCTGTCGTTTCGGCCTCTGGGCGAGTGCTCGCCGTCTTCCTACCGTGGTCCTCGATCACCGCATCGCCCGATCCCCCGGAGCCCGTCCCATGACCAAGATCCTGTTGTCCCTGCACGTCCTGGCGGCCATCGTCGCCGTCGGACCGGTCACCGTCGCGGCCAGCATGTTCCCGGCCGCCGCCCGGCGGGTGCCGGTGGCGGCGACCGTCGGGGGAGCGGACGGGACGGCAGCCGGGGACGTGGGGGGCGCCGGGGATGCCGGGGACGTCGGCACCGTCCGGCTGCTGCACCGCATCTGCCGGGTCTACGCCGGTCTGGGCATCGCGGTGCCGGTCCTCGGCTTCGCCACCGCCGCCGCGATGGGCGTGCTGTCGGACGCCTGGCTCGTGGCGTCCATCACCCTCACGGCCGTCGCCGCGGGACTCCTGGCCGCCTTCGTCCTGCCGCGCCAGGAGGAACTGCTGGCGGAACTGGCCGACGGGCGGCCGGTCGAACGGGCCCGCACGGCCCGGCTCGCCATGTTCACCGGCGTGTTCAACCTGCTGTGGGCGACCGTGACCGTCCTCATGATCGTGCGGCCCGGCTCCACGACCGGTGCCTGAGCGGTCGTTCACATCCTGGCGGAATGCGCACCACCGCGTGAACGGGCGCCTAGACTGCTCAGTCGCGCCTCCGTGCGGGGGCGGACGACACGAAAGGCACGTTGACGGGTGTTCCAGGATTCCCCCATCTACGACAGACTCGTCGCCGAACGCGGTGACGTCCCCGAGCAGGTGCGGCGGGACGCCGAGCGTGTGAGCAGGGAACTGGAGGTGGTCATGCGTCCGCTGCGCGCCCCCGGGCACCTGCCCGGCGCCGAGCGCCGGCCGTCCCCCGGCGCCGGCTGGCAGCGCACCGCCCTGCTGCCCGGCCCGCGCCCGCACTGACGGCCGCGCCCCGCCTCACCCGACCGCGGCCGCGTCGGGACCGCCCGGGTCCACCGCGTCCGCGGCGCCGGGCCGGGCCAGCCAGTCGGCGATGGTGCGGGCGATCGGCTGGCCGGTGTCCACCTCGACGAAGCCGAACTGCCCGGACTGGTTGCACTCGAGGAACCACCAGGTGCCGTCGCCGTCCTCGGCGAAGTCGAGGGCGCCGTAGGCCAGTCCGGCCGCCCGGAGGTAGGCGCGGACCGCCTCGGCGACCCGCGGGGGCACCTCGGCCGGCCGCCACGGCTCGCCCGACCCGGCGAAGCGGACGTCCACCTCGTCGGGGTCCAGGCTCGCGAGTGCCGTCTTGCGGGCGGCCAGCAGCTCCTCGCCGACGACGGTCAGCCGGATGTCGGCCCGCTTGGCGACCCGGCGTTGCAGCAGAGTCGGGCCGTGCGCGACGGCGGAGAAGTCGGCCTCGGGCGGAACCCGGCTGGTCGGCACCGCCAGCGGCGGATCCTGCGGGTGGGCGCCCGAGACGGGCTTGACCACCAGATCCGGATAGCGCTCGGCGAACTCGCGCGCCGCCCGCGGAAACGTCGTGATCAGCGTCGCCGGCACGGGCAGCCCGCACCGCTGGGCGAGACGCAGCTGCCAGGGCTTGTACCTGGCCCGGTGCGCGGCGTCCGGCTGGTTCATCCAGCGGGCCCCCGAGCCGCGCAGCATGCCGTACAGCGCCTGACCGGCCTCCTCGGTCAGCCACGCGGACGGCTCGGCGGCCCGGGTGGCCGCGCCCCCCGGCCTGCGCACCCAGACCGACCGCAGCCCCCCGATGCTCACCAGGCGGCCCCCCGAGGACAGATGGCCCCGGAAGGAGCCGTGCACGAACTCGCCGGAGAGCGCGACGGAGTCGGTGAGGTCGGCGGGGTCCAGCCGGACCACCGGTACCCCCGACGCGTTCAGGTGCACCACCACCATGTCGGCGGTGACGTCCTCTTCACTGGTCAGGATCAACACGGTCATTCTCGACGACCCGTGTTCAGTCGTCGAAGTGAGTCTTCGACCCCGCGGTGGAGGTCGTGGTCCCCAGTTCTCTCAGCAGCGCGTGGTCGCAGGCGGCCACCCGCCCGTCGAGGAGCACGTTCAACTGCAGCCCGGAGTCGTAGACGTACGGAGTGGTGGCTTCCAACTCCACTGCCGGCCGTGCGTAGTTGAGCGCGAACGGTTGCATCGTCTCTCCCTAGTCGGTGCTGCGCCGATCAGAAGACGGTCCCTTTGCGCCGTCATCTGGTCCGCCGACTTCCTTCGGCTTCCAGAGACTTATACGAATCGAACGGGTGATTGGTTTCCTTACGCTGCGTAATCACCGGGCGGGCCGGTGGTCCGCCGCCGTTCCGCGGGGCCGTGCCGGCCGCCGGTCGCGCCGCGCGCGGACCGCAGGGCGAGGAGCAGTACGCCGATGTCGTCCAGGTAGACCGGATCGGGCAACAGGTCGGCCGGGAGGACCAAGTAGAGGACCGCCCCCCAGAACACCCAGCGGGGACCCGTCGGAAGCCCCGCCCGCCTGAGGTCCCGTCGGGTGCGGACCAGGCGCACCAGGACGGCGACCGCCGCCGCGAGGACGAGCGTCGCGAGCAGCACCGCCACGACGATCACTGTGGTCGTATCCACGGGCCCCTCCCTGGGCGCGCGGTGCGCGCCTCCCTACCCGGATGCCCGCCGGCGGCGCCCGCAAGACCGCGGGACGGGTTCTCTCATCCCTGTGGCCCACCCGGAGTGGCACGGCGCGGTGGACCTGCCTAGTAATGGCACCACACAGCGCGAGTCGCATGTCGGGGACGCAGGGCGGCCGCACCCCCACCACACGGAGAGATCATGACCACCGGCTCTTCATCACCCCGCTCGCCCGAGTACGCCATATCCGCCCTGGACCTGCCCACCGGGGAGACGACCACGACCACCGGCACGGCGCGACCGCCGGGCGCGGATCCCGGGGCACGGCCCTCTTCCGGCCGGCCCTCGCCCGAGCAGGAGAGCGACATCTGGGACGTCGACTTCGACGACGCCGACCTCCCCGAACTGGAGCCCGACCCCGACCTCCCCGCTCCCGACGGCCCCGGCCCCCGCGCGCTCGATGCCGACGCCGGCCCGGCCCCTGCCGCCGGCGCGGACGCCGACGCCGACGCCGACGCGGCCCACGGGTACGGCGATCCCGTCGGCGACCTCGTGCGCGCCGCCGTGGCCGACCGGCCGCTGGAGGAGGTCGTCGACCTGATCACGACGCTGGAGCGGTCGCCCCAGTACGCACAGGCCACGGTCGACGCGCTCCGCGCGGTCGGCGTGAACCGGTCCGTCGAGGACGTGACCCGGCTGGTCGGCCTGCTGACCCGGCCGCCGCGCCAGTCCGACAGCGCGGACGAGGCGATCCGGGCCGCCGCGGAGTGCCGCTCCGTGGAGGACGTGACCCGGCTGATGGCGCTGCTGCACCGCACGCCCCTGGAACCGCACTGCGGTCAGGCGGCCGTGCGCGCCGCCGCCACCGGCCGGCCCGTGGAGGAACTGGTCGAACTGATCGGCCGGCTCGCCGAGAGCGGCCACCTGCGCCCGGAGCGTCCCGACGCCCGGCGGCTGCGGGCGGACCGGGACGCGGCCGACGAGGACGACGGGGGCGAGCTCGCGCCCCGGTCGGCGGGGCTCGGCGGCACGGCCGCCAAGGCGGACCGCCGCGGCCGTGAACGCCGCAGGCCGCCACGCCCGTTCCGCCGGGGACGCGACCGTGGCGAGACCCGCGCCGCGCGCGACCGCGACCGGGCCCGTACCGCGCGCGACCGCGACCGGGCCCGGGCGGTGCGCGACCGGGACAAGGCCCGGGCGGTGCGCGACCGCGCGGCACGACGGGCCGCCCGCGGTCCGGCCTGGCCGGCCTGGCTCACCGTCGCGGTCCTGGCCGGGTGCGGCGTCGCCTACTTCCCGCTGCACCGCGGCGACGCCTCCGCACCGGCCTACGGGGTGGCGCTCGGCCTGTCGGCGCTCTGCCTGGTGCTCGCCCTGCTGCTGACCGTGCGCCCGGCCGTGCCGATGCTCGCCGCCGCGGTGGTGGGACCGGCGGCGCTGGCCGCGGCCAAGCTCTACGGCAGCGCCACCCCCTCGGCACGGGTGGCCCCGGTCACGGACCTCACGCTGGCACCGGTCTGGGTCGCGGTCGCCGTGGCCGTGGCGGCCTCACTCGTCGCGCTCACGGCGCTGTGCGTGCGGGTGGCCTCGCAGGACTCCGCCCGCCGCCGGCCGGCCCGCCCGGTGCCGGTGTCCAGCCGCACCGCCGCGGACTGACCGCCGCCGCTCGACCCCCGCACCGCGTGGTCCGCGCCGGACGGTGAACCGGCGCGGACCACGCGTGCGTCGTCAGACGCCCAGCATGCCCGCGGGGTGCTCGTGTGCGAGCAGCGCGGTGAGCACCCGGTCAGGAGTGAGCGGCAGCTCCCGGAAGCGGATGCCGGTGGCGTGGTGGACGGCGTTGCCGACGGCCGCCGCCGAGCCCACGATCCCGATCTCGCCGATCCCCTTGCTGCCCATGGGGTTGAGGTGGTCGTCCTCCTCCTCGACCCAGTGCGCCTCCAGGTCGGTGACGTCGGCGTGCGCGGGGACGTGATAGGCCGCCAGGTCACGCTGCACGAAGTCGCCGAACACCGGATCCATCGTGCTGTCCTCGGTCAGCGCCATACCGAGCCCCATCGTCATGCCCCCGATGAACTGGGAACGGGCCGTGCGCGCGTTGAGGATGCGACCCGCGGCGAAGACACCCAGCAGCCGCGTCACCCGAACCTCACCGGAGACGGTGTCCACGCCCACCTCGGCGAAATGGGCGCCGAACGCGTGCCGGGCGAAGGGGCTTTCGGCGTCCGCCGTCCCGGAGGTGTCGGCCTCGGCCGCGATCCCCTCGTCCGGCAGCCGCCCCGAGTGCTCCGCCAGCCGGCCGTTCAGCCGCACGCACGCCTCGTGGACGGCCGACCCCCAGGACGCGGTGCCCGAGGAACCACCGGCCATCGGGGCGAACCCGATGCCGCTGTCGGCGACGTCGACCCGCACCCGGTCCAGCGGGGTGCCGAGGGCGTCGGCCGCGATCTGCGCGAGCACCGTCCGGGCACCCGTGCCGATGTCGGTGGCGTTGACCCGTACCAGGAAACCGCCGTCGGGCAGGGCACGCGCCGAGGCGACGCACGGGGAGACCAGCACCGGATAGGTGGCCGAGGCCACGCCGCTGCCGATCAGCAGGGGCCCCGCCTCGCGGGACCGGGGCCGGGGGTCGCGGCCCTCCCAGCCGAAGCGCCGGGCGCCCTCGCGCAGACACTCCACCAGATGCCTGCTGCTGAAGGGCTTTCCGCTGTCCGGCTCGCTCTCCGGTTCGTTGCGGATCCTCAGCTCCACCGGGTCGACGCCCAGCTCGGCGGCCAGCTCGTCCATGGCGGACTCCAGGGCGTACATGCCGGGGCACTCGCCCGGGGCGCGCATCCACGACGGCGTGGGAACGTCCAGCGCCGCCACCCGGTGGGCCGTGCGCAGGGCGGGCGTGCCGTACATGACGCGGGCGGGGACCGCGGCCTGCTCCACGAACTCCTTCACCCGGGAGGTGTGCGTCGTCACCTCGTGCACCAGCGAGGTGAGCCGGCCGCCGGCGTCCGCGCCCAGCCGCAGCCGGTGCAGGGTCGGCGCCCGGTGTCCGACGACGGCGGGCAGGTAGCGGCGCGGCAGTGCGACGGTGACCGGCCGCCCGGTCTCCCGCGCCGCCATCGCCGCCAGCACCACCTCGGGCCGCGGGGTGCCCTTCGAGCCGAAACCGCCGCCCACGTGCTCCGCGCGCACCGTGATCCGTTCCTCGGGCAGGGCGAACAGGCGCGCCAGCTCCCCCCGCACCGCCGAGGTGCCCTGGCTGGAGGAGTGCACCGTCAGCCGCTCGCCGTCCCAGTGCGCCGTACTGGTGTGCGGCTCCATGGGGTGGTTGTGCAGCGGCGGCACCGTGTACGCGACGTCCACCCGGGTCGCCGAGGCGGCGAAGGCACCGTCCGGGTCGCCGTGCCCGGTGACGGCCGGGAAGCCGCCGTTGGCGGAATCCGGGACGTAGGCCCCGGAGTGCGAGGCGGTGAGTGTCACGTCGTGGGGCTCGGTCTCGTAGGTGATCCGGACGGCGGCGGCACCGGCCCGGGCCGCCTCCAGCGACTCGGCCACCACCAGGCCCACGAACCAGCCCCGGTGCGGGACGTGCGGGCCCTGCAGCACGGCCAGCGTCGGGTCGTCGGGAGCGCCGAGCCGGGGCGCGTTCTCGTGGGTGAGCACGGCGAGTACGCCGGGCAGCGCGAGCGCGGCCGCGGTGTCGACGCCGGTCACCCGGCCCCGTACGACCGTCGCCGGTATCGGCCAGGCCTGGGCGCGGCCCGGCTGCGGGTACTCGGCGGCGTACCGGGCGGTGCCGGTGACCTTCTCCCGCCCCTCCCGGCGCTCGACGGGAGCGCCCAGGACGGCATCGGTGGCGGTCATGGAGTCCTCCTCGTGGACGCCTCGGTCCTCAGGTCGTGGCGGGCGGCGCGAGCCGGCCCAGTACGTCCAGGGCCAGCCGGCGGGCCAGCGGCACCTTGTAGGCGTTGTCCCGCAGCGGTTCCGCCGCGGCCAGCTCCAGGTCGAGGGCGTGCTCGAACGCCGCCGTCGTGGGGGCCGCGCCCAGCAGCGCGTCCTCGGCCCGCCGGGCCCGCCAGGGCCGGTGCGCCAGCGCCCCGAAGGCGATCCCGGCCCGCTCCACCACCCCGTCCGCGAGGTGCAGCACGACGGCGACGGAGGCCAGCGCGAAGGCGTACGACGCCCGGTCGCGTGCCTTGCGGTACGCCGAGGGCAGCCCGGCCGTGCCGGCGGGCAGGACCACGCCGGTGATCAGCTCGCCGGGGTGGATCTCCGTGTCCCGCTCCGGATGCAGCCCGGGCAGCCGGTGGAAGTCGGCGGCGGGCACGCTGCGGGTCCCCTCGGGGCCGTGCAGCTCGACGCGCGCGTCGAGGGCGGCCAGCGCCACCGCCATGTCCGAGGGGTGGGTGGCGATGCACTGGTCGGAGTGACCGAGGACCGCGTGGTCCCGGTGCACGCCCTCCAGCGCGCCGCAGCCGGTGCCGGGCTCCCGCTTGTTGCAGGGTTTCGACACGTCCTGGAAGTAGGGGCAGCGGGTGCGCTGCAGCAGGTTGCCGCCGGTGGTGGCGGCGTTGCGCAACTGCCCGGAGGCGCCGGCCAGCAGCGCCTGGGACAGCGCCGGGTAGCGGTCGCGGACGGCGGGGTGGGCCGCCAGGTCGCTGTTGCGGACCATCGCCCCCGCCCGCACTCCGCCGTCGGGCAGCTCCTCCACGGTGTCCAGCGGCAGCCGGGTGACGTCGACGAGCGCGGCGGGCGTCTCCACCCCGAGCTTCATCAGGTCGACGAGGTTGGTGCCGCCGCCGAGGTAGCGGGCGCCGGGGTGCGCCGCGAAGGCCTCGGTGGCCTCCTCGACGCTGCCCGCACGAACGTAGGCGAAGGGCTTCACGGGATCACGTCCTCGACGGCGTCGGCGATGCGCGGATAGGCACCGCAGCGGCACAGGTTGCCGCTCAGCCGCTCCCGGATCTCCTCCCGGCCCAGCGCGACGGGCTCTCCGGAGGGCACCGCCGGGTCGGTGACGTGCGAAGGGTGCCCGGCCGCGGCCTCGGCGAGCGCGCCGACCGCGGAGCAGATCTGGCCCGGGGTGCAGTAGCCGCACTGGAAGGCGTCGCGGTCCAGAAAGGCCCGCTGGACCGGGTGCAGCTCCTCGCCGTCCCCGGCGAGACCCTCGACGGTGGTGATCTCACAGCCGTCCAGGGCGACCGCGAACAGCAGGCAGCTGTTGACGCGCCGCCCGTCGACCAGGACGGTGCAGGCGCCGCACTGGCCGTGGTCGCAGCCCTTCTTGGCGCCCGCGAGTTCGAGGTCCTCCCGCAGGAGGTCCAGCAGGACGCGTCGGTGATCGACGGTGAGGGTGTGCGGTTTGCCGTTGACCCGGAGCGTGGTCTGGGAACGGGAGGACTCCGGTGGGCGGGAAGCGGGGGCGCTGTCGTGCTGGCTGTCCATGGCGTCGGTGACCTTCCGGGACGGGCCGGTGCTCCTGTGCCGTCCGCGTATCCACCTCCCGCCGGATGACACGTGAGGGTGCCCTCACCCCGGCGGCGGCCCGTCGTGCGCAGCCACGTCAGTCGTCAGTCGTCGGTCGCCGGGCTCCCGGGAGGCTCCGTGGTACCGCGGTCGGCGGCGTCCGGGCGGGGCGTCCGGGCGGAGCCCCTGAACCGCTCCAGCGTGCGGGTCAGACCCCGCAGGGGAGAGGCCGACGGAGCCGGGGACGGCGGTGGTCCGGCCGGTGCCCCCGCGGCGGACTCCCGGTACACGGCGAGGGCCTCGGCCGCGCGTTCCGCCGCCTCCCGGTAGAGGTCACGGGACTGGGTCATGGCCTCGAGCGCCTCGGCGTACATCGCCACCAGCTTGCGCTCCCTCTCCAGCTCCTCCTCCAGGGTCAGCAGCCGCCAGTCCTCCCGCAGCGAGGCGAGGGCCGCCACCGCGTCGTCGGGCAGCGGCCTGGGCAGCGCGGCGAAGGACGTCACCGCCGCGATCAGCGCCGTGGGCTCGGAGCCGTCCAGGAACACGGTGCGCACGGAGAAGTCACCGGCGGCGTAGTCGGCCGGGGCCGGTGTACCGGGCAGCACCACGGCGCCGCCGCGCGGCACCTGGACCCCGAAGTCCTCCAGGGCCCAGTTCACCACCCGCAACTGCTGCGGCGCGGCGCGGTGCTCGACCACCCGGTGCCGCAGACCGGGTGGCAGCCGCTGAGCCAGCGGCACCCGGCCGCGGTGATCCGGGGTCATAGCCTCGTGCACCACCACGTGGATGTTCCACGGGCTGCGCCCCGCCTCCTTGAGCAGCCGGCGCACGGCCTTGTCGTCGTCGGGCAGGGTGTTGATGCCGCGCAGGCGCAGCCCCGTGGCGGCGTCCCGGTCCCAGGTGACGTCCGGGTCGTCCGGCCAGAACACGGTGGCGGGGGAGGGCCAGGCGAGGTCCCAGGCCTCCTCGGCCTCCGCGAGCAGCGTCCACTCCTGCCCGCCCGCCGACGCGGGCTCCAGGATCAGTCTGGCCCGCACGGTGACGGCCCCGGGGGCCTTCCAGCGCGCCTCGAGAACGCGGGGGCCGGGGGTCCCGGCGGCCGAGGGCTCGGCCGCCGGCTCGTCGGGCGGTTCCAGGAAGTCGTCGACGACGTGGTCGTCCTTGAGCCGCTGCAGCCGGTGCCGGACGGTGTCCTCGGCCGCGGAGCCGACATGGCGGCCGCGAGCGGCCCACAGCGTGGGCGGATGCGTGGGGCGGGCGGTGGAAGAGGTCGGCATGGGTCCATCGGGCAGCAGGGGCACGGACGTAGCAAGTATCGTCGCCGCAGGTCAACCGAGAGCACCGGGGGTCCGCCGACCGGGCGTGCCGGGGCGGGCGCGCGGTGCGGCCGACCGGGTCGCGGGTGCGTCGTGGGCGAGGGTGGGCAGGAGCAACCCGACCGACCGTACGGCAGGACAAGGAGCGACCTGATGGACCTCGACCTCGGCGGACGCACCGTGGCGCCGGCCGCCTGGAGGAGAGCGCCGACACGCTGCGGGCCGAGGTCCCGGACGGCACGTTCGTGCCGGTGGCGGCCGACCTCGGTACCGAGGAGGGCGCCGAGCGGGCCCTGGAGACGCTGCCGGACGTGGACATCCTCGTGAACAACCTCGGCGTCTTCGGCGCCGCACCCGCGCTGGAGATCAGCGACGCCGAGTGGCGCCGCTACTTCGAGATCAACGTCCTCGCGGGCGTCAGGCTGACGCGCGCCCATCTCCCCCGGATGAGGGACCGCGGCTGGGGCCGCGGGTGCTGTACATCGCGAGCGACTCGGCCGTCGTGATCCCGGCCGAGATGATCCACTACGGAGTCTCCAAGACGGCCCTGCTCGGCGTCGGCCGCGGCTTCGCCAAGGAGGCCGCGGGCAGCGGTGTCACGGTGAACTGCGTCATCGCGGGCCCCACCCGCACCGAGGGCGTCGAGGACTTCGTGTACCAGCTGGTCGACCGCGACCTGCCCTGGGACGAGGCACAGCGCGTCTTCATGCGCGAACACCGCCCGCAGTCCCTGCTCCAGCGGCTGATCGAGCCGGAGGAGATCGCCAACCTGGTGGTGTACCTCAGCTCCCCGCTCGCCTCCGCCACCACGGGCGCGGCCGTCCGGGTCGACGGCGGATACGTCGACTCGATCCTGCCGTAGCGTTCCCGGCGTCCGTGGCGTCCCTGGCGTCACTCGTCCGAGGCCGCGCGCCGCCGGTCCGCCTCGTCCTACGCCCGGGTGTCGCGCGGTTCGACGTAGGGCTCCTCCTCGGGCGGGCGGCCACCGTCGATGACCCGCTGCCTGGCCGGCTCGGCGTCGAACTCCAGGCCGAGCAGAATGGCCAGGTTCGTCACCCACAGCCACACCAGGAAGATGATGACGCCGGCCAGGGTGCCGTACGCCTTGTTGTAGGAGCCGAAGTTGGCCACGTAGAAGGCGACCAGGCTGCCTGGCGAGACCGTTTGAAGCCCTTGACACGGGCGTTCGGCGCCGCCCGGTACAGGATCGCGCTCATGAAGGTGACGAGCAGGCCCGGTCGGTCAGCTCGTCGTCCTTGAACTCGGCGAACACGCGCCGCAACAGCGCCGACCAGGAACGGCCGGGCACGCTCGTCCGCCGTCCCCCGGAACGGGCCGAACAGCGCAGTATGCCGGTCCGCGCGCACGTTCCTCTGGAAAATGCCAAAGCGCTCACCGGATGCGTGCACTTTCCGTAGTGTCGTCGTCACGTTCGCGGTACAGCCGTGCAGGGAGGGGATCCGGCGTGCCCGGAATCGACGAGAGTCTGCTGGAAGCCATGCGACTGCCCGGCGCGCGCGGAGCGTCCCTGGTCGACTGGATCAGCGGGCTCGCCCTCGGCGCCGTCGGCGAGGCGCCGGGGGGCGACTGGGAGGCGACGGCGGCGGAGACGGCGGAGCTGGGCCGGCACGTCGCGGAGAGCGGCTCCCTGGCGGCGGCCGGTACGGCGGGCGCCGCCGCGGAGTCCGGCAAGGAACCCCCGGTGGAGGACCTGATCGCCACCACCGGCGACGCCTACCATCTGCTCAGGTTCGTCAGCACCCCGTTCGACAGCACCGTCTTCCTCCACCTGTGGCTGGACCGCAACGACGGGAACCTCGCCCTGGCCCGCATCCGGCTGGCCGAGATGGCGGACCGGCTGGTGCTCGGATGACCGGCGTGACGACCACCTGGACCACGCACGAGACGACGTCCGAGGCGCTCGGGGTCCTCGCGGCCGAAGGGGCGACCGGGGCGCTGTCGGGCGAGCGGGGCATCGTCTACCTCTCGGCGGGCCGCGTCGTGCACGTGGAATCGGCCTTCACCCCCGACCTCGGCGCGCTGCTCACCCGCAGCGGCGCGGTACCGCCGGACGGCTGGTGGGACGCGATCGACCGGGGCGGCACCCAGCACCGGGTCGGCCACCGGCTCGTGGACAGCGGCCGGCTCACCGCGGGCGCGCTGGAGGTCTGCCACCTGGGCGCGCTGTTCGACGCCGCGTACTTCGTCCTGGCCCACGACACGCGCGCACAGCGCTTCCGGCCCGGCGCGGTGCACTGGCTCGGCGCGGTCCGCTCCGTCCCGGTGGAGGTCGTGGTCCGCGAGTCCGGGCGCCGGCGCGCCCTGCTGGACCGGATCTGGCCCGACCCCGCCATCGACACCCTCCCCCTGACCCGGGTGCCGGGCACGGACACCGCCGAGCTGCCCGTGCGGCGCGGCCGCACCCTGACCCAGGTGGACGGCGTCCGCACCGCCGCTCAGATCGCGTCGGCGCTCGCCTGCCGCACCTACCACACCCTGGTCGAACTGCGCCGCCTCGCCGCCGACGGACTCGTCAGTGCCGCGCCACCCGCCGCGCCGCCCCTCGTCCCCGGCCCGGAACCTCGCGCGATCGTGTGGGACGACCCCGACACGGCCCTGCTGCGACGGCTTCGAGACGCCTTGGAGGCCCTGTGATCCGCGCGCGCCGCCGTCGCGACGAAAGGAGACTGCTCATGGCCGTCGAGAGCGACGTCCTGGACGAACTGCACCGACTGCGCAACCGCGTGCCCCAGCTGACCGGGTCGCTCGCGGCCACCGTGGACGGGCTCGTCCTGGCCCACGACGCGCCGGGCTCCGAACCCGAGGGCCTCGCCGCGCTCACCGCGGCCGCCCTCGGCGTCGCGCACCGCATGGCCGAGGCCACCGCGCGCGGCGGCTTCCGCGAACTGCTGCTGCGCGGGGCCGACGGCTACGTCGCCACGTACGCCGCCGGTCCGGCCGCCGTGCTCACCCTGCTCGCCGACGGCCGGGTCAACGTGGGCCGCCTCCACCTGGAGGGCCGGCGCAGCGGCGCGCGGATCGGAGAGCTGGTCGCCGCCGGGATCGGGGCGGAACGCGGTCGGGCCCCCGCCGCCGGACCCGGTGCGACGCTCCCCGCCCAGCCGCCCCGTCCCATCGGCACCCTGCCGGTGCGCACCCCGCAACGGCCCGCCCACCAGCCCACCCCCCAGGCCGGCGGCACCAACCGGCCGACCTGACCCACCGATCGCGTACGGATCACCTCCGGAAAGGAAACCACCATGGCCAACCTGGAGACCTCGCTCAAGGAATGCCTCAGCTCCATCGACGGAGCGACCGCCGTCGCGCTGGTCGACTACACCAGCGGGATGGCCCTCGGCACCCTGGGCGGCGGCAAGGACTTCAACCTGGAGGTCGCCGCCGCGGGCAACACCGATGTCGTGCGGTCCAAACTGCGCACGATGGAGCACCTCGGTCTGAAGGACGAGATCGAGGACATCCTGATCACCCTGAACACCCAGTACCACATGATCCGCCTGCTCAAGGGCCGTGGCGGCAACGGTCTGTTCCTCTACCTGGTGCTGGACGCGAGCCGTGCCAACCTGGCCATGTCCCGCCACCAACTGCGCCGGATCGAGACCGAACTGGAGGTCTGATCCCGGCCGCCCGTCACCCGTCGCGGGACCGGCGGACACCCGACCGGCGCCGGCGCCTCCGCGAGGAGGTCACCGGCGCCGGACGTCCTGGCTCAGGCGCCGCTCTCGCGGAGCATGTCCTCGCGCTCGACGTACTTCACGCGCTCACGTCCCTGCGGCTCGCCCTGCGCCTTCTCCGCGGCGTCGAGCTTGTACCAGCCGTCCCAGGTGGTGAAGCGGACGTTCCGCTCGGCGAGGAACGCGTCCACGGCCTCGGGAGCGGGCGCGGACGGCGTCTGCAGCCGGCCGTTCGCGTAGTCGTCCAGCAGGTTGGAGACCGTCTCGTTGGCGTCGCCCTTGGTGTGGCCGATCAGACCGATCGGACCGCGCCGGATCCAGCCGGTGACGTACGTCGACTGCAGGTGCTCGCCGGACTCCTGGACGACCCGGCCGCCCGCGTCCGGGACCGTGCCCGAGCCGAGGTCCCAGGGCAGCTTGGGCAGCTGGTCGGAGAGGTAGCCGACGGCCCGGTAGACCGCTTGGACGTCCCAGTCCTTGAACTCGCCGGTGCCCTTGACGTTGCCCGTGCCGTCCAGCTCCGTGCGCTCGGTGCGCAGGCCGGTCACCCTGCCGTCCTCGCCGAGGATCTCCGAGGGCGACTCGAAGAAGTGCAGGAAGAGCTTGTGCGGCCGGTCGCCGACGTCGCGGATCGCCCAGTTCTCCAGGGTCTTGGCGACCATGTCGGCCTGCTTGTTGCCGCGCCGGGTCGCGATCGAGCCCTCGTCGTAGTCGATGTCCTCGGGGTCGACGATCACCTCGATGTTGGGGGAGTGGTCCAGCTCCCGCAGCTCCATCGGGCTGAACTTCGCCTGCGCCGGGCCGCGGCGGCCGAAGACGTGGACCTCCAGCGCCTTGTTGGCCTTGAGGCCCTCGTAGACGTTCGGCGGGATCTCGGTCGGCAGCAGCTCGTCGGCCGTCTTGGCGAGGACGCGCGCGATGTCCAGGGCGACGTTGCCGACACCGAGGACGGCGACCTTCTCCGCCTCCAGCGGCCAGGTGCGCGGGAAGTCGGGGTGGCCGTCATACCAGGCGACGAAGTCGGCCGCGCCGTACGAGCCGTCGAGGTCGATGCCGGGGACGGACATGACCCGGTCCGCCGTGGCACCGGTGGCGAAGATCACACCGTCGTAGAAGGCGCGCAGATCGTCCAGGCTGACGTCGGTCGGGTAGTTCACGTTGCCGAAGAGGCGGATCTGCGGCTTGTCGAGCACCTGGTGGAGGGCCGTGATGATGCCCTTGATCCGCGGGTGGTCGGGCGCGACGCCGTAGCGGATGAGTCCGAACGGGGCGGGCATGCGCTCGAAGATGTCGATGGAAACACCGGGGTCGGCGGCCACTTCGGACTTGAGCAGGGCGTCGGCGGCGTAGATCCCGGCCGGGCCGGATCCGACGATGGCTACCCGCAGAGGGCGGGGCATGTTCAGGTTCCCTTCGAGCGGTGACAGATCGACTCTCCGGGAAGCCTAAGCTAAGGCAAGCCTAAGTCGGTACGTGGGTCCGGTCTATGAGGTCATAAGGACATCTTATGGGATCTCCTGGCTTGGCTTTGGGCACGGGTTTGAAGGGCCGGTCACGGGTGACGCAGGCGTGGGACGCAATGGCGTCCCGTGCCGTCTCGCGAGGGGAGTCCGTGTGCAGCGTCCGGACGACAGCCTGGACCCCAACCGGTGGCGGGCCCTGTGGGTGACCCTGGTCGCCGGCTTCATGACCCTGCTGGACGTGACGATCGTCGCCGTCGCCCTGCCCTCCATGCAGCAGGGGCTGCACACCTCGCCGGCGTCCGTGCAGTGGGTCGTCTCCGGATACGCGCTCGCGTTCGCCCTGACCCTGGTCACCGCGGGCCGGATCGGCGACGCGTTCGGCAGACGCCGCGTCTTCCTCGCCGCCCTGGCCGCCTTCGTGCTCTGCAGCGCCGCGGCGGGGGCCGCGCCCGGCATCGAACTGCTGGTCGCCGCCCGGCTCGCCCAGGGCGTCGCCGCGGGCAGCATCGCGCCGCAGAACTCGGCGCTGATCCAGCAGCTGTTCCGGGGCGCGGAACGCGGGCGGGCGTTCGGGCTGTTCGGCGCCACCGTCGGGGTGTCGAGCGCCGTGGGACCCGTCGTCGGCGGTCTGATCCTGGCGCTGGCGGGTCCCGAGGGCTGGCGGTGGATCTTCTACGTGAACGTGCCGGTCGGCCTGCTCGCCCTGCTCCTCGGCTTCCGCCTGCTGCCCCGGGTGGCGCCCGGCGGCCGGGGACACCTCGACCCCGTGGGCGTGGCGCTCCTCGGCACGGGCATCCTGGCGCTGATGCTGCCGCTGGTCCTCGCCGAGGGCGGCGGCCTGGCCGAGGTGTGGTGGCTGTTCCCGGCGGGGGCGCTGGTCCTGCTCGCCTTCGCGCGGTGGGAACGCCGGATCGCCCGGCGGGGCGGTCAGCCGCTCCTGGAACCCGGGCTGCTCACCGAGACCCGCGGCTACGCCACCGGCGCGGGCCTGGCCGCGCTGTACTTCGTCGGGTTCAGCGGGGTGTGGCTCGTCTTCGCGCTCTTCTTCCAGAACGGGCTGGGCTACTCACCGCTCATGTCGGGCCTGGCGGTGACCCCGTTCGCCGTCGGGTCGGCCGTCGCCGCCGCCGTGGCGGGCCGGCTGGTGGAGCGGCTGGGCCGGCTGCTGACCGTCTGGGGGCTGGTCGCCGTCATGGCGGGCCTGGGCACGACCGCGCTGCTGCTCTGGCTCGCACCCTCCGACGTGGCCGCCTGGCTCGCCGCCCCGGCCCTGCTGCTCGGCGGACTCGGCAGCGGCTGCGTGATCTCCCCGAACATCACCATGACGCTCCGCGACGTACCGGTGCGGATGGCGGGTGCGGCCGGGGGCGCCCTCCAGACGGGCCAGCGGCTGGGCGGCGCCGTGGGCACCGCCGCGCTGCCGGGGCTCTTCTATCTGACGCTCAACGCCACCCACGACGACTACCACGAGGCCGTGGCCCTGTCGGTCGGCACCGGTGTCGCCGCCATGCTGTGCGCGCTGACCGTCGCGGTCCGCGACTGGCACCGGGACCGCTCCGGCGACGACCCCGGCTGCCCGCCGGAGACGTCCCACAGCCACACCCACGCCGGTCAGAACTGACCTCCCCGCCGGCTTCCGGGGGACGGAGTCGCTCAGCGGCGCTTGCCGAGCCTGCGCAGCATCTCCTGGGCCTGTGCGCGACGGCGCGGGTCCGAAGCGGCCCTGCGCACCTGCTCGGTCGCCCGGCGCCCCTGCGGGCTGCGCGCGAACCGCTTGATCCGGTCCAGTACTCCGGCCATGACGTTCCTCCGAGTCGACGGCGTGATGTTCTGTCCTGCCGTGCTCGTACCCACGGCCCCGCCGGGCACCCCTGCCGGGCGTTCGCACGTTTGGGCGCGCCGCATCGGGCGACCCGCCGGGCAGGACATCGCAAGCGAACGCCGAGAGGTGAACAACTGTGGCCGGCAACGAGAAGTCCAGGGCCAAGATGGAGCAGGCCAAGGGGAAGGCCAAGGAAGCGGTCGGCCGGGCCGTCGGGAACGAGAGGATGACGGCCGAGGGCCGCGCCGCGCAGTCCAAGGGCGACGCCCGGCAGGCCAAGGAGAAGGGCAAGGACGCGTTCCGGCACTGACACGGAACGCGGAACCGGCGGCACACGGGCCGCGGAACCCGGCGTACGGCCGGTTCCGCGGCCCGCGTCCTGCCCGGCCCGCCGGCGGGGGGGCGAAGGCCGGGGTGCGGGTCAGCCGATGTGGTAGGCGTCCCCGTACACGTGCCAGTCCAGCGGCGGTTCGAGGTCCAGGTTGCCCTCGTTCAGGAAGACGCGCTGCGCCGTGTCGACCCGGCTGGTGTCGCTGTGCGCCTCCTCCTGCTTCATGGCCCACACCCGCTCGTCGAGGAAGGCGTGCAGGTAGGCGGCCTCGTCACCGCCCTGGGCCGGCGGGCGGGCCCGGCCGAGGGCCCGCTCGCGGATGCTGGAGAAGCCGAGGTCGCCCCCGTCGCCGTGCATCACCATCGCGTCGTAGTACGCGAACTGCCCCAGCGTCCGCAGCCCGTCCTCCTTGCCGCGCCGTACGGCCGGGTCGAAGTACACGCGGTCCCGCTCGTCGTCCTGGGCCCGGCGGAACTCCGGGTCCTCGTCGGCGGCCCGGCGCCAGTCGTCCGGGAAGCCGGGGTCGAGGCCCTCGTGCGAGTCGGAGCCGTCCACCCGGCGCAGCGCCGGCAGATAGGGCGCGAGGACGTTCCCGGGGCTGCGCTCGCCGTACAGCTCCACCAGGTCGAGCATGTCGCCGGTGCCGGAGCAGAAGCCGATGATGCCCGCGGTGTAGCCGCGGCCGTCACCGATGTCCTCGATGTACCGGTACTGGGCCTTCCAGTCGAGCGAGGAGTTCTCGGCGCTCGACACCAGTCGCATGGCGATCTCCTTCTTCGCCGGGTCGTCGAGTCCCGCCGCGCGCGCGGACGCGGCCGCGGCGCGCGAGGGGGTGAGCAGGGGGACTGTCGCCAGGGACGCGCATGCCATGGCGAGCACGGTACGGCGCGAGGGGCCGGCGGGGCGCGCCGGGTCGCGGAAGGGGTGCCTCACGGAATCTCCAGGGTGTGGGGGAGTGGGGGAAGGGAGTGCCGGGCACTGATAGGAAAGTTTCCTACCAGAAGACGGGCGTGCCGGGCACCCGTCGTGCACGAAACTGGTACGGAGCGGGGGTGACCGGGGCCGCGTCCGTCAGGGCACCGGCTGCTCCGCCCAGATGACCTTGCCGGCCGGCGTGTAGCGGGTGCCCCAGCGCTCGGCGAGCTGCGCGACCAGGAACAGCCCGCGCCCGCCCTCGTCCGTCATCGCCGCGTAGCGCAGGTGCGGGGACGTGCTGCTGCTGTCGAACACCTCGCAGATCAGGCTGCGGTCGCGCACCACCCGGACGTGGACGGTCTCGCCGCCGTACCGGATCGCGTTGGTGACCAGCTCGCTCAGGATCAGCTCGGTGGTGAACGCCAGCTCGTCCAGCCCCCACTCGGCCAGCCGCCGGGTGACCTGGGAACGGACCTCGGCGACCGCCGCCGGATCGTTCGGGACGTCCCACTCGGCCACCTGGTCCGGGCCCAGCACCCGGGTCCGCGCCACCAGCAGGGCGATGTCGTCGCCGGGCCGGTCCGGCAGCCGGGCGTCCAGGACGGTCCGGCAGGTCTCCTCGGGCGTCTCGCCCGCCGTCTCCAGCGCCCGGCGCAGCTGCTCCAGACCGACGTCGATGTCGTGCACGCGGTCCTCGACCAGCCCGTCGGTGTACAGCACCAGCCGGCTGGCCTCGGCCAGCCGCAGTTCCGTCGTCTCGAACGGGAGGCCGCCCAGGCCCAGCGGGGGTCCGGCGGGCACCTCCGGGAACTCCACGGTGCCGTCCGGCCGGATCAGGGCCGGCGGCGGATGACCCGCCCGGGCGATCACGCAGGAGCCGGCGACCGGGTCGTAGATCGCGTAGAGGCAGGTCGCGCCGGTCACCGGGGCGGTGCTGTCGTCGGCCGCCTCGTCCTGGTCGATCCGTCCGACCAGCTCGTCCAGCAGCCCGAGCAGCTCGTCGGGCGGCAGGTCGAGGGCGGTGAAGTTGTGCACCGCCGTCCGCAGCCGGCCCATGGTGGCCGCCGCGTGCAGCCCGTGCCCGACGACGTCGCCGACCACGAGCGCGACCCGGGCCCCGGGCAGTGGCAGCACGTCGAACCAGTCCCCGCCCACCCCGGCCTGCGCGGGCAGGTAGCGGTAGGCGACGTCCAGCGCGTTCTGCTCGGGCAGCCTGCGCGGCAGCAGACTGCGCTGGAGGGTCACCGCCATGCTGTGCTCACGGGTGTAGCGGCGGGCGTTGTCGATGGACACCGCGGCCCGCGCGACCAGTTCCTCGCCGAGCGCCAGCTCGTCCTCGTCGAACGGCTCGGGCTTGACCGAACGCCAGAAACTCACCACCCCGAGCACCAGGGTCCCCGCCCGCAGCGGGACGGTGATGAGCGAGTGGACTCCGTACTCCACCACCTGCGCGGAGCGCTCGAAGTCCTGCGCCTGCCAGCCGGGGGCCTCGTCGAGCCGGGGTTCCAGGACGGCCCGTCCGGTCCCCAGGGTGCGGCCCTGCGGGGACGAGTCCACGTAGCGGATCTGCCGGCCCACCGGATAGAGCGGGACCTCCTCGGTGATCCCGCTGAGCGCGGTGCGGCGCAGCGGCGTCACGCCGCCCGGCTGGCCGCCCGCCAGCACGGTGTCGAACAGGTCGACGGTGGCGTAGTCCGCGAACCGCGGCACGGCCAGCTCGCCCAGCTCCTCGGCGGTGCGGGTGACGTCCAGGCTGGTCCCGATGCCCACACCGGCCGCGTAGAGGATGTCCAGGCGCTCCCGGGCGGTCTCGGCCCGGCCGGACAGGGCCCGCAGCTCGGTGGAGTCGCGCAGCGTCGCGACGCTGCCGGCCGGACCGCCCCGTACGTCCGTGGGGCGCTGGTTGATGGCCAGCAGCCGGTTCTTGACCAGGTGCACCTCGTCGGTGGCGGCCTGGCCCGAGGCCAGCAGCTCCGCCAGGTCGGACGGCAGCCCCAGCGCGCCGACGTGCCGGCCCTCGGCGTCGGGGGGCAGGGCGAGCAGCCGCCGCGCCTCGTCGTTGGCGAGCAGCAGCCGGCCCTCGGCGCCGACGATGAGCACGCCCTCGCGGACGCTGTGCAGGACGGCGTCGTGGTGTTCGTACATCCGGGTCATCTCGTGCGGCCCCAGGCCGTGCGTCTGCCGCAGCAGCCGGCGGCTCACCAGGGCCGTGCCCGCCGTCGCCAGGGCCAGCCCGACGGCCGCCGCGCTCAGCACCAGGGGCAGCTGGCGGTCGGCCACCCCGCCCACGTTCTCGGTCGTGATGCCCGCCGAGACCAGACCCACGACCCTGCCGTCGGGGTCCTCGACGGGCGCGATGGCCTGCACCAGCGGGCCGATCGTGCCCTCGATCTCCTCGGTCACCGTCCTCCCGGCCAGCGCGGGGGCGATGTTCCCGACGAACTTCTTGCCGATGCGGTCCGGCTTGGGATGGGTGTAGCGGATCCCCTCGTCGTTGGTGACCACCACGAAGTCCACGTCCGTCGCCTTGCGCACCGCCTCGGCGCGGGGCTGGAGCACCGCCGTGGGGTCGGGGCCGCGCAGCGCCTGGAGGATGCCGGGGGAGTTGGCGAAGGTCTCGGCCACCGAGACGGAGCGGTTGCGGGCCTCCACGGTGCTGTCGTGCCGCACCTGGAGCACCAGCGCGACGGCCGCGGCCACCACCAGCAGCAGCACGATGACCACGTTCATCACGAAGACCTGGCCGGCCACACTGCGTCCGGACAGCGCCGAGCGCAGTGCCGAGGCAGGCCGCCTCGCGTTCCCTCCCCGCCGTGACCGGTCCGCGTCCTGCCGGTGTCGGGCGTGCGGGCCGCCGGGACGACGGGGTGACCGTTCTCCCGATCGACCCATCAGTCGGACCATGTGCCCATGTCTACACTGCCGGGCCCGCAGAGGCGAGGGGCACTCCCCGTGACGCGGGAGCCCGCCGGACGGGAACCGGGGGCGTCCGGGCCCTCGGTCTCCGGGTCGCGTACGGCCGTCCTCACCGGGGGCTCCCGGGGCGGGCGCGGCGGGTGGCGAGCAGCAGGGCGATGTCGTCGGGACGGTCCGCGGTGTGGCGGGCGGAGACGACGATCCGGTCCGCGACGCCCGCGAGCGAACGGCTCCCCGGCCGCGCTGCGGGCGCCCCGGCCCTGGCCAGCGCCAGGCGCAGCGCGGTGATCCCCTCGTCGATGTCGGTGCCGGGCCGCTCCACGAGGCCGTCCGTGTACAGGGCGAGGACGGCGCCGGGCTCGACGGCGAACTCGGTCAGCGGATAGGGCGCGCCCGGGTCCACCCCGAGCACCACCCCGCCCGGCAGGTCGAGCGTCTCGGTGCGTCCGTCCGGGTGGCGCAGCAACGGCGGCGGGTGCCCCGCGCGGGCCGCGCAGGCCCGTCCGGTGGCCGGGTCGAGCCGGATGTAGCAGCAGCTGGCGAACAGCCCCGGGTCCAGGTCGGCCAGCAGGTGGTCGACGCCGCTCATCACCTCGTCGGGCGGCCGGCCGCCGAGGGCGAAGGCGCGTACGGCGCTGCGCAGTTGCCCCATGGTCGCCGCCGCCTGCACGCCGTGGCCCTGCACGTCCCCGATGACCAGCGCCATGCCGTCGCCCGAGGCCACCACGTCGTACCAGTCCCCGCCCACGTCCAGGCCCTGGGTGCCGGGCAGATAGCGGCCCGCGGTCTCCAGCAGCGGATGCGCGGGCAGCCGCCGGGGCAGCAGCACCTCCTGCAGTCCGCGGGCGAGCGCGGTCTCGGACTCGTAGCGCCGGGCCTTCTCCATGGCGTGCGCGATGAGCCCGGCGAGGGCGGTGAGCACCGTGCGCTCCTCGGTGCTGAAGCCCCGGGAACGTTCGAAGCCGAGGATGCAGGAGCCGACCGGGCGACCGGAGGCGATCAGCGGCAGGAAGGCGCGGGCGCCCTCCGCGGCGTCCAGCGGGATGCCCGGGTACGCGGAGGCCAGCGCCCGCATCGAGTCGAAGAACAGCGGGCGGCCGCTGGTCAGCGTCTCCACCCCGGGCAGCCGGGCGTCCAGCGGCACCCCTTCGAAGGGCGCGAGGAAACCGGGCGGGAACCCCGTCTCCCACGCCAGGTGCAGATGACGGTCCTGGAGCAGGTAGATGGCGAGCCGGCGGCCGCCGAACGCCGACAGCAGCTCCCGCACGACCACCTCGGACACCTGGCGGGCGGTGACCGCCTCGGTCAGGGCCACGGCCAGGACGATGGGGCGGTACTCCGGTGCCGTCGTGGTGACCGGCGGGGCCGGATCACCGGCCTCGGGCCCGGGTGCGTCCTCGGGCGCGCCGTGCTCGGGCGTGAGACCGGCGGACGCCTCGGCCACCCGGTTGGCCGGGCGGAGTGTGACGGTGAGGAAGTCCGGCCCCGGATACACGCTGACGGCGAGCCAGTCGCCCTCGTAGGGCCGGGGCGCCGCGCGGCGGCTCGCGTCGGGCGGGCGCCGGATGTGGAAGCGGACCGGTTCCGGGGAGAGCAGGGCACCGCGCAGGTGGTCCTCGTAGGCGGCCTGGTCCAGCCAGGGGACGGCCTCCCACAGGGAACGGCCGAGGAGCCTCGCCCGTGGCCTGCCCAGCAGCCGGACGGCGCGGGGGTTGGCGTAGACGACGGTGCCCAGGCGGTCCACGCAGCAGACGCCCTCCGGCAGCAGGTCGGCCGCGGCATCGGCCACGGTGCCGGCGAAGGGATCGCGCACGGTGCCGCGCACCGGCCCGCCGCCGGGCGGTGCGGACCGCGGCCGCCACAGCTCCACCAGGCGCAGTGAACCCTCCGCCGTGCGCACGTACAGGGGCAGCCGGGGCGGCCGGCCCGCGGCCGTGTCCCGCAGCGCCGCGGTGATCCGGTGGCCGTCGTCCGGGGCCAGTAACCCGGTGATCGTCCCGAGGGCCGCCGGGGTCCCGGCCGCACTCGACGGGAGGCCGAGCAGGACGCAGAGGGGCTCGTCGAGGGTGACGGCGCCGGTGTCCGGGTCCCAGCCGAAACTTCCGGCGTGCTGCGGGTGCCGTCCCGAGGCGGGCGGCCGTACGCACAGCGGCTCGCCCTCCCAGGTGACCGGCGGGGTGTCACGGTCGGCGTCCAGCCGCTCCAGGGCCGCGCCCAGGTCCTGGGCCAGTCCGGCCACGAGGTCCGCGGCCTCCAGCACGTCGGCGGCGTCCTGGGCGGGCGGACGCAGGACGGTCAGCACGCCGTAGGTCCGGCTCGCTCCGGCGACGGGCACGTACAGGGACCCGAAGGGGAAGGGGAGACCGGCGGCGAACTGCGGGTAGCGGCGCATCGTCTCCGCGGCGTTGGGCAGCACCACGCGCACGCCCAGCCGGTAGGCGTCGGCGACCGGGAACGGACTGTCGGCGTGCAGGCGCCACCAGGGGCGGAAGAGCGGCCCGGGCAGTCCGGCGAGGACGGCCAGCCGCAGCAGGCCGGGCGTGGGAGAGCGCAGGTACACACCGCCCACCCGGCCGCCGGCCGCGCCGATCGCCCGGGTGGACGCGTCGATCAGCAGCGCGGTCAGCCGTCCCGGCATCCGGCCGGTGTTCTCGGTGTTCTCGGCGCCCGTACTCATCGGCCCCACCTCGTCCGTGCGCCGCCGCGCGGGCGACACAGCAAGAATGCGCCCCGGCCGAGCGTCGCGCACGCGGTCGGGCCGCACGGGTGACCGTGACCCGCCGGTGACGGGGCGTTGACCCGGCGGACCGGAGTCCGTAATCTCCTCCGCGACATTCGGAAATCGCTCCGAAACTTTCGACCCCTCCGGGTGAAGTTCGGCGGCTTCCGCCCTTCCGAACGGCCTCCGCACACCGATTCAGGGAACGGGATGACATGAGCATGATCGTCAGACGTCTGTCGAGAGCGGCCACCGCCGGTCTCGTGGCCGCCGCCGCGCTGACCGCCGCGGCCCACTCCGCCGAAGCCGCCGACACGCTCGGGTCCGCGGCCGCCGGACAGGGCCGCTACTTCGGCACCGCCGTCGCGGCGAGCCACCTCGGCGAGAGCGACTACGCCGCCACGCTGGACCGGGAGTTCGGCTCGGTGACGCCCGAGAACGAGATGAAGTGGGACGCCACCGAGCCCAGCCGCGGCAGCTTCACCTTCACCTCCGCCGACCGGATCGTCGACCACGCGCAGAGCCGGGGCATGGACGTGCGCGGCCACACCCTGGTCTGGCACTCCCAACTGCCCTCCTGGGTGAGCCCGCTGGGCGCCTCCGACCTGCGCACCGCGATGAACGCCCACATCAACGGCCTGATGGGCCACTACAAGGGGGAGATCCACAGCTGGGACGTCGTCAACGAGGCGTTCCAGGACGGCGGCAGCGGCGCCCGGCGCAGCTCGCCCTTCCAGGACAAGCTGGGCGACGGCTTCATCGAGGAGGCGTTCCGCACCGCCCGCGCCGCCGACCCGGCCGCCAAGCTCTGCTACAACGACTACAACACCGACGGCGTCAACGCGAAGAGCAACGCCGTCTACAACATGGTCAAGGACTTCAAGTCCCGCGGCGTGCCCATCGACTGCGTCGGCTTCCAGTCCCACTTCAACAGCAACTCGCCGGTCCCGTCCGACTACCGGCAGAACCTCCAGCGCTTCGCCGACCTCGGCGTGGACGTGCAGATCACCGAGCTGGACATCGAGGGCTCCGGCTCCGCCCAGGCCGCCAACTACACCAAGGTGGTGGAGGCCTGCCTCGCGGTCAGCCGCTGCACCGGCATGACGGTCTGGGGCGTCACCGACAAGTACTCGTGGCGCAGCGGCGGCACCCCGCTGCTGTTCGACGGCGACTACAACGAGAAGCCGGCCTACGGCGCCGTCCTGTCCGCCCTCGGCGGCTCGGGCGATCCCGGAGACCCCGGAGACCCCGGAGACCCTGGTGACGGCGCGAGCTGCACGGCCACGTACACCAGGACCGCGGACTGGAGCAGCGGCTACAACGGCCAGGTCACCATCACCGCGGGCGCCGAGCCGATCGGCTCCTGGACCGCGACTCTCACGCTGCCGGCCCAGCAGTCCGTCTCCTCGCTCTGGAACGGCACGCCCACCTGGAGCGGCAACGTGATGACGGTGCGGCCGAGTTGGAACGGCACCCTGGCGGCCGGCGCGTCGACCAGTTTCGGGTTCACCGCGGCGAAGAACGGCAGCGACGCCGCGCCCACGGTCGGCGCCTGTACCGCTTCCTGACCCGGGCGTCCGTCCGACCTCGCGCCCGACCTTCCGCCGGACATGGGCGCGGTCGGCCGGATCCGTGCAAAAAGCGGCGCGTCCGGCGGAAGTTGGGGCAAAGGGATCGTGGGCAGTGTCCCGGTGCGTATCGTGAGTGCCGGGGCCCCCGCTCCCGCCACTCGGCCCCGGACCGGACGGTGAGGCTCGGTATGACTCCGGCGCACGGACCCGACACCGCGGACACCTCCGTCGTGTCCGCGGTGGTGGAGTTCAGGGGCGGATCGGCGATGATCCCCGCCTCCAGGGACGTCGTGCACGGCTTCGTCACGCGACTCTCCGAGCGGGGCCTGGACCTGACGGACGCCTTCCTGGACGCCGCCCGTCTGGTCGCGAGCGAGCTGGTGACGAACGCGCTGCGGCACGCCCCCGGCCCCTGCCGGCTGGAGCTGACCCTGGTTGACGACCGGGTGGAGATCGCGGTGTCGGACACGGCGGAGGCCTTCCCCACCTTCCTGCCCCGTGACCCCGTGCGGGTCGGCCGGCACGGGCTGGAGATAGTGACGCGGCTGTGCGGCGAGGTCATCACCAAGCCGCACGCGACCGGGAAGACGGTGTACGCGCGCCTGCCGCTGGTCTGACCCGCGCCTCAGGCGGTCAGGGCCTGTTCCACACTCGGGTAGCAGGGGATGAGCGCGTCGACGCCCACCAGCCGCAGCACGCGTTCGACGGCGTCGCGCGGTGCGGCCAGCCGGAAGAAGACGCCGCGGGACTCGGCGGCCCGGTGCGCGGAGATGAGGACGTTGATGCCGCTGGAGTCCAGGAACCCCACCTCGCCGAAGTCCACCACCGTGCCCGGCGCGGACTCCACCGACGACAGCAGGACGTCGCGCAGCTGGCCGCTGCCGTCGAGATCGACCTCTCCGGCGAGGATCACGAGGCAGACGCCGTCGCCCGTGGTGGTACGGGTGATCAGCAGCCGCTCCGGTACCGCCGCTCCCTCGATCTCCGCCACACTGCCCTCACTTCTCGCGTGTGCCGCATGTGCCCGGCCGTCGTCGGGTGGCTTGATGTTAAGGCCCTTCGCGGTCCGCGTGGCCCACTCGTGCGGATCGGAACGCACCGGCCGGACCCGGCCCGCCGGGCTCGGCGCGCGCGACGGCGTTCCGCTGACTACGGTCGGAGGTGTGGTGGCACACACATTCGAGGAGCTCGTGCACAAGCGCCGCGCGGCGGACCTGGCACAGCACCGGGTCGAGGAGCTGCGCGACTCGTACGGGCCTCCCACGCAGCATCAGTGGACCCCGAGGCAGTCGGACACCTACGAGACCGCCGTACGGGCCTGGCGCGACCTGGACCGGGACGCGCGGACCGCGATGGCGGAGTACGTCAAGGAGGGAGGCCAGTCCCGGCACAAGATCGAGGCGAAGCTTCGCAAGGCCGTCCAGGACGGCGACCGCAAGACCTGACCGGCCGGGCCGCAGCCCTTCCGGTCACCGGCGGCGCCGCCCGGCCGGACCCGGCCCGGGCTCGGACGATTTCGCCCGGTCCGGGCGGGTCCTGTTCGGTGTCCGCTGCGGTCGCCCGTGGCCCGGCCGGCGCTGCTCGGCCGACGGCCCGCGTGTGGTGCGTATCGGGCCGTCGCCCCAGGCCGCTGCCGTGCGGACGGTCCCACCGTCCTTGTTCCGGACCTCGCCGCCGTCAGCGCAGGTCCGCCGTGACCTCGCCGACGAGATCACGTACGGCGTCCAGGGCCGCCGCGCGGTCCTCGGGGACCAGCCCGATACGGGTGCGCCGGTCGAGCAGGTCGGCCTCGTCGAGGGCGCCCTCGTGGCGCAGGGCCCACACCAGTTCCGCGCCGGTGACGGGGTGGCCCGGCAGTACGCGCTCGGCGAGCCGGGGCTCCCGGGAGGCGAGGGCCTGGACCGCCGGGGCCTCGGTGCCGTAGTGCCGCACCAGGCGGCGCGGCGCCCGGACCCCGGCCAGGGCGTGCGGGGCGGCGGCGCCGACCAGGGGCAGCGCGGCGGTGGGGGACGGCCCCGCGGCGAGGCCCCGGGCGGCGACGGCGGCGTCCACGGCGTCCTCGGCCATCCGCCGGTACGTGGTGAGCTTGCCGCCGACCACGGTGATCACACCCTCGGACGAGGTCAGCACGGCGTGCCGGCGCGAGACGTCCGCCGTCCGGGGCGCGGTGCCGGGCCGGTTCGACGGGGCGGTGTCGAGCAGGGGGCGCAGGCCCGCGAAGGCGCCCACCACGTCCTCGCGGTGGACCGGCACGTCGAGCACCGAACCGAGCACGTCGAGCAGGAAGCCGACGTCGGTCTCCGGGACCTCCGGCACGTCCGGGACGTCCCCGTCCACCGGCTCGTCGGTGAGGCCGACGTAGACGCGGCCGTCGTCCTGGGGCAGGACGAGGACGAAGCGGTTGCTCTCGCCGGGGATCGGCACGTGCAGGCCGGCCGGGAGCGGGCCGAGGCGGTCGGAGCGCAGGACGAGATGCGTGCCGCGGGAGGGGCGGATCCGGATGCCGTCCACGAGGTCGCCGGCCCACACGCCAGAGGCGTTGACCACCGCGCGGGCGCGGATCACCCCCTCCTCGCCGGTCGTCTCGTCGCGGACCCGGGCGCCGGACCCGGTCAGCTCCAGTGCCCTGACCCGGGTCAGGATCCGCGCCCCGCGGGCCGCCGCGGTCCGGGCGAGCGCGGTGACCAGCCGGGCGTCGTCGGTGAGCCTGCCGTCCCAGGAGAGCAGTCCGCCGCGCAGCCGGTCGGAGCGCAGCGCCGGTGCGAGGTGACGGGTCTCCACCGCGGACAGCCGGCGCGGCGCGGGCAGGGTGGCCCGCGCGGTGCGCGCCGCGAGACGCAGGGTGTCCCCGGCCCGGAAACCGGCCCACGCCAGCGCGCCCTGGCCGCGGGAGACCAGCGGGGTGAGCGGCAGGACGAACGGCTGGGCGCGCACCAGGTGGGGCGCCGTGCGCTCCATCAGCACCCCGCGTTCCACCGCGCTCTCGTGCGCGACGTCGAGCTGGCCGGAGGCGAGGTAGCGCAGTCCGCCGTGGATGAGCTTGGAGCTCCAGCGGGAGGTGCCGAAGGCCAGGTCGTGGGCGTCCACGGCGACGACGCTCAGTCCCCGGGCGGCGGCGTCCAGCGCGGCACCGGCACCGGTCGCGCCGAGACCGACGACCAGGACGTCCACCACGGGGCCGCCGACCGTGTCGGCCACCTCGCGCGAGCGCCGTGCGGCGGACAGGGAGGCCCCGGTGGCGGGGCGGCTGGTGGGGCTCATGGTGCGAGGGTCCTCTCCAGGATGGTGCGCAGCTCCGCGAGCAGGGCGGCGGGGGTCAGCTCGGCGTCGTCCTCGTCGGCCATGGTCCGCAGCGACAGGGCGAAGGACTGCACCACCAGCAGCACCGACCGTGCCTGCCGTCCGGTGTGCGACCGGCGGACCGACCCGTCGGCGTGGCCCTCCTCCAGTGAGTCGGCCAGCAGTTCCAGCAGGGCCTCCTGGCTCGCCCCGCGCCGGTCGAGGACGTAGGGCAGGAGCAGCTCCGGATCGACGTCGACGATCTTGCGGAAGAGGGGATGGGCGCGGAACGCCTCCACCCCCGCCACCAGGCCCTCCACCATCCGCGCGCGGATGCCGGTGTCCTGCCCGGGTTCGGGGATGGCGCCGGTGGCCACCGCGATCCACTCGCGGGTCATCAGGTCGCCGACCAGGGACCGCACGTCCGGCCAGCGCCGGTACAGCGTCATCCGGGAGACGCCGGCCCGGCGGGCGACGTCGGTCATCGTCGTGCGCCGCACCCCGACGGCCAGCACGCAGTCGCGCACGGCGTCCAGCACCGTGTCGCTGTCGGAGGGGGTCTGCCTGGTCGCATGGTTGTGACGGTTGGGCGTCATGTGTAACAGTGTAACGCCCAGCGGGGCGGTGCGGACGGCATCCCCCGAAGCGACCGTGAGGACGACAGGCAATGGACATGCTGTGGAACGGCTGGGGCGACCCGGCCAGGGCGACGCCGCTGCCCGACACGGTGACCGGGCTGCTGCGCGAGCTGCTCGGCGTCACCCCCCGCGCCGCCGCCCCCCTCCCGCTGAAGGAGATCGACGTACCCGAGTCGCCGCTGGACGCGGACGCCCGCCGCGCGCTGGAGGCCGCCGTCGGACAGCGCGCGCGGGACGTGCGCACGGACGCGGAGAGCCGCATCCGGCACACCCGCGGCAAGTCCACCCCCGACCTGCTGCGGATGCGCGCCGGCGACGTCACCGACACCCCGGCCGCCGTCGTCCTCCCGGCCGGCCACGACGAGGTGCTCGCCGTGCTGGCCGCCTGCGCGGAACACGGCCTGGCCCTCGTCCCCTTCGGCGGCGGCACCTCCGTCGTCGGCGGCCTCGCCCCCGGCCGCGAGGGCGCGTTCGTCGCCCTCGACCTCGCCCGCATGAACCGCCTGCTCGACCTCGACGAGGTCTCCCGCACCGCGACCCTCCAGCCCGGCCTGCGCGCCCCCGAGGCCGAGGCGCTGCTGGCCGAGCACGGGTACACCCTCGGCCACTTCCCCCAGTCCTACGAGTGGGCCACCGTCGGCGGCTTCGCCGCGACCCGCTCCAGCGGACAGGCCTCCGCAGGCTACGGCCGCTTCGACGAGATGGTCCTCGGCCTCACCCTCGCCACCCCCCGAGGGACGCTCGACACCGGCCGCGCCCCGCGCTCGGCCGCCGGACCCGACCTGCGCCAGCTCGTCCTGGGCTCGGAGGGCGCCTTCGGCGTCATCACCTCCGTCACCGTGCGCGTGCGGCCCGTGCCGGAGGCCCGCCGCTACGAGGGCTGGCGCTTCGCCACCTTCGACGAGGGCGCCGCCGCCCTGCGCCGCCTCGCCCAGGACGGCCCGCGCCCCACGGTGCTGCGGCTGTCCGACGAGACCGAGACCCTCATCGGCCTCGCCCAGCCCGACGCCATCGGCGCCTCCCTGGAGCGCCGGGACGCCGGATGCCTGGCGGTCGTCGGCTTCGAGGGCACCGAGGAGGACACCGCGCACCGCCGCGAGGGCGCCGCCGGCGTCCTGCGCGAGAGCGGCGGCACCTTCGCGGGGGAGGAGCCGGGGGAGCGCTGGGCCCACGGCCGCTACTCGGCGCCGTACCTGCGCGACTCCCTGCTCGACGCCGGGGCGCTCGCCGAGACCCTGGAGACGGCGGCCCTCTGGTCCCGCCTCCCCGCCCTGTACGCCGCCGTCCGCGAGGCGCTCACCGCCACCCTCACCGAGTCCGGCACCCCGCCCCTGGTCATGTGCCACATCTCGCACGTCTACGAGAACGGCGCCTCGCTGTACTTCACGGTCGTCTCCGCGCAGGGCGAGGACGCCGTGGCGCACTGGACCCGGGCCAAGCACGCCGCCAACGACGCCATCCTCGCCGCGGGCGGCACCATCACCCACCACCACGCGGTGGGCACCGACCACCGCGACTGGTACGTCCGGGAGGCGGGCCCCCTCGGCGTCGAGGCCCTGCGCGCCGTCAAGCGGAGCCTGGACCCCGCCGGACTGCTCAGCCCGGGCGTCCTGCTGCCGGCCGACTGACCCCGCCCAACGGCACGCTCCCACCCCGTGAGACAACAGTCCGGCACCACCCGTCAGCCCGGAGGCACATCGATGCGACAGTTCACCGCCGTCGTCAACCCCACCGCGGGCGGCGCCACCTCGGCCGCCGCGCTCCTCGGGGTGGCCCGCCTGCTGCGGGAGGCGGGGGCCGGGCTGGAGACCGAGTACAGCCACAGCCTCGCCCACGCCCGCGAACTCGCCCGGCGGGCCGGGGAGTCGGGCCGGGTGGTGCTCGCCGTCGGCGGTGACGGCATGGCGGGCGGCATCGGCGGCGCCCTCAGCGGCACCGGCACCGTGCTCGGGCTGGTCCCGGCCGGGCGCGGCAACGACTTCGCCCGTGCCCTGGAGCTGCCCACGGAACCGGCCGGACTGGCCGAGGTGCTGCTGCACGGCGAACCCCGCCCCGTCGACACCGTCGAGGTCACCTCCGCCGTCCACGACCGCACCGTCGTCCTCGGCAGCGTGTACGCCGGTGTCGACGCGCTCGCCAACCGGCACGCCAACCACGCGCGGCTGCTGCGCGGCGCCGCCTCCTACTACGCGGGAGCGGTGCGGGCCGTGGCGGGCTGGCGTGCGGCGGGCTACCGGGTCACGGTCGACGGCGAGGAGCACGCCTTCAGCGGCTACACGGTGGTGGCCGCCAACTCCGGCTACTACGGCTTCAACCGCCTCGTCGCCCCCTCCGCCCGGGTGGACGACGGCCTGCTGGACGTGGTGATGATCCACGACGCCCCGCGGCGGCTGTTCTTCGCCCTGATGAACGAACTCTCCACGGGCGCCCACGTCCACCGGCCCCAAGTACGCGTCCTGCGCGGCCGGGAGGTCCGCATCGAGGCGGACCGGGCGATACCCTACGGCGCCGACGGCGAGGTCGAGGCCGTCGTACCCGTCACCGCGAAGGTGCTGCCCGGAGCGCTGCGCGTGCTGTGCTGAACCCACCGCGGGGCCGGACGCCCGCACCGGCGCCCGGCCCCACGGCCCGTCGGTTCAGCCCCGCGGGGTGGTGAAGCGTTCCCACACCCGGTGCGAGCCCATCAGCTCCGTCACCTGTTCCAGGGCGGCGGTGCCGGAGTCGGCGACGATCACACCCGGAGCGTCGGCGGGCACCCCCGACGCCTCCAGCGCCGGCGTGCCACCGGCCCAGACGCCGATCGCCTTGCCGTGCCGGAACGCCTCCGACAGCAGCAGGCTGACCCGCGGGTCGACCGTCCCCGGCCCCGCGGGCGCCGGGCCCGCCTTGTAGTCCCGCGGGGTGTAGGCGTCCCCGCCCATGTCGGGCGTCCCCGCGACCAGTACGGCGTCGAACTCGACCGACCGGGCGGTGACGTAGCTGCGCTGCACGGTCAGCGCGGCGTCGCCCGAGCCGAGGGTGCCGCCGGTCGGCGCCACGATCAGCGGCACCATCCCGGCGTTCAGCACGGCCTCCCGCACCGCGCCCACACCCTCCAGGTCCGCTCCGCCGGTCACGATGCCGACGACCCTGCCGTCCAGCGGCCAGGTACCGCCCACCTGGGACAGCGCCGGGCTGGGCTCGACCTCGGCCAGCGGCACCGTCGGTCCCGGGGCGGGCAGGCCGAGACCCTCCGCGACACCCGCGCACAGCTCGGGGTCGATGTTGGCCAGGACCTGGAGCGTGCGCTCCCGGATCGCCTGCTCGTAGCACTTGCCCAGCTCGAAGGTGTAGGCGCCGACGATGTGCTCGCGCTCCACCGGGCTCATGCTCAGCCAGAAGCGGCGCGGCTGACTGAAGTGGTCCGCGAACGACTCGGGTGCCTCGCGGACCTTGTTCCCCTCCGGCACCCGCACCGGCGCCTCGACGAACGCGCCGGTGTCCGCACCCGCGGTGAACGGGCAGCCGCCGTCCAGGGAGTTGGGCCGGTAGGGGGCCACGCCCCGGTGCACGGCGCTCTGGTGCATGCCGTCGCGCAGCATGTCGTTGACCGGCGCCTGCGGCCGGTTGATCGGCATCTGCGGGAAGTTGGGGCCGCCCAGACGCGTGATCTGCGTGTCCAGGTACGAGAACAGCCGTCCCGCGAGCAGCGGGTCGTCGGTGACGTCGATACCGGGCACCAGGTGACCGACGTGGAAGGCGACCTGCTCGGTCTCGGCGAAGAAGTTCGACGGGTTGCGGTTCAGGGTCAGCAGCCCGACCGGCTGCACCGGCGCCAGCTCCTCCGGCACCAGGTTGGTCGGGTCCAGCAGGTCGATGCCCTCGAAGGTCTGCTCCGGATGGTCGGGGAAGGTCTGGATGCCCAGCTCCCACTGCGGGTACGCGCCCGCCTCGATGGCGTCGGCGAGGTCCCGGCGGTGGAAGTCCGGGTCGACGCCGTTGACGATCTGCGCCTCGTCCCAGACCAGCGAGTGCACGCCCAGCCTGGGCTTCCAGTGGAACTTCACCAGCGTCGTGGCGCCCTCGGCGTTCACCAGCCGGAAGGTGTGGACGCCGAAGCCCTCCATCATCCGGAAGGAGCGCGGGATCCCCCGGTCGCCCATGAAGAAGATGGTGTGGTGGGTCGCCTCGGTGTGCAGCGAGACGAAGTCCCAGAAGGTGTCGTGGGCGCTCTGCGCCTGCGGGATCTCCCGGTCGGGGTGCGGCTTCGCGGCGTGCACGACGTCCGGGAACTTGATGGCGTCCTGGATGAAGAAGACCGGGATGTTGTTGCCGACCAGGTCGAAGACGCCCTCACTGGTGTAGAACTTCGTCGCGAACCCGCGGGTGTCCCGCACCGTGTCCGACGAACCGCGCGAGCCGACCACCGTGGAGAACCGGGTGAACACCGGCGTCTCCACGTCCGCGGCCAGGAACCCGGCCTTGGTCACCGAGGCCGCCGTGCCGTAGCTCTGGAACACCCCGTGCGCGCCCGCGCCCCGCGCGTGGACCACGCGCTCCGGGATGCGCTCGTGGTCGAAGTGCATGACCTTCTCGCGCAGGTGATGGTCCTGGAGCAGCACCGGGCCGCGCGGCCCGGCCTTCAGCGAGTGGTCGGTGTCGTACAGCCGGGTCCCCTGAGCGTTCGTCAGGTAGCTGCCGGACTGCGCCACCCGGGCCTGGTCGGCGCCCGTGGGCTGACCGGTCGGGGACACGGTGTCCGGGCCGGTCTGGTCCGGCTTCGGGGGCAGCGGCTCGCGGGGCTCGGTGGGCTCGGCGACGGAGGGCGACTCGGGGCCGGGCCTGCCGGGGATCCCGTCCGGCGGCCCGCCGGCCTCGCCGTGCAGGCCCTCGGTCACCTTGCGGGCTACTCGCTTGAGGGGATTGGCCTCGCTCATCGGCCTTTCTCCGTTTCTGGGCGGGCCGCTGCACGCGCCCGGTCGTGTTCGAGTACCGACTGCCGTGGTGGGCCGTGACCGCGTACCCAGCCGTCGGGACTCAAGGCATGGGCGCGGGAAACGGAGGGGGTTGGCTCAGGTGATGGTCTGTCCGTCGTGGGTGCCGCCCCGGCAGACCGCCGTCAGAGAGCCGGTCCCGGTCCCGTCGGCGGTGATGACGATCCCTCCGCCGCCCTGGAGGCACTCGGTCGCCGTCACGTCGCTCGCCACGCTCGGGGCGCGCGGCACCGAGGCCTGCGCTCCGGCGGCGCCCAGGACCGACAGGGCCAGGGCCGCGACGACGGTGCACGACGACTTGCGCATGGGGACGGCTCCTTCTCACCGGTGCCGTCCCAGCGTCACCGGCCCGGCCGCGGCACGCCACCGGGGGCGCGCGCAGGGGGGAACACGCACGGGGAGCGCGCACGACGGAGGGCCCCGGCCGCGACTGCGGACCGGGGCCCTCGAAGCACACCGGACAGGCCCTAACCCTCCGTGTGTGTCACCGTCACCGGCTCGAACGACACCCTGGTGCGGGTGCCGTCGGCCGTCCAGACGACCTCCACGCGGTCCTCACCGGGCACCACCTCGGCGACGGCCCCATCGGCCGGGACGCTCGCCGGTGCACCGGTCAGCGCGGCCAGGGCGACGTGCACGGAGGTGCCGCCCGCCGGACCGGACAGCCGGGGCAGCTCCGCCCACGGCACGTACGCCGTGCCCTGCGGGGCGCGCACGGTCTCCGCCTCGGGCTCCCAGCCGTGCAGCCCGCGAAGCGTGGAGGTCAGCGGCTCCTCGGGACCGGTGGCCCACCCGGTGTGGGTGACCCGGGCCCCGGGCGGTGCTCCGACCACCCGGTGCACCCGCAGTTCGTACGGCCCCCGGGCCATGGTGACGCTCTCCACCCGCAGCCCCGGCACCATCGGCGGTCCGGCCACGAACACCGGCCGGTGCCAGGATGCCGCCCAGCCCCAGCCGTCGCCGCCTCCCGCCCCCAGCGGATGGAGGCGGCGCCGCACGCTCGGCCGGCCGTCCACCTCGACCGACAGGTGGTTGTCCGCGACGTTCTCCCGCGCCGTGGGACCCGTCCGGGTCGAGTAGGCCTGCCGGCCGTAGTGCGGGTCGTCCTCGGCCGCCGACTCGCCCTCGTGCGGGCGGACGTGGTCGCTGCCGTGGTTGTGCAGCCGTACGATCCCGTCGGCGCGGGTCGCCTGCACCAGCACCCCCGGCGCGGGCAGCGCCAGGACCCGGTCGGCCTCCTCCACCGGCGCGGGTTCCTCCGGCGCCGTCCACAGCGGGTGGTCCGCGGGAGCGAGCAGCGAGACGAACGCCTTCGACGCCCAGTACGGGGAGGCCGGACCCGAGTACGACTGCAGGGTCGCCTCGTGCGGGCCGTACCAGCCGAGGCTCAGCAACCCCTCGTCGGTCAGCGCCCCGCGGTCCACGAAGTACCGCAGGCTGCCGCTGACCAGCCGCCGCGAGGCACCCGGCGTCAGCGGGGTGTGCCCGGTCAGCGCGCCCAGGCCGACGGCCGCCGACGCGGCGAAACGGTAGGTGAGCGAGCGCCCGAAGTGCAGCGGCGCCCCGTCGGAGCCGAACATCAGCGCGAAGCCGTCCAGGTGGGCGCGCAACCGGTCCCCGTAGCGGGCGAGGACGTCGGTGTCGCCGCCGAGGCGGGCGTCGAGCACCGGGTAGAGGTGCAGCGCCCAGCCGTTGTAGTGGTCGAAGGCGCGTCCGTCGCCGTCGGCGTACCAGCCCCCGCCCCGGTACCAGCCCTCCATCAGCTCCAGCGCCCGGTGCCGCGCCGCGGCCGTCTCGGCGTCGCCGCGGCCGACCGACTCCAGGAACCCGGCGACCGTGTACGGGAACAGGTACCAGTTGTTGGGCGCCGGGACGTGCCGCAGCGCCCCGCGCAGCCACTCCTCCACCCGGTCCTGGACGCCGGAGTCGAGGTGCTTCCACAGCCAGGGCGCGGTCAGCCGCAGCCCGAGTGCCACCGAGGCGGACTCGACCATGGGCTGGCCCTGCACGTCGTGGTCGAGGATCAGCGGCCACGACTCGGTGTCGTCGCGCCCGGGAGTGCGGGTGCCCGAGGCGAGGCCCTCGGCGTAGCGGTCCAGCCAGCCGTGCGGGTCCGCGCCGTCCGCCCCCGCGACGCGGAAGCCCGCCGCGAGGAAGGTCCGCGCGAAACCCTCCAGACCGTCGGAGCGCACCCCCGAGCGCGAGGGCCGCCCCGGCAGGTCGAGCAGGGCGCGGCCCGGGGTGCCCCAGCGCCACGCGGCCCACAGCAGCCCGTCCGCGACGGCCTCCCAGTGGGCCCGGGTGTAACCGGTGTACGGGCTCGACGCACGGTCCTCGGTGGGCAGTTCGAACGGGATGCTCATGCCAGGAACGCCAGCCTTTCGCGTCGTACGGGATGGAGGAAGCCGGTGCCGGACGCCCAGCGGGTCGTCTCGGCGAGGGCGAGATCGGCGAGACGGCGCCACTCGTTGCCCTCCGAACCGGCGAGGTGCGGGGTGATCAGGGCGTGCTCGCAGTCCCACAGCGGGTGCTCCGGCGGCAGCGCCTCGGGGTCGGTGACGTCCAGGACGGCCCGGATGCGGCCCGCCAGCACGGCGTCGGTGAGCGCGTCCTGGTCGATCACCGCGCCCCGCGAGGTGTTGATCAGCACCGCGTCGGCCGGCATCGCCTCGATCAGCGGACGGCTCACCAGAGCGCGGGTGGTGGGCAGCAGCGGGGTGTGCACGCTGACGGTGTCGCAGCGCGCGAACAGCTCCCGCAGCCCCACGTTGCCGACGCCCAGCTCGGCGGCCTCCGCGTCGCTCACGTACGGGTCGTGCAGCAGGACCTCGACGTCGTGCGGCCGCAGCAGCTCCACGACCCGGCGCCCGATCAGCGAGGCGGACAGGATGCCCACCGTGCGCCGGTAGTTGCCGACGCCGCGCGAGGTGCGCAGCCAGTTCCCGCGCACCCGGGAGGCCCGGTAGTCGCGGGCCCGCTCCAGGACCCGCTTGCCGCTCAGCAGGATCATGCCGAGGGTGTACTCGGCCACCGGCAGCGCGTTGGCCGCGGCGGCCGAGGAGACCTCGACGCCCCGCTCCCAGCAGGCGTCCGTCACGTGGCCGCGGACACTGCCCGCCGTGTGCACCACGGCCCGCAGCCGGGGCGCCGACCGCAGCACCTCCGCGTCCAGCGGCGGACAGCCCCACCCGGTGATCAGCAGCTCCACGTCCGCCAGTACGGATCTCGCCCGCGCCGTCGTCAGGTCGTCCAGCACCGGGAACGGCGCGAGGTCGCAGACCCGGCGGAAGGCGGCGAGGGACTGGGGGTCGAGGACGGCCGAGGCGGCGTCCGGGGACATGGCCACGGCGGCACGGGGCCGGTGGCCGGGTCCGGGGGCGTGCACGGTCACTTGACGGCTCCGGCGGTCAGGCCGCTGCGCCAGAATCGCTGGAGCAGCACGAAGGCGAGGATGAGCGGCAGTACGGCGAGCAGCGAGCCCATGATCACCACGGGGTAGTACTCGGGCGACACGGACGCCGAGCTGTTCCACTGGTACAGGCCGAGACTGACGGGATACAGGTCCTGGTCGGACAGCATCACCATGGGCAGGAAGAAGTTGTTCCAGATGGCGGTGAGCTGGAAGAGGAAGACGGTGATCAGCCCGGGTCCGAGCATCCTGAGCGCCACCCGGGCGTAGGTGGTCAGCTCTCCGGCCCCGTCCACGCGCGCGGCCTCCAGGACCTCGTCGGGCACGTAGCCCCGGGCGAAGATCCGGCCGAGGTAGACGCCGAACGGATTGAACAGCACCGGGATGAACACCGCCCAGAAGGTGTTGACCAGGCCGGCCTCGGAGGCCATCAGGTACAGCGGCAGCGCGAGCACCGTCTGCGGCACCATGACCGCCGCGAGGACCAGGCCGAACAGCTTCTCCTTGTGCCGGAAGCGGTACTTGTCGAAGGCGTAGCCGCAGGCCACGCTCACCAGCGCGCCGACGGCGGCGCCGATCACCGCGTACAGCAGGCTGTTGACGTACCAGCGGCCGTACAGTCCGCCGTCCATGGCGAACAGGTCCTTCAGGTTCTGCAGGAAGGAGAAGTCGCTCAGGGAGAGCAGGTCGCTGCTGAACAGGGCGTCGCGGTTCTTGGCCGAGGCCAGCACCAGCCACAGCACCGGCAGCAGCGTGTAGAGGACGGAGACGGCGACGACCACGTTGACGGTGGCACGGCCCAGGAGCCTCGGGCGGAGCAGGGTGCTGTCGGTGGCGCTCATCGGGCCTCCTCGGAGTCGGCGCGGCTGGTGAAGCGGGTCACGCCGTACGACAGGGCGATGGTGCACACCAGCAGGACCACCGAGGCGGCCGCCGCGAGGCTGTAGTTGTTGCGGGTGAAGGCCGCGTCGTAGATGTACATGCTGGGCGAGAACCGCGAGTTGATCATCGGGGAGGACTGGCTGAGCAGCATCGGCTCGGTGAACAGCTGGAGCGCCCAGATCAGGGTGAAGATGGCGACCATGACGATCGAGGCGCGCACCAGCGGCGTCTTGACCTGGAGGGCCGTGCGCACCGGGCCGGCGCCGTCGACGACGGACGCCTCGATGACCTCGCGGGGCACGGCCTGGAGGGCGGCGTAGAAGACCACCATGTTGTAGCCGAGGTTGCTCCACAGGGCGATGTTCACGATGGACGGGATCACGGTGTGTACGCCGAGGAAGTCGATCGTGATGTCGCCCTTCGCGAACAGCTCGATGACCGGGCTGATGCCGGGCGTGTACAGGTACAGCCAGATCAGGGCCGCGATGATGCCGGGCACCGCGTGCGGCAGGAACAGGCCGAGTTGGGCGAGGCCGCGCAGCCGGACCACGCCCGAGTCGAGGAGCAGGGCGAGGGCGAGCGCGCCCAGGACCATCAGGGGGATGTAGATCAGGCAGTACAGGGCTACCGTGCCGAGCCCGCCGAGGAAGGTGGGGTCGGTGAGCACGGACGCGTAGGAGCGCAGCCCGACGAAGACCTGGCGCTCCGGGCCGAAGCCGAGGCCGGGCTGGTCGTCGCTGAAGAAGCTGAGGTAGACGGCGGTGCCGACGGGGATCAGGAAGACGGTGACCAGCAGGGCGAAGAACGGCGTCATGAGGACGCCGGCGGCGGTCAGCTGGCGGCGCTTGGCCGCTCTGCGGGCGCGCAGGCCGGAGGCCGGGGGCGCCGGGGAGGCGGCGCGGGCCGTGCCGGCCGGCACCCGTGGGTGGGTGGTCGTGGTCATGGGTGTGTCACCTGCCTTTCGTCGGCTCAGGTGCTGTGCTGGGTGGTGGACAGGCCGAGGGCCTTGAGGTCGGGCATGGTGCCCTCCTGCGCGGTGCGCAGCGACTCGACGAGGCTGCCCTGGCCGCCGCCGACGCGGGCGAAGGAGTCCTGCATGACCTTCTGGGTGGCGCTCATCCGCGGGCCCCACAGCCACTGGTCGCCGATCTTCTCGGCCTCCTGCTCGAACAGGCGGTAGATGTCCTGCCCGCCGTAGTACGAGCGGTCGAAGGCCTCGCGGCCCACCGCGACCAGGCCGGGGGCGGCCGGGTACTGGCTGCTGGTGCCGCTGGAGAGCCGGGCCCGCAGGGCGTCCGGGTGGGAGACCTGCCAGTCGATGAACTCCATGGCGGCCTCCGGGTGCCTGCTGCCCGCGGTGACCGCGAAGGTCGAGCCGCCGTGCGTGCCGGCCGACGGGCTGCCGGTGTCCCACTGCGGCAGCGGCGCGATCCGCCACTGGCCCTTCTGCCCGGGCCGCGCGTTCATCTGGGCGCCCGCGTCCCAGGCGCCGGTGAGGCGGGTGAGGACCAGTCCGTTGCCGATCTGCGCGTCGGACTGCCGGCTCTCGACGGCGTTCACGAAGACGTCGCCCCGGTCGATCAGCCCCTGCCAGTACTCGGCGACCCGCCGCGAGGGAGCGTCGGCGAGGGAGACGTTCCAGGCGCCCTTCGAGGTGTCGAACCACTGGGCGCCCGCCTGCCACGCGTAGCACGCGAACTGCGTCATCCCGTCGGTCGGGAAGAGCACCAGCCGGCGGTCCGGCGCCTTGCGGCGCACCGCCGCGGCCTGCTCGGCGAACTCGTCCCAGGTGCGGGCGGCTTCGAGCCCGTAGTGGTCGAACAGGTCGGCGCGGTAGTGCATCACCATGGGTTCGACGTCCAGCGGCACGGCGAACACCCGGCGTTCGAAGGTGGTCAGGCCGAGCGCCTGCGGCAGCAGCTTGCGGCGCAGGCCGTCGCTCATCAGATCGGTGATGTCGCGGGCGACGCCGTCGATGGCGAACCCCGGGACCTGCGGATACTCCAGGGTGGCGACATCGGGCGCGTTCCCGGCCCGGGCGGCGTTGCTGAGCTTGGCGTAGCCGCCCTGCCCGCCGGAGGGGATCTGCTGGAACTCCACCTGGACGGTGCGGTGGGTGCGGTTGAACGCGTCGACCACCTCCTGGCTGCCGCGCAGGGCGGACCAGAAGGTGATGCGGGTGGTGGTGCCCGTGCGGGCCGACGATGCGCCGCTCCCCCCGCTGCAGGCGCTCGCGGCTCCTGCAAGGGGTAGGGCGGTCATCGCGGCGAGCACGGAGCGACGGCTGGGTCGTCCGGGCATGGCGCCTCCGCGGCTCCTGCGGGTCCGCGTGGATGCGGACACGACTCTTCGAGACACCGGAATCCTGAACGCCCTGCGCCAAACGGTCAATAGATCGATCAGAAGAAAATGAAACGCTCAAACGCTCATTCGTCGAGCGGTTCGGCCGACCGGTCGGTCGAACCCCGCACCATCAGCCGCGGCAGCAGCTCGACCCGACGGCCCGGCCGCCGGCCGCCGGGCGCCTCGGCCAGCCGCTGGAGCAGCAGTTCCGCCGCCGCGTGACCGACCTCGGCCTTGGGCGGCGACACGGCCGTCAGCGGGGGCGCGGCAAGACCGGCCACGACGTCGTCGTAGGCGACCACCGAGCAGTCCTCCGGCACCCGCACCCCCTCCGCCGCGAGCCGCTGGACGACCATCAGCGCGTCCACGTCGCCGTGCAGCACCATCGCGGTCGCACCCACCTTGCGCATCAGCGCCGGCGGTTCGGCCGTCTCGTCCGCCGAGTACGGTCCGTCGGCCCCGGCCTCCGGCGCGACCAGCGTCCACGCCCACCGCTCCACCAGGGGATGCGCCCCGGCGATCTCCGTGAAGGCGGCACGCAGCGAACGGGCGGTGGGGCTGTCGTGCCGGGTGGCGACCACGATCCGCCGGTGCCCGAGTCCCACCAGGTGCTCCACCGCCAGGTGCGCGCCGTACCAGTGGTCCGAGCAGACCGAGTCCAGGGCGTGCAGCGCGCTGCCGCGCCACGGGCGGCGCTCCATCAGCACCGTCGGCACCCCGGTCCCGGCCAGCCACTCGTGGTCGGCCTCCTCGTCGGCCCGGCCGCGCCAGCGCGGTGCGATCAGCAGCCCGTCCGCTCCGTCCGCCAGCGCCCGCTCCACCAGCGGGCGCTCGGCACCGGACGCCTGCGGCGCGAGGTGCAGGGCCATGCGCACCCCCGCCCGCTCCAGGACCGTCCGGGCCCCGTGCAGGGTCTCGGTCAGGTACGAGTGCCGCACGGGCACCACCACGGCCACCCGGTCCCCGGCCGCCGGGACCGCCTCGGGGGCGCTCTCCCGGGCCGGCAGCGTCGACCGCACGACACCGTGCCCGCGGCTCAGCCTGCCCTCGCGCGTCAGCTCCTCGACGTCCCGGCGCACGGTGACCACCGAGACCTGCAACTCGTCGGCGAGGTCACGCACCCGCGCGGTACCGCGCGCCTGGACCGCCGCCAGTATCCGCTGGCGCCTGAGATCGACCGGCTCCCGCATCAGGTCTCCCCACCCGAGAATGTTCGTTTGAGCGATTCCGCGCCATCATAACGATCGCTCGCATCGGGTGCCGGTGTCCCTACGGTTCCGGGTCGGCGAGGAGGGGGCCCAGCGGGCCCAGGTCGAGGTTCAGGTCGGAGCGGCTCAGGCCGTGCTGGGCGCACAGGTCGTCCATGCGCTCGTCGAGCAGCATGAGCGCCGTGCCGAGCCGGTCCTCCTGCTCCGCGCTCAGCGTCCCCGCGTCGAAGCGGCGCACGGCCTGGCGTTCCATGAGCTGGCGCAGCAGTTCCACCACGGTCATGACCAGCGCGGCCAGGTCGTTCGTCACCCGCTCGGGATCCAGGTCGAGGGCATGGGCGGCACGGCCCCGGGGCGCGGTCACAGCGGCCCGCTGTCCGGCCAGGGAGCGGGCACCCGCTCGTTCACCGACGACAGCAGCGCGTGCAGGGAGATCCGCACCAGGGGCACGTCCGCGACGGCCAGGACCAGATCGCCGCTGACCACGACCCCGGTCGCCAGCACCCGGTCCAGCAGGTCGACCAGGGGCACACCGACCGGTGCGCAGGCCTCCGGTCCGCCCCAGGGCACGGGAGCGGGGCCCGGCGTACGGGCGTCCGGGACGGTCATGAAGGGGCCTCCTGGTCCGGGGCGACCCGCGGGTCCGGACCGGTCTGCGGGTCCTCGTCCCAGCGGGCGAAGGAGTACGGGATCCACGGGCCCGAGGCCTCCACCCGCACGGCCGGGTGCGGCCGGTCGGCGGTGAACCGCGCCAGGGCGGCGGTGAAGTCGGCGCGCCGCGCGTCCTCCACCAGATAGGCGACGTTGAGCAGTTGCGGGGCGCGGCGGCCCGTCAGCCGCTCGCTCTGCGGGCGGTGCCGCGTCGCGGCGACCGCGTGGGACCGCAGCGCCGCGTCGACGGCCTCCGCCTCGGTCAGCGCCCTGCCGCGGGTATCCTGCCGCTCCCGCCGCCGTGCGCTGGCCCGGCTGAGGTAGGCACGGCCGCCGCTGCCCGGCCCGGCGGGGGCGCCGGTGTCCGCGGGGGCCTCGGGCGCGGCCTCGGCGGCGTGCACCTTCACCGCCCACTCCGTACGGTCCCGCAGACGCTCCAGCAGCGTGTCCAGCACCGGCCGCCGGGCGGCCACCGCCCGCTGCGCGGTCCGGTCGCCGCGGTACAGGGTCGCCATCGGCAGCGGCACGACCGGGCCCCGCCCGGCCGCGGCCTCGACACCCCGGTGATGGGCGCGGGCGCAGCGCTCCAGGTCCTCGGGCCGGTTGAGACGCTCGGTCAGCGCCTCCTCGCCGAACAGGGCGGCGGGGACGTCCTGCACGACCAGGCACAGGTCGCCGGCGCGCAGCACGCGCAGCGCGCCGCCCTCCTCGTGCCCCCTGGCCGCCGCCAGCCCGGCGGGGTCCGGCGGGGTCCGGGTGACGGCGAACGCGCACACCAGTCCCGGGGCCGCCGGTCCGGCGGCGGACGCGCTCATCGCACCGCTCCCGTCGGCTCCCCGGCCGCCCCCTCCAGGACGTCCAGACGCTCCCGCAGCCGCGCGTTCTCCTCGGCGAGCGCGTCCCGCGCGGCCCGGGACGACAGCGCGGGGTCGGTCTCCCACCAGTCGATGCCCGCCTTCTTCGCGGTGTCCACGGAGGCGATGAACAACCGCAGCCTGATCGTCAGCAGTTCGATGTCGAGCAGGTCGATCTTGATGTCGCCGGCGATGACGATGCCTTTGTCGAGGACGCGTTCGAGGAGGTCGGCGAGGCTGCCGGAGGGCGGCCCGTAGGGCTCGGTCCCCTGGCCCGGATACCGGTGGTCGAGGTCGGTCACCGCGTACTCCCCGCGGCGGCGTCGTCAGCGACGCGGGCGGGCACGTTCCTCGTCCTCGTCCTCGTCCTCATACTCGTCGTCGTTCTCGTCGTCGTCCTCGTCCGCATACGGCTCCTCCTCGTCCGGTTCCTCCCCGTCGTACTCACCTTCCTCGTCGTCCTCGTACCCGTCCGCCGCGTCCTCGTCCTCCTCCAGCGCCTCCTCGTGGCTCTTGACGACCTCGCCGTCGCGGATCTCGCCGCGCCAGCCCTCGATCTCCTCGTCGTCCGTCATGGTCACGTGCCGCGCGAAGTGCTTCAGGTCCAGCCGCAGCCGCCGGCCCTGGGCGCGCCAGAGGTTGCCGGTCTTCTCGAAGAAGCCCGCCGGGTAGTACTCGACGACCACGACGACGCGGGTCAGCCGGGGCGCCAGCTCGTGGAAGGTGACGACTCCGTTGGTACTGCCCTTGGCGCCCTCGGAGGTCCAGACGATCCGCTGGTCGGGGATCTGCTCCTGGACGGTCGCCTTCCAACTGCGGGTCGAGAAGGCGATCTTGGCGGTCCAGTCCGAGGTCACCTCGTCGTGGGGGCTGACGCTCTGCACGCCCTTGGTGAAGTCGCTGAAGTCCTGGAGCTGCGTCCACTGGTCGTAGACGGTGCGCAGCGGGACGCCGATGTCGACGGTCTCCATGACGTGCGTCGCCTTGACGCTGCCGCCGCCCTTGGAACCACCGGATCCGCTCTTGGAACCGTCGGACCCGCTCCGGGAATCACCGGTCCCGGCCTTGGAACCACCGGTCCCGGCCTTGGAACCACCGGTCCCGGCTTTGGAACCACCGGTCCCGCCCTTGGAACCACCGCCGTCGGCCGACTCGGTCAGGCGGTCGGTCAGTGAGCCGAGCCGGTCCCCCGCCCTGCCGACGAGTCCATGCCCCGCGGCGGACAGGTAGCCGCCCAGGGCGTCCTTGAGGTCTCCGAGGGGGGACGGCCCGCCGTCGCCCTTCCGGTCGGGGGTCATGCGCGCCCACCCCCGCGCCGGACGCCCGGACCGGCCGTCCGCTTCCCGGGCGCCGCCTTCTTTGCGGCCGTCTTCTTCGCGGCCTTCTTCGCGGGAGGCGCCGCCTTGCGCGCAGCGGCCTTCTTGGCCGTCTTCCGGGGCGGTGCCGGCGCGGGCCGCCGGTCTTCCGCCCGGTCCTCCTCGTCGAAGTAGGCGTCCTCGTCCCAGGTGCCGTCGTCGCCGTCGTCGCCGTCGTCCCGTCGGCCCTCGCCGGTGAGCGCTTCGGTACGGTCGCGGAGCGTGTCCGCGAAGGTGGTGAGCCGCCGGTTCGCCGCGGCGCTGACGGCCGCGCGTCCGGCGGTCAGCAGCTCGCCCCGGACCTGGTCGGTCAGCTCCTGTACCTGCGGCGCTCGTTGCAGGCTTCCCAGCCCCTGGCCGAGCACCTGGCCGGGGGAGAGGCCGACACGTCGGCCCACCAGGTAGGAGCCGACCGCGAAGGCGAGCTTGGCCTTCTTCGTGCGCCCCAGGAGATAGCCGCCCGCCACGGCAGCCGCCATGGCCGTCCTGCTGTCGTTCATAGGTGTCGTCTCCGCGCTTGATTCGTAGGGGTCGTGGGCCCGGTGGACCTGGCGGGGCGTTCGAGGAGGGTGAGGAGGCGCTCCTCCTCCCGTTCGAAGGCCGCCTCGTCGATGGCGCCCTCGTCCAGGGCCCGGTTGAGCGCCGCCAGCCGCGCCTGTACGACGCGTGGGTCGTGGGCCTGGCGCCTGGCCTCCTGGAGCAGGTGGTCGGCGATCCACGCCGTGCCGCGCACCGGCGCGAGGGGCAGCAGGAGGAGACCGCTCACGATGCCCACCCCGTCACCGGCCGGCCGGTGACGCGGGGCGCGGGTCGACGAAGCTGTAACAGGGCAGCGGACCGGTCACGCTGAGGGCCAGCCGGTCGCCGCGGTCCCGGGCCTGGGCCGCCACCGCCTCCCTGAACCGCGGTTCGTCGGCCGAGCGCAGCAGGAACGACGCGCTGAGCACCTGCTCGTCGTCGGTCGCGCCCTGGACCGTACGGACGGCGAGCGGGGCCAGCCGGTCGACGACCTCCCGGGCCGCGCGCCGCGCCTCGCGGCGCACACCGAGGGCGATCGCCTCGCCCAGCCGGACGTTGGCCTCGTAGTCCGGCCGGCGCCGGGTCCGCAGGGCCAGGGTCCGCAGCTTGTCGTCCCGGCGCACCAGATCGGCGAAGTGGCCGGGAACCACCGTCCCCTTGACGTTGAGTTCCACGCACCCCCGTACCCCGTCGAGCTGTGCCGTCAGGTGGGCCGCGTCGGAGCGCAGTTGAGAGAGCAGGGCGTCGGTGCGCGGACTGAGGACCGCGAACCGCATGGGCAGCACCGGTCCCTGCGCCGCCAGTTCGTCCAGGACGGACTGGTGGGCCATCAGGTCACGGCGCCGGGGCCGCAGCCGCGGGGGCGCGGCCGACACCGCCGCGCACAGCCCGGACTCCGTCAGCAGCCGTACCGGGGCGCCGTCGACGCCCGCGGAGCGCGGGGTGCGGACTCCGGCCGGGGTGATGCCGTAGACGTACAGGGCCTGCGGTACCGGGGCCGCCTCGGGAGCGGAGCCGGGGGCCGTGGTGGTGGCGGGCGCGGTCATCGGTCCTCCTCCTCGGTGCGCCGGCGGGGGCGGGAACGGGGACGGTCGTCCTCGTCGCGGGAGCGTGCGGCGGGCCGGCTGCGGGGCCGCTGCGTGCTCCTGCCGCGCTCGGCGCCCGCACGGGGACGGTCTTCCGCCTCCTCCGGCTCCTCCTCGTGTTCGTGCTCGGGCGTGAGGACGTCACGCACCTTGTCGGTCAGGGAACGTGCCGTCCGCCTGGCACCGGCCCTGCCCACGGACTTGGCCACCGGGCTGCCGAACATCTCGGGCACGGTCTTGGAGCGCACGTCGTGCTCCAGGTCCAGCCGATTGCAGGCCTCGGCGAACCGGAGGTAGGTGTCGACGCTCGCGACCACGATGCGTGCGTCCACCTTGAGGATCTCGATACCGACGAGGGAGACGCGCACGAAGACGTCGATCACCATGCCGCGGTCGAGGATGAGTTCGAGGACGTCGTAGAGGGTTCCGGCGCGGGGCGCGCAGACGACCTCGTCGTCGTAGGTGATCATGCGGTGGTCCTTCCGGGTGCGGGCCTCACGGTCCGCTCACTGGTCCTGGGCCCCGCGCCGGTAGCGCGCGATCCTGCGGTACTGGAGCAGGTCGCCCGCCGGGTCCAGCTCGACCTCGTAGGTGGCGAGCAGACTGGTGGTGTCGGGGATGCGCGCCACCTCCAGCACGTCCACGTTGACGATCCAGCCGCCGTCCTCGCCCCGGCACACCGCGGAGACCCCTTCGAGGTGGTGCCGGATCAGCTCGGACAGCGCGTCGGCGGCGCGCCGGGCGGCGTCCCGGGCGTCGCGCACGCCACGCTCGCGCGTGGCGGTGGAAGTGGTGCGGCGCCGTCGCTCGCCAGGTTCTGTCATGTGCCCACTGTGACCGTGGGAGCCCGCTCCTGGCGTGCTCGGTTACCCCATCCGGGGCTGCCCCGGTCGCCGGCAGTGCAGGAAGAGGTGCGGCTCCGGCCGCGCGTCGGGGTGGGCCGGGGTGAACATCGACGCCTCCTGCGCCAGCACCTCCAGCCCGGTTTCCTCGGCCAGGGCGATCAGCTCCTGTGCCGGGAAGCTGGTCACGCGCACCGGCTGACCCATGAAGGTGGCGTCGACGCCCTCCACGTCCAGCGGCACGGTGGCCAGGACCAGATGCCCCCCGGGCCTCAGCAGCCGCACCAGTCGCCGGACGAGGTCCTTCTGTTCCGCCCGGTCGAGTTGGAGCAGCGAGAAGTACACGCAGACGGCGTCGAACGACTCCTCCGCCAGCGGTACGTCACGGATGTCGGCGCACCGGAACGTGGCGGCGGGCACCTGCCGTGCGGCCAGCTCCACCATGACGGGGGAGATGTCGACGCCCAGCACCTCGTGCCCGGCGCCCGCGAGGGTCTCGGCGGTGGGCCGCCCCGTGCCGCTGCCCACGTCCAGCACCCGGCTGCCCGGCGCGAGCCGTGCCAGCAGCCACTCCAGCGACCGTCGGTGCGTCTTCGACGCGGCGAACGCCTTCTCGTACTCGACGCCCAGCGCGTCGAACGCGGCGGCCGCCCGGGGGTGTTCCTGGTCGTCGGTCACGACGGTCGGTCCCTTCGGTGCGGTGAGCCGGTGCCCCGGCATCGTTCCACCGGGAGCGGGCCGCCGACAAGGGGCCCTTCGGGCGACGCGCCCCCCGCCGGATACCCGCTAGCCGCACCCGTCCCGCGCCGTTCCCGGCTCGGCCGTCCGGCGGTGTACGGCGGCCTTGACGCGGTCGGGCAGCACCTTGGCCGCCACCGACCTGCGCCGGGTCGTCCTTGGGCATGGTGGCGACCTTGGTGTCCAACATGCCGGCCCGCCGGAAGAAGTCGGTCTCGGTCGGCCCCGGCATGAAGGAGGTGACCGTGACACCGGTGTCCGCGACCTTACGGGCCCTGGCCGCGGGCGCCGGCCTGGCCCTGGACTCCGCCGACCCCAAGCTGCGGCAGACGGTCCGTGCGGCGACGGGCGGCGCGGGGCTCGCCGCCGCCTTCGACTTCGCGGGCGTGCCGCCGGTGCGGGAGCAGGCGGTCTCCGTCCTCGCGCCCAAGGGGCGACTGGTCCTGGCCGGTCTGACCGACAAGCCGCTCACCGTCACGGACGGGACCCGGTTCAGCTACCTTCAGCAGCGCATCCTCGGCCACTACGGCTCCGACATGCCGGTGGCCCTGCCGCTCGCCGAGGCCGCTGCGGCGGTCGCCCGGCTGGAGAAGAAGGAGGGCGACCCGATCCGGCTGGTGCTGCGCCCGTGAGGTGAGGGAAAGCTGAGAATTCCAGCGGCGTTTGAACGCTCCGGCCCCCGGTTCCGTATGGAGCCGGGGGCATTTCATGTCCGAGTCCGTCACGACACAGGAGCACGCCTTGGGACACAACAGGCGCAGACGCCCGACCGGGGCGCGGCGCGCGACCTTCGGAGCGGTCGCGCTGATACTTGGGGGCAGCGGACTGGTGGCCGTGAACGTCTTCGCCTCCGCGACCGAGTCCGGCAACGCCGCCGTTCCGCTGGGCGGTTCCGGGGTCGCGGCCACCGTCGACTGCCCCGACCTGGCCGAGCGGCTCACGGCCGTTCCGGAGCGGGCCAGGCCGCAGGTGGACACCGAACTCGCCCAGCTCGACGAGCAGATCGCCGCCGCCTACCGCGGGCTTCAGGAAGCCGCCCGCACCGCGGACGACGGCACGCTCGACGAGGGCGCGATCCTCGACCCGCTCAAGAAGGAACGCGCGGCGACGATCGAGCGCATCGCCGCCGCCATCGACGAGGCGGGCCACCGTCCCGAGGGCCTGGACGCCCTGGCCGAGTGCACCCTGCGCCGCACCGAGATCGCGTCGGCGGACGCGGGGAGCGGCAGCCCGGCCCAACAGGGGCAGGACCAAGGACAGGGCCAGGAGCAGGAAGAGGGGCAGGGGCAGGAGCAGGGGCAGCAGGACGGCAAGGGTGAGGCGCCCGGTGACGGGCAGCAGCAGCCCGGCAACGGCGGACAGGCCGGCAACGGCCCCGTGGCGGCGGACTATGTCGACATAGAGTCCGTCCAGCCCAACGCCGTGCGAGCGCCCCGGCAGCGGAAGGCCTCGACCGGCTCCTTCGCCACCAGTTGCGGAGTCAACGCCGAGGGCCTGTTCAACTCGGACAACCTGATCGCCGCCCCCGGCGTCGGCAACGGCGCCCACCACTTCCACGACTACGTCGGCAACCAGGCCAACGACGCCTTCGCCAGCGACGAGGACTTGGCCGCCGGTGACACGAGCTGCGCCGACCAGGGCGACAAGTCCTCGTACTACTGGCCCGTGCTGCGGCTCCAGAACGGCACCGACGAACAGGACGCCCAGTCGCCGGGCGGCGGCATCGAGGGCAACGCGGGCGAGATCGTCACGCCGGCCGAGGTCACCCTGACGTTCCAGGGCAACGAGCGCGGCAAGGTCACCGGGATGCCGCGACTGCTGCGCATCATCACCGGCGACGCCAAGGCGTTCGTCAACGGCAACACCAACGCGAACGCCTCCTGGAGCTGCACCGGCTTCGAGGACAGGCAGCTGAAGGACAAGTACCCGCTGTGCCCCTCGGGCAGCGACGTGGTGCGCACCTTCACCTTCCAGAGCTGCTGGGACGGCCGCAACATCGACAGCGCCAACCACCGCACCCACATGGCCTTCGCCGCCGCCGACGGCACGTGCCCGGAGGGGTTCCGGGCCGTTCCGCGACTGGTGCAGCGGGTCGTCTACGACGTGGCCGCGCCCAGCCTGGAGGACGGCGGCCGGACCGTTCCGCTGTTCGCCGTCGACTCCTTCCCCGAGCAGCTGCACAAGCCGGTCACCGATCACAGCGACTTCATCAACGTCTTCGACGAGGACCTGATGCGCGAGATGGTCGAGTGCATCAACTCCGGCCGTGAGTGCGGTCCGGACACACCTCCGGGGTCCGAGCCGGGCCAGGGCGGGGAACAGCCCGGCGGGAACGACGGGGGGCAGCCCGGTGGCGACGACGACGGGCAGACCGCCGAGCCCCCGGCCGAGCAGACCGCCACGGCCTCGGCCCCTGCGGACACCGGCCAGGACGGCCAGGACGGCCAGACAGGTGGGAAGGACGCCGGGAAGGCCCCGGACCAGAAGGCGGAGCAGGACGAGCAGCGGAACGAAGGGCAGAACGAGGGACGGAACGAGCAGCAGAACGACGGCCGGACCGACGGGCGGACCGGCGGGGACGAGCCCGAGCCCCCGGCCGAGGGCCAGGACGCCGGCGCATCCGCGAGCGCCGAGCCCAGGGCCGCGACGACACCCGCCGACGCCCCCAACGACGTGAGCGGCACCGGGGCCGCACCCGCACCCGCACCGCAGGCGCAGGGCGGGCTCGCCGAGACGGGTTCCGGACTCGGGCTCTGGCCCGCGGCGGTCGGCGGCGTGCTCTTCGCCGGGGGTTGCGTGCTGTTGCTCCGTTCCAGGCGGCGCGCGCCGTAACGGGTGTCGGAGCCGCACGAGCGCGGGTGGGCGGGACCGTTCCCCGCCCACCCGCCGTTTGGCTCGTTCGAGATGTTGCCAATTCCCGCACCGGGGCGCAGCCTGGTCTTCGAACAGACCTTGGGAGCGCTCCCACTTGCACTCGCGAGTCCCTGTTCCTCGCTGTCCCCCCACGCGGAAGAAGGATGCCTCATGACTTGTCATGATCGCGCCAATACCCGACTCGCCGGAAGGACCCGACGGGCGACGACCCTCGCCCTCAGCACTCTGGCCGCGGTCCTGCTCACCCTGATCCCCTGGAGCGGCACCGCCGTCGCCCACGGCTCGGTCGTCGACCCCGCCTCCCGCAACTACGGCTGCTGGGAGCGCTGGGGCGACGACTTCCAGAACCCGGCCATGGCCGACGAGGACCCCATGTGCTGGCAGGCGTGGCAGGACAACCCCAACGCCATGTGGAACTGGAACGGCCTCTACCGCAACGGCTCGGCCGGCAACTTCGAGGCGGTCGTCCCCGACGGCCAGCTCTGCAGCGGCGGCCGGACCGAGAGCGGACGCTACAACTCCCTCGACGCCGTGGGCCCGTGGCAGACCACGGACGTCACCGACGACTTCACCGTCAAGCTCTACGACCAGGCCAGCCACGGCGCCGACTACTTCCTGGTCTATGTCACCAAGCAGGGCTTCGACCCCGCCACCCAGGCCCTGACCTGGGGAGACCTCCAACAGGTCGCGCGCACGGGCAGCTACGGGCCCAGCCGGAACTACGAGATCCCGGTGAGCACCTCGGGACTGAGCGGCCGGCACGTCGTCTACACGATCTGGCAGGCCTCGCACATGGACCAGACGTACTTCCTCTGCAGCGACGTCGACTTCGGCTGACCCGCGCCACTCCCGTCCCCCCACCCCCGCCGGGCGCGCCGCGTCCGGCGGGGACACCGGTCGTGCGACCGCCCGCCGAAGCGCTCCGCGACCGTCCCCGGTGCGGTATACGTCCCCTCATGGACTACTACGACCTGGGCGGCCACGGGCGCCCGGTGACGACCTCGTCGCCCGAGGCCCAGCGGTGGTTCGACCGCGGGCTGGTGTGGACGTACGCCTTCCACCACGAGGAGGCCGTCGCCTGCTTCGAGGCCGCCGTCGCGGCGGACCCGGACTGCGCCATGGCCCACTGGGGCATCGCCCACGCACTCGGCCCCAACTACAACAAGCCGTGGGAGGCCTTCGACACCGAGGAGCTGACCCGGACCGTCGACCGCACCCACGCCGCCGTCGAACGCGCCCACGACCTGGCCGGACGGGTCACGCCGGTGGAGCGGGCCCTGATCGGCGCCCTGCGCGCCCGCTACCCGCAGGCGAGCGCCGTCGAGGACTGCTCGGTGTGGAACGCGCCGTACGCCGACGGCATGCGCGCCGTGTACGAACTGGCCCCCGACGACCTCGACGTGGCGACCCTCTACGCGGACGCCCTGATGAACCTGACACCCTGGCAGCTGTGGGACCTGCGCACCGGGCTGCCCGCGGCGGGTGCGCGCACCCTGGCGGCGAAGGAGGTGCTGGACCGTGCCCTGGCCGCGGAGGGTGGCCGCGACCACCCCGGTGTCGTGCACCTCTACATCCACCTGATGGAGATGTCGCCCACCCCCGAGGCGGCCCTCGCGGTCGCCGACCGGCTGCGCGGCCTGGTCCCGGACGCGGGGCACCTGCTGCACATGCCCTCACACCTCGAAGTGCTGTGCGGCGACTACCGCCGGGTGGTGTCGGACAACGACGCCGCGATCGCCGCCGACGAGAAGTGCCTCGCGCGGTCGGGGGCGATGAACTTCTACACCCTTTACCGCGCGCACAACCACCACTTCAAGATCTACGGCGCGATGTTCCTGGGCCAGTACGAGGTCGCCCTCGACGCCGCGGCCCGTCTGGAGGCGTCCGTGCCCGAGGCGCTGCTGCGGGTGGAGAGCCCTCCCATGGCCGACTGGCTCGAGGCATTCCCGGCCATGCGGGTGCACGTCCTGATCCGGTTCGGCCGCTGGGCGGACATCCTCGCGCTGCCGCTGCCGGAGGACCCGCGTCTGTACCGCGTGACGACCGCGATGCTGCACTACGCCCGCGGCGTCGCCCTCTCGGCCACCGGCCGGGTCGCGGAGGCGGAGACCGAACGCGATCTGTTCCGGGCGGCGGTCGACCGGGTGCCCGAGTCCCGCACGCTGTTCAACAACACCTGCGCCGACATCCTGGCCATCGCCTCCGCCATGCTCGACGGCGAGCTGGAGTACCGCAGGGGCGACCACGCCGCCGCCTTCGCCGCCCTGGAGCGCTCCATCGAGCTGGACGACAACCTGCCCTACGACGAACCCTGGGGCTGGATGCAGCCCACCCGGCACGCGTACGGCGCCCTGCTCCTGGAACAGGGCCGGACCGCCGAGGCCGAGGCGGTCTACCGGGCCGACCTGGGCCTGGACGACACCCTGCCCCGCCCGCTCCAGCACCCGAACAACGTCTGGGCCCTGCACGGACTCCACGAGTGCCTCGTACGGCTCGGCAGGGCGGGGGAGGCGCGGATCGTGGCACAGCAGCTGCGGTTCGCCGCCGCCCTGGCGGACGTGCCGGTCGAGGCGTCCTGCTTCTGCCGCCTCGACACCGCCCCGGCCGCCGGTGGCGACGCGGGCTGCTGTGCCACCGACCACTGACGCCGTCCGGCCTCTCCCGGGCCCAGGCCCAGGCCCAGGCCCAGGGACGGGGCGGAGGCAGGGACGGGACGGAGGCAGGGACGGGGCGGAGACGGATCAGACGTTGACGCCGAAGTCCGCGGCGATCCCGGCGAGACCCGAGGCGTACCCCTGCCCGACCGCGCGGAACTTCCACTCGGCGCCGTGCCGGTACAGCTCGCCGAAGACCATCGCGGTCTCGGTCGAGGCGTCCTCGGACAGGTCGTAGCGGGCGAGTTCCTGGTTGTTCGCCTGGTTGACGACCCGGATGAACGCGTTGCGGACCTGGCCGAAGCTCTGGCCGCGGTTCTCCGCGTCGTGGATCGAGACGGGGAAGACGATCCGGTCCACCTCGCCCGGGACCGCGACGAGGTTCACCTTGACCGCCTCGTCGTCGCCCTCGCCCTCACCGGTGAGGTTGTCGCCGGTGTGCTCGACCGAGCCGTCCGGGCTGGTGAGGTTGTTGTAGAAGACGAAGTGCCCGTCCGAGAGCACCTTGCCCGACGCGTCGAGGAGCAGCGCCGAGGCGTCCAGGTCGTAGTCGGTGCCGGTCGTGGTGCGCACGTCCCAGCCCAGACCCACCAGCACGTCGGTCAGGCCGGGCGCCTCCTTGCTGAGCGAGACGTTGCCGCCCTTGGCCAGGGAAACTCCCACTGCGTTCTCCTTCGTCGCGTCCGTCGTGCTTCCGTGTGTGCGTGCCTGCCGCCAATCTACAACACTGTAGAAGAAAGCTTTCTATACGATGTCGCTCCGGAAGACGATCGGCGGCGGAAGGAGGCGGGCCGTGACGGATGACCGGCGTCCGCGGCGACGGGGGCAGGGTGAGCTGGAGGCGCTGGTGCTGTCCGCGCTGCGCGAGGCGGACGGGCCCGCGACGGCCGGCTGGGTGCAGGAGCGCCTCGGCGGCGACCTCGCCTACACCACGGTGATCACGATCCTGACCCGGCTCCTGGAGAAGGGTGCCGTGAGCCGGGAGCGGGTGGGCCGGTCCTTCGCCTGGACGCCCGCCGCCGACCAGGCGGGACTGGCCGCCCGGAAGATGCGCAAGGTCCTGGACGCCGAGAGCGACCGGGAAGCCGTGCTGGCCAGCTTCGTCACCGGTCTGGACCCCGACGACGAACGGCTGCTGCGCGAAGTGCTGGGGCACGCGCGTGCCCCGGAGGACGGCTGACGCCGCATGGGAGTCTTCGTCTTCCTGCCCCTGGTCCTGCCGCTGACGGCGTGGCCGGTCGCCAGGCTGGCCGAGCAGCACCTGCACCCGCGCACCGCGACCAGGCTGCTCACCGCCGTCGCCGTCGTGATGGCCCTGTGCAGCACGCTGTGCCTGGCCCTGGTGATGGTGGTCGGCACCGCGCAACTGCCGGGCAACCCGCTCCCCGACGGCTGGTCGGACCCGGAGGTGCGGGCGGCGGTGCCCTACGACGAGGTCGTCGGCAAGGCGGCGATCCCCGCGCTGTGCGCCGTGGTCGCGGCATCGGCGCGGGCCCTGTGGCGGCACCGCAGGGTGCGCCGTGCCGCCCACCGCCCGCTGGCCGGGCTGCCGGGCACCGGGGTGGCCGTACTGCCGGACGACGTGCCCTACGCGTACGCGCTGCCCGGCGGACACCGCGACCGCGTGGTGGTGAGCACCGCCCTGCTCGACTGCCTCGAACCGGGGGAGCGGCGTGCGCTGTTCGCCCACGAGCGCGCCCATCTCGCCGACCGGCACCACCGCTTCCTGCTCGCCGTACGGCTGGCCGCGCTGGCCAACCCGTTCCTGCGCCCGCTCAGGACCGCCGTGTCCTACACGGCGGAGCGGTGGGCGGACGAGACCGCCGCACGGACGGTCGGCGACCGGCGGACGGTCGCGACCGCGATCGGCAAGGCGGCCCTGGTCTCGCGCGGCACCCCCGTCGCCACCCTCGCCGGTCTCGCGGCGCCAGGCCCGGTGCCGCGCCGGGTGGCGGCCCTGCTCGGCCCCGCCCCCGCGGCCCGCACCTGGCCCCCGGTCTTCACGTCGGTGGGCCTGGCGGCGTGGGCGGCGGCCGCCGGAACCGCCGTCTCGGCGATGTCGTCCGCGAATGCCGCCGTCACGATGTTCCTCATCCTGCGAGCCGCGACGCCGTTCTGACCGGCCCTCGGCCCTCGGCCCTCGGCCCTTGGCCGGCCCTCGGCCCTTGACGGGTGAGGAGGGGCAAAGTCACAGGTCACAGCAGTGTCGCCGGATCTTCTTCACTCGATCGGGTGAGCGACCAATCCGGGCCGGGGCCCGCTCCGGATTCCCCGTGTGAGGGAAGAACCGAGACCGTGCCGACAGCGAACCGGCGGCTGACCCCCGAACCGGGTCGGCCGGCCACCACGTAACGGCACCGCGTACTCGGCGGCCCGCCGCACACCACTTCAGCTCCGCATCACGACTTCGCACCAACGCAGCCTGTGCGCTGCCCGTTTTCAGGGAGATTCTCCATGAACGCCCGTATTCGTCGCTCCGTCGTCGCCGTCGTCGCGGCCGCCGTCCTGCCCCTGTCCCTGGCCGCCTGTTCCGACGACGGCGACAGCGGTTCCTCGGACTCCGCGCAGGCGGCGTCGTCCGCGCCCGCGGCGACCGACGACCAGTCGGCCGACACCTCCGGCGGCATGGCGGGCTCCGACGAGCCGTTCGGCCCGGCCTGCTCCACGGTGCCGAAGGAGGGCGCCGGTTCCTTCGACGGCATGGCCAAGGACCCGGTCGCCACGGCCGCCTCGAACAACCCGGCCCTGTCCACGCTGGTGTCGGCGGTGAAGAAGGCCGGTCTGGTCGACACGCTCAACAACGCCGAGAACATCACCGTGTTCGCGCCCACCAACGACGCCTTCGCCAAGATCCCGAAGGCGGACCTGGACAAGGTCCTCAACGACAAGGAGATGCTCACCAACATCCTGACCTACCACGTCGTGGGCCAGAAGCTCGCGCCCAAGGACCTGGAGAACGGCTCCTTCGACACCCTGCAGAAGTCGAAGCTCACCACCTCGGGCTCGGACGAGGCCTACCAGGTCAACGACTCCGCCAAGGTCGTCTGCGGCAACGTGAAGACCGCCAACGCCAACGTCTACATCATCGACACCGTCCTCATGCCGAAGAGCTGAGGCGCGAGCGGGCGTGGCGGCCCGAGGGCCGGGGGAGCGGGTCGGGCCATGGCCCGCCCCCCGGCGGGGCGGGGGGGGACGGGCGGAACACACGGGCTCCTGGGTAAGCAGCCCGCCCGAGCGGCCGCCCAGGGCGTGCTCAGTCGTCCATCAGACCGGCGGCGAGCGTGGCCCCCAGCTCCCAGCAGGCCTCCAGGTCGGCCTTGCCGGGCTCCCCGGTCGCGTTCACCGCGGGCGCCGCACGCTGCCAGCCGAGCCCGGTCGTGACCGCCTCGATGCCCCGCACCGCGCCCGTGGTGTCGCTGCCCCCGTGCACGTAGTAGCCGAAGGGACGGCCGCGCGTCTCGTCCAGGCACGGGTAGTAGACCTGGTCGAAGAAGTGCTTGAGCGCACCGGACATGTACCCGAGGTTGGCCGGGGTGCCCAGCAGGTACCCGTCGGCCTCCAGCACGTCCACGGCCGTGGCCGCCAGCGCCGCCCGCCGGACCACCCGCACCCCTTCGATCTCGGGCGCGGTCGCCCCGGACACGACGGATTCCAGCATCGCCCGGCAGTTCGGCGACGGCGTGTGATGCACGATCAGCAAAGTGGCCACACCGGCAGCCTGCCGCCCGGCACCCCCCGACCGCAAACGGACACCATGGCGCCCGGGAGGCCTGCCGCCGACGGCGACCTACTCCTGCGGCGCCCCCGTCTCCGTCAGCTCTCCGCCGGTCAGCCGCAGCCAGCGGTCGACGCCGATCTCGCGCAGGAAGCGCCGGTCGTGACTGACGACCACGAACGCACCCCGGTAGGAGTTCAGGGCGCTCTCCAACTGGGCCACGCCGACCAGGTCGAGGTTGTTCGTCGGCTCGTCCAGGAGCAGCAGGTGCGGCGCCGACTGCGCGCACAGCACACAGGCCAGCGTGGCCCGCAGCCGCTCACCGCCGGAGAGCAGGCCGACGGGCAGATGGGCGCGGGCGCCCCGGAAGAGGAAGCGGGCGAGGAGGTTCATCCGCTCGGCCTCCGGCCGGTGCGGGGCCCGGGCGGCGAAGTTCTCGGCGACCGTGCGCTCCTCGTCCAGCAGGTCCAGCCGCTGGGAGAGGTAGGCGACCCGCCCGTCGGCGCGCCGGATGTCGCCGCCCTCCGGATCCAGGTCGCCGTCGACCAGGCGCAGCAGCGTGCTCTTGCCCGTGCCGTTGGCCCCGGTCAGCGCGATCCGCTCGGGGCCGCGGACCGTCAGGTCGACGCCCCGGTCCCCGAAGACGTCCCGGTCGCCGAGCCGGATCCGCAGCCGCTCACCGAGGAAGAGGGTGCGTCCGGCCGGCACCCGGGTCTCGGGCAGGTCCAGCGTGATGCGCTGCTCCTCGCGCAGCGACCGCTCCGCCTCGTCCAGCCGTGCCTTCGCCTCACCGACCCGGTTGGCGTGGGTCTGCCCCGCCCGCCCCGCGGACTCCTGCGCCCCGCGCTTCATGTTGCCCGCGAAGATCCGGGGCAGCCCGGCGTTCTTGAGGTTGCGGGCGGCGTTGCTCGCCCGGCGGTCGGCGCGCTCGCGGGCCTGCTGCAACTCCCGCTTCTCCCGCTTCAGCTCCTGCTCGGCGTTGCGGACGTTCTTCTCGGCGACGTCCTGCTCGGCACGGACGGCCTCCTCGTACGCGGTGAAGTCGCCGCCGTGGAAGCGCAGCTCACCGCGGTCGAGTTCGGCGATGCGCTCCATGCGGTCGAGCAGCTCCCGGTCGTGGCTGACCAGCAGCAGGCAGCCGCTGTAGTCCATCAGCACCTCCTGGAGCCTGCCGCGGGCCGCCGCGTCGAGGTTGTTCGTGGGCTCGTCGAGGAGGAGCACGTCGGGCCGCTTCAGCAGTTGGGCGGCGAGTCCGAGGGAGACGATCTGGCCACCGCTCAGCGTGCTCAGCCGCCGGTCCGGGGCGAGAGCGCCGAGACCGAGACGGTCGAGCTGGGCGCGGGTGCGCTCCTCGATGTCCCAGTCGTCACCGATGGTGGCGAAGTGCTCCTCGGCCACGTCACCGGACTCCACGGCGTCGATGGCCCGGATCACGGCGTCGACGCCGAGGACCTCGGCCACGGTGAGGCCACCCGTCAGGGGCAGGGCCTGCGGCAGGTGGCCGAGGACGCCGGTGACCGTGACGGAGCCGGCGGTGGGCCGCAGCTCACCGGCGATCAGCTTGAGCAGGGTGGACTTCCCGGCACCGTTGGGGGCCACCAGGCCGGTGCGGCCCACGCCCACGGTGAACGACAGATTCTGGAAGACGGGGGTGTCGTCGGGCCAGGAGAAGGACAGGCCGGAGCAGCGGACAGCGGCGTCGGACATGAAGACGACCTCGTGGCGGTGAGGGGCAGCGAACAGAGCTCTGCCCGGAAAGGCGAAACGGGAAAAGGGAACGACGAAGGGGCCACTGCGACGGCGCTCGAAACACGCCCGCTGCGGCCTACCGGAACCGGGTCTCACCCGGAGATGTCGTCGTCACCCACCATGTCCGCGACTCCCTCGCTGCACGATCAACGTGCCCACCAGCCTAGCAGCCGGGCTCCCGCACCGGTCCCGGTGCCGACTCGGACGAGGCGGGCGGCACCGACCGCGGAACCGGTGGCCCGGCCGCCGAGAGGGCCCGGGTGAACAGCTCGGAGGGCGCCGCTTGCGGTGCGAGCAGATGGGCCACCGCCGCGGTCGCGGTGCGGTGCCAGCGGGCGTGGTGACGCAGCATGGCGTGATCGCCGTGCTCCATCAGCAGCATGCCCGCCCGGGCCCCGGCAGCCCGGGCCCGGGCGACGTACGCGGCCGACTCGCCGGGATCGGTGACGCGGTCCCGGCTGCCGTGCAGCACGAGAAGGGACCGGTCCCGGAGCTGGGCGACGGGCTCACCCGGCGGGCACCAGGGCGCGAGCGCCACCACACCGCGTACCGGGTCGGCGTCCGCCGCGCGCAGGGCCGCCCGGCCGCCCATGGAGTGACCGAGCAGCACCACCGGTACGTCGCCGACGAGGCCGTGCAACTCCGCGAGGGCCCGCCGGGCGTCCCGCAGCGGGTCCTCGGCGGCGCCGTTCCAGCCGCGGTTGCGGTAGCGGACCTGGCCGAGGAGGACGTCGTCGCGGCCGGTGGCCGCCTCCAGCGCGCGCAGGAACGGCCGCATCCGCAGGGCCGCGAGCTGCCAGGGGCGCGCCGCGCTGCGGCTCTCCTCCCGGCCGCCGTGCAGCACCAGCACGGCCGCGCGCGTCCGGGGCGGCCGGCGCCGTACCCGCAGCGCCCTGTCCCTCGACGGATCGTCCTGAGCGCCCATGCCGGCCCCTTTCCCTTCCGCTTCCTTCTTCTCCCCGCAACGGATGATCCGTTGCCGCGCCGCCCACGGACTGGTGGTCGCCGAAACGGTCCGCGACGCCCCCCAATCCGCCCGCCCCACGGCTCCGGATTACCCAGGCAAGTGTTGATCACAGTGGGGTGGAGGTACAGCGGAAATGCCGCGAGCGTCAGGGGAGAGGGCACGCCGCACCGCCGTCGTCGGCAGCGGAGTGGCGGGGCTGACCGCCGCACACATACTGGGCCGGGCCCACCGCGTCACCCTGTACGAGGCCGACGACCGCCTCGGCGGGCACGCCCACACCCACGACCTGACGTCGTCCGACGGCCGCGGCCACCGGGTCGACTCGGGATTCATCGTGCACAACCGCCGCACCTACCCGCACCTGCTGCGCCTCTTCGACGAACTCGGTGTCGCCACCCAGCAGTCGGAGATGAGCATGTCGGTGCGGTGCGAGGGCTGCGGCCTGGAGTACGCCGGTGCCCGCGGCCCCGCCGGACTGCTCGCCCGCCCACGCAACGCCCTGCACGGTCCCTACCTGCGCATGCTCGCCCAGGTGCCGCGTTTCCACCGCGCCGCCCGCAGGCTGCTCACCGAGGACGCCGACCAGGCCCTCACGCTCGGCGGGTTCCTGGAGCGCGAGGGCTTCTCGCCGTACTTCCGCGCCCACTTCATGACACCCGTCGTCTCCGCCGTCTGGTCCTGCGACGCCGCCACGGCCCTGCGCTACCCGGCCGCCTACCTGTTCCGCTTCCTGCACCACCACGGCCTGCTCGCCGTCGGCGGCTCCCCGGTCTGGCGCACGGTCACCGGCGGCTCCCGCTCCTACGTCGACCGGATCGCCGAGCGGCTGCCCGATGTGCGCACCGCCACCCCGGTCCGCACGGTGACCCGGCACGCGGACGGAGTGGACGTCACCGCCGCCGACGGCACCACCGACACCTACGACCACCTGGTGATCGCCGTCCACCCCGACCAGGCACTGGAGCTGCTCGCCGATCCGACGCCCGGTGAGAAGGAGGTCCTCGGCGCCTTCCGGTACTCCCGCAGCGCCACCCTCCTGCACACCGACACCGCCCTGCTGCCGCGCTCGCGCGGAGCCCGGTCCTCCTGGAACTACCTCATGCCGTCCTGCGACGCGGGCGCCGACCGGGTCCGCGTCAGCTACGACATGAACCGGCTCCAGCGCCTGGACGCCGCCGACACCTACGTCGTCACGCTCGGCGGCGAGGACCGCGTCGACCCCGCCCGGGTGCTGGCCCGCATGACCTACGAACACCCCGTCTACACGCCCGAGTCGGTGGCCGCCCAGCGCCGCCTGCCCGAACTGCGCACCCCGGTCACGGCCTACGCCGGCGCCTACCACGGCTGGGGCTTCCACGAGGACGGCTGCCGTTCGGGGGTGGAGGCCGCCGCGGCCCTCGGCGTGGCCCGGTGACGCCCGACCCGACGGCACGCCCCGGCCTCTACCCGTGCGAGATCGGGCACATACGCCTCGACCCGATCCGGTACACGCTGCGCCACCGGACCTACATGTGGCTCGTCGACCTCGACCACCTCCCCGAACTCCCCCGTCCGCTGAGCCCGTTGGCCGGCTTCCGGGCCCGTGACCACTTCACCGGCGACGCCCCCTCCCTGCGCGCGGGCCTGGAGCGGTTCCTCGCCTCCCGCGGCGTCGACCTGGAGGGCGGCCGGGTCCTGATGCTCACGCACGCCCGCGTCCTCGGACACGTCTTCAATCCGCTGACCCTGTACTGGTGCCACGGCCCCGCCGGCACCCCGCGCTGCGTGGTCGCCGAGGTCCACAACACCTACGGCGAACGCCACGCCTACCTGCTCGACCCCGACGAGGCGGGCGTCGCGCACGTCGACAAGGAGTTCTACGTCTCGCCGTTCAACCCCGTCGACGGCGCCTACCGCATGCGCCTGCCGCCGCCCGCGGGCCGCCTCGACCTGACGGTGCGCCTGGACCGCCCCGGCGCCCGCCCGTTCACCGCGACCGTACGGGGCACCCGGCGCGAGGCGACCCCCGCCGCCCTCCTGCGGCTCGTGCTGCGGCACCCCTGGTCGACCCTCGCGGTGTCGGCCGGCATCCGCAGGCACGGCATCCGCCTCTACCTGCGCGGCCTGCCCGTCCGGCCGCGCCCGAGTCACCGCACCACGGAGAAGGCATCATGACCGCAACCCATCCCCGCCCCGCAGCCGCCACCCCCGTCCCAGGAGGCCGCGGCACCCCGGTGGACCCGCGCCGCTGGCCCGACGTCGCCGCCCCGCCCCGGGCCCCGTGGGCCCGCCGGGCCACCGCCGCCGCCGTCGTGCGCCGCGCCCTGCACCGGCTGCCGCTGCGGGTCAGGTTCGCCGACGGCGAGACCGTCGGGCTCGGCGGTCCGCTGGTGGAGGTCCACGACCCCGACGCCTTCCACGGGCGGATCGGCGCCCAGGGCCTCATCGGCCTCGGCGAGTCCTACATGGCCGGTGAGTGGGACGCCCCCGACCTGGTGGGCGCCCTCACCGTGCTCGCCGCCCACGTGGCCGACCTGGTCCCCGCCCCGCTCCAGCGGCTGCGCGGCCTGTGGCACCAGCGCCGGCCCGCCGCCCGCCGCAACACCCCTGAGGGCGCCCGGGACAACATCAGCAGCCACTACGACCTGTCCAACGATCTGTTCGCCCTCTTCCTCGACGACACCCTCAGCTACTCCTCGGCCGTCTTCCCCGCCTTCCCGGCCCGCCGCGAGTCCCTCGCGGCCGCCCAGCAGCGCAAGATCGATCGGTTGCTGGACCTGGCCGAGGCCGGCGACGGCACCCGCCTCCTGGAGATCGGCACCGGCTGGGGCGAACTCGCCCTGCGCGCCGCCGCCCGCGGCGCCCACGTCACCTCCCTCACCCTCTCCCGCGAACAGCGCGACCGCGCCCTCGAACGCGCCCGCGAGGCGGGCCTCGCCGACCGGATCCGCGTCGAACTGCGCGACTACCGCGAGGAGCGGGGCACCTACGACGCCGTCGTCAGCGTCGAGATGATAGAGGCCGTCGGCGCCGAGTTCTGGCCGGTCTACTTCCGCACCCTCGACGAGCGCCTCGCCCCCGGCGGCCGGGCCGCCCTCCAGGCCATCACCATGCCGCACGAGCGCATGCTCGCCGCCCGCCACACCCACACCTGGATCCAGAAGTACGTCTTCCCCGGCGGTCTGATCCCCTCCACCGAGGCCATCGAGGCGACGGTCCGCGACCACACCGGCCTGTGCGTCGCCCGCCGCGACGACTACGGCGCCCACTACGCCGAGACGCTGCGGCTGTGGCGCGAGCGGTTCACCGAGCGCGCCGACGAGGTCGAGGCCCTCGGCTTCGACGAGACCTTCCGCCGCCTGTGGACCTTCTACCTCGCCTACTCCGAGGCGGGCTTCCGCGCCGCCTACCTCGACGTCCAGCAGTACCTGTTCACCAAGGAGCACCCCGCCCGATGAGTACCGTCCGCACCACCAGGACCGGCGCCGCGCACCGGCTCGCCGCGCTCGTCGAGGACGCGCTCGGCGGCCCCCTTCCCGTCCGGCTGCGCGCCTGGGACGGCACCGAGACCGGCCCCGCCGAGGGCCCCGTGGTCGTCGTCCGCTCCCGGCGCGCCCTGCGCCGCCTGCTGTGGCAACCCGGCGAACTGGGCCTGGCGCAGGCCTACGTCACCCGCGAACTGGACGTCGACGGCGACCTGGCCGACGGCCTGCGCCGGATGTGGGCGGCCACCCGCGAACGCCGGCCGCACCCGCCCCGCCTCTCCCTCGCCGACCGGGCCCGCGCGGCGGGCACCGCCGTCCGCCTCGGCGCCGTCGGCCCGCGCCCCGCGACGCCGGACTCGCAGGCCCGGCTGCGCGGCGGCCTGCACACCAAGTCCCGCGACCGTGCCGCCATCAGCCACCACTACGACCTGTCCAACGACTTCTACCGCCGCCTCCTCGACGAGACCATGGCCTACTCGTGCGGAGTGTGGGCGGACGAGTACACCGACGCGAACGCCGCCGACGCCCAGCACGCCAAGCTGGAGCTGATCTGCCGCAAACTCGGCCTCACCGCCGGCTCCCGCCTGCTCGACATCGGCTGCGGCTGGGGCTCACTCACCCTCTACGCGGCCGAACGGCACAAGGCGAAGGTCACCGCCGTCACCCTCGCCAAGGAACAGGCGGCACACGTCCGCGAACAGGTGCGGGAGCGCGGCCTGGAGGACCGGGTGGAGGTCATCTGCCAGGACTACCGCGACATCACGGGCGGCGACTACGACGCCGTCTCCTCCGTCGAGATGGGCGAGCACGTCGGGGACGCCGAGTACCCGGCCTTCGCCGCCGCGCTGCACCGCAGGGTCCGCCCCGGGGGACGCGTCCTCGTGCAGCAGATGTCCCGGGGCCGCAACGCTCCCGGCGGAGGCGCCTTCATCGAGGCGTACATCGCCCCCGACATGCACATGCGGCCGCTCGGCGAGACGGTACGGCTCCTGGAGGACGCCGGTCTCGAAGTGCGCCACGTGGAGTCCCTGCGCGAGCACTACGTCCGCACGGTCATGGCCTGGGAGCGCACCCTGGAGGAGCGCTGGGACGAGTTCGTCGCGCTGGTCGGCGAGGAGAGGGCCCGGGTGTGGCGGCTCTACCTGGTGGGCGGCGCGCTCGCCTTCGAGCAGCGTCGCATGGGCGTCGACCAGATCCTGAGCGTCCGGCCCACCGCCGAGGGCGTCAGCGGCATGCCCGCCACGCCGGGGGAGTGGTACGAGCGGCTGGACCGCCCGTGAACGGCTTCCCGTGGGGCGCGTTCGCCGTCGGACTCGGCTGGGCCGCGGCGGCCGCCTTCGCCGTCATGCTGGCCACCTTCGCCGTCGCCGTACGCAAGGGCGTCCACCGGGTGGTGGACGTGGCCTGGGGGCTCGGCTTCGCCGCCGTCGCCGTCGTGACCTGCGCGGTCGCGGCGACGTCCGGGCAGGGCGACGCGGGGCGCCGGACGCTGGTGGCGGCCCTGACCGTCGTATGGTGCCTGCGGCTGGCCGCGCACATCGCCCGGCGCGGCCGGGGCCACGGCGAGGACCCGCGCTACGAGGCGATGCTCGCCAAGGCCCGCGGCAACCGGAACCTCTACGCCCTGCGCATGGTCTACCTGCTCCAGGGCGCCCTGGTGTGGCTGGTGTCGCTGCCGGTGCAGGCCGCGTCGTACGGGTCCGGGGCGCTGTCGGCCCTGGCCTGGGCCGGAGCGGTCGTGTGGGCGGTCGGGCTGGTCTTCGAGGCCGTGGGGGACGCCCAGTTGGCCCGGTTCAAGGCCGACCCAGCCCACCGCGGCCGCATCATGGACCGCGGACTGTGGAGCTGGACCCGGCACCCCAACTACTTCGGCGACTTCTGCGTCTGGTGGGGCCTGTTCCTGATCGCCTGCGACGCGGGCCCCGCGGCCGCCGCGGTGTCCGTCGTCTCCCCGCTGGTGATGACCTGCCTGCTGATCGGCGGCAGCGGGAAGCGGCTGCTGGAGCGGCACATGGCGGACCGGCCGGGTTGGGCCGAGTACGCGGCGCGCACCAGCGGCTTCTTCCCACGTCCGCCGCGCCGGTCCCGGTCCGCGTAGGACTCGGCCCGCGGGGGTGGGGGCCGCGGCCCCCACCCCGTCACGCCGGCATGCTCAGCAGCGCGATCGGGTCGGAGGTCGGCTGCTTCGAACCGCCGGCCGGCTCGACCGTGATGCCCACACCCGCCGCCCCGTCGACGGCGCCGTCCATCAGCACCGCCTGACTGGTGCTGCCGGGATCCATCAGGCCCGCCGAGCGCATCGTGCCGTGGTCGTCGAACCAGAGCTGGTACACCCTGCCCCGCGGCGGCTCGGCCATGCCGGAGGCCAGGAAGACCGCCCGGTCCTGGCGTTCGGAGACGACCAGCGTCCCGCTCGCCCCGTCCGCCAGTCGCGCCGTGCGGGACTCGGCGTCCGGTGCGGCGAGCACCCCGGCGAGGGTCTCGGCCCGCCGCTCGGCCTGCGCGGCGCGCTGCCCGGCGTCCTGGGCCCGCTCGTACTGCCACACCGCCGTGCCGCCGAGCCCCGCCGCGGCTGCCACGCAGGCCGCCAGCGCCCACCGGGCCAGGCCGCGCCCCCGGGGCACGACGCGGCGCGTCCTCTCCGCCGTGCCACCGCCCGGCGGGACCTGGCGCACCGTGGTGACGCGGTGCAGCACCCGGTCCTTGAGCGCGGCGGCGGGAGTGACCGTCGCGGCCAGCCCCAGCCGGGCCGTCGCGGCGGCGAACTCCCGGGCCTCCTGCTCGCAGGTGGCGCAGCCCGCCAGATGGCGCTCGAAGGCCTCCCGCTCGTCGTCGGGCAGCGCGTGCAGGGCGTAGGCGCCCGTCAGGCTGTGCAGGTCCTCGGTGCGCATCACGCGCTCACCCCCAGGCAGTCACGGAGCCGGATGAGACCGTCGCGCAGCCGCGTCTTGACCGTGCCGAGCGGCAGCGCGAGCGCCTCGGCCACCTGCCGGTAGGTCAGGCCGCGGTAGTAGGCGAGGGTCACGGACTGGCGCTGGATGTCGGTCAGGGTGCGCAGACAGCGCCGCACCTGCTCCCGCTCCAGGCGGGTCTCCACCTGCTCGGTCACCTCGTCGTACTCGGGAGTCCGGTCGAGCAGCGCCGCCTTGTGGTCGCGGGCCGCGGCGGCCTCCACCGACCGCACCCGGTCCACGGCCCGCCGGTGGGCCAGGGTCAGGACCCAGTTGATCACCGTGCCGCGCTCCGGACGGTAGCGGGGCGCCGTGCGCCACACCTCCACCAGCACCTCCTGCGCGACCTCCTCCGACTGCGCCTGGTCGCGCAGCACCGCCCGGACGACCCCGAGCACGGACCCCGCCACCGCGTCGTACACGGCGGCGAAGGAGTCCTGATCGCCCAGGGCCACCTCCCGGATCAGCTGCTGCAGATCGGGCTGGGACGATGGATTTCTGCCGATGTGTACGGCTTCCTTCACGACGGTTGCTCCAAAAGAATGCGCGACGGGCGGGGATGTCCCCGCGTAATCCGGGGCCGCGCGGCCCGCGGATTGGTCGCGGGCCACGCGAAGCCGCGGTGACCTCGTCCGACGCACACCCTCCCACGGGCGACACGGGTACACTGACCACGTTCGCGTTCGATCGGGCTCCTGAGGAGCGGGAAGACAGGGAGGTGAGGTTGATGACCGTGCTCGACGCCGTCCTTCGCGATGCCCGGATGTCCCTCGCGGTCTCCCACGCGTCCCGACCGGCGGCCTGACCCCGCCTCCCACGAACGCAACCCCAGAAACGGATTCTCATCCCGCCATGTCCTCTTCCCGTTCTTCCTGGAACACCCGCGCCGAGACCGGCGCCGACGTCCCCGTCATCCGTGACATCGTCCGGGCCGCCTTCCCCACGCCGGAGGAAGCCGCCCTCGTCGACGCGCTGCGCGCCGATGCCGGGGCGTGGATCGAGGGTCTGTCCCTCGTCGCGGTGGACGACACCGACCGGCCCGTGGGGCACGCCCTGCTGACCCGTTGCCACATCGGGGACGGTCCGGCTCTGTGCCTGGCGCCCGTCGCGGTCCGGCCCGAGCACCAGAACAGCGGCGCCGGTGCGGCCGCGGTCCGGGCCGCGCTCGTCGCTGCCGAGCGTCTCGGCGAGCACCACGTCGTCGTCCTCGGGCACCCGGAGTACTACCCCCGCTTCGGCTTCGGCAGGGCCTCCGCCCACGGCATCGGGCTGAGCATCGACGTCCCGGACGAGGCCCTGATGGCCCTCACCCTGGACGCCGCCCACCCGCTGCCCGCCGGAACCGTCCGGTACGCCGCGCCGTTCGGCATCTGAACCGACACTCCGCGTGGCGGTGGGAGCTTCTCCCGCCGCCACGCGGCCTTTTCTCGGCGCAACCCCTTGACCCGACGCCCGCGGTCCTTCACATTGCTTGTTAATGCGCATTAGGTAATGCGCATTAACAAGCTTTGAGCGACGGAGCGACGGAGAGGAGCGGTGGTGGCGAAGGAAGCCGCAGGGCGGGCGAGGCCGGGGAGGGCCCCCGCGCCGGCCGGCCGGCGGGCCCGGCCGAGGCAGGCGGAGGTGGCCAGGCTCGCCGGCGTCTCGCAGGCGACGGTGTCCCTGGTGCTGTCCGGGCGCGACCTCGCGACCGGCCGGCCGATCTCGGCGGAGACCCGCGCCAAGGTCCTGGACGCCGCCCACAGCCTCGGCTACGTCCCCGACCCGGCGGCCAGCCGGCTCGCCGCCGCGCGCAACAACCTGCTCGGCGTCTTCAGCTTCACCGCGACGTTCCCGACCGACGTCCGGCACTCGTACTACCCGTTCCTCGTCGGCGTGGAGCAGGAAGCCGCGGCGCAGGGCTACGACCTGGTCCTGTTCACCGGGTCGAGCACCGGGGGAGCGGGCGCCGGCGGTGCGGGCGCCCTCAACCGCGTACGGCTGGCGGACGGCTGCCTCTTCCTGGGCCGCCACGCCCCCGCGGACGAACTGCGCCGGCTGGTCGCCGACGACTTCCCCGTCGTCCACGTCGGCCGCCGCGACGAGCCGGAGGGCCTCGCCTGGGTGGGCGCGGACTACGTCAGCGCCAGCCGCGAGGTCGTCACCGCGCTCGCCGGGCTCGGTCACCGGCGCGTCCTCCTCGTCCGCGAGGACGACGACGCGCCCGCCTCCACCGACCGTGAACGCGGCTTCCTGGACGGGCTCGCGGCGAGCGGCCTGCCCGCCGGACCCGACGCCGTCTTCCGCTCCGGCGACCCGCGCGGAGACCTCACCGCCGACCGGGTCCGCGCCTGGGTGGCCGACGGCGTCACCGCCTTCGTCGCCGAGGAGACCGACACCGGCGCCGCCTGGCGGGCGCTGCGCGCCGCCGTCGACGCGGCGGGCCTCGACTGCCCCGGCCAGGTGTCCCTCGCGCTGCTCGGCAGCCCGCCCGCCGACCTCGCCGACGGACCGGCGCCGATGGGCTTCGACATCCCGCGCCCGGCGCTCGGCGCGGAGGCCGTACGGCTGCTCGCCACCCGTATCGCGGGCGGTCCGGCCGAGGGCACCCTCGTCGCCTGCGCCTTCAGAGCGGGCGCGACCGCCGGCCCCCCGGCCGTCCCCTGAACCCACCCCACCCACAGAACCGACCGCACCACCCAAGGAGCAGCAGCGTGATACCGGAACCCGACATCCTCGTCGTCGGCGGCGGCCTCGGCGGCGTCGCCGCGGCCCTCGCAGCCTGCCGGGCCGGCCGCAGTGTCGTCCTGACCGAGGAGACGGACTGGATCGGCGGCCAGCTCACCAGCCAGGCCGTGCCGCCCGACGAACACCCGTGGGTCGAACAGTTCGGCACCACCGCCACCTACCGGCGCCTGCGCGAGGGCATCCGGCAGTACTACCGCCAGTGGTACCCCCTGCGCGCCGAGGCCGCCGCCCTCACCGACCTCAACCCCGGCGCGGGCCGGGTCAGCAAGCTCTGCCACGAGCCGCGCGTCGCGCTCGCCGTACTGGAGGGCATGCTCGCCCCGCACCGGGCGGCCGGACGCCTCACCGTCCTCACCGAGCACCGGCCGGTGGCCGCCGAGGCCGACAACGATGTCGTACGCGCCGTCACCCTGGAGAACCTCCGCGACGGCACCCGACGCACCGTCCCCGCCCGCTACGTCCTGGACGCCACCGAGACCGGCGAACTGCTCCACCTCGCCGGCGTCGAGCACGTCAACGGCGCCGAGTCCCGGGCCGAGTTCGACGAACCGCACGCCCCCGACCAGGCCCAGCCGGGCAACCAGCAGGGCATCACGGTCTGCTTCGCCCTCTCCCACCACGAGGGCGAGGACCACACGGTCGACCGCCCCGCCGACTACGACTTCTGGCGTGACTACAAGCCCGACTTCTGGCCGGGACCGCTGCTCGGCTTCGAGGCCCCCGACCCGCGCACCCTGGAACCGGTGCCGCGCACCTTCGAACCCAACCCCGACCTCGACCCGCTGGCCGTCAGCGCCGACCAGAGCGCGGACGCGGGCGACAAGGAACTGTGGGGCTTCCGCCGCATCCTCGCCCGCAAGCTGCACACCGACGGCGCCTTCGACTCCGACATCACCCTCGTCAACTGGCCGCTCAACGACTACTGGCTCAAGCCCTACATCGGCCAGGAGGCCGAAGCCCTGCGCGAGGCACGGCAGTTGTCCCTGTCGGTGCTCTACTGGCTGCAGACCGAGGCGCCCCGCACCGACGGGGGCACCGGCTTCCCCGGACTGCGCCCGCGCCCCGACGTGACCGGCACCGCCGACGGCCTCGCCAAGGCGGCCTACGTCCGCGAGTCCCGCCGGATCAAGGCCGTCACCACCGTCACCGAGCACGACGTCTCCATCGACCTGCTCGGCCCCTACGGCCGCACCCGCCACCGCGACTCCGTGGGCGTCGGCAACTACCGCATCGACCTGCACCCCTCCACCGGCGGCGACGGCTACGTCGACATCGGCTCCGTCCCCTTCGAGATCCCGCTCGGCGCGCTCGTCCCGCGCCGGGTGCGCAACCTGCTGCCGGCCGGCAAGAACCTGGGCACCACCCACATCACCAACGGCTGCTACCGCCTGCACCCGGTGGAGTGGAACGTCGGCGAGGTCGCCGGAGCCCTCGCCGCCCACTGCCTCGCCGAGGACGTCGAGCCGCACCAGGTGCAGGCCGAGGACAAGAGGTTCGAGGAGTTCGCCAGGGTGCTCGACCACGACGGCGTACAGCGTCACTGGCCCGACGTCAGGGGCTACTGAACGACCCCGCGCGGGACGGGAGTCGGGCGGGGCAGCACCACCTGCCCCGCCCGGTGACCGCCCGCGCGTGGACCGACCCAGCACAAGGAGGTGCCCGGACATGACCACCCACCGCATCCGCGTCGGCATCGACGTGGGCGGAACCTTCACCGACGCCGTGGCGGTCGACGCCACGACGCTCCGGCTCGTGGGCCAGGTGAAGGTCCCCACGAGCCACCATCACGAGGACGGTGTCGCGCACGGCATCGTCGAGGCGCTCGACCGGCTGCTGACGCAGACCGGACACGCACCCGCCGACGTGGCCTTCCTGGCACACGGCACGACCCAGGCTACCAACGCCCTGCTGGAGGGCGACGTCGCCACCGTCGGCCTGCTCGGCATCGGCACCGGCGCCGGGACGTACTTCACCCGCAGGCTCGCCACCCTCGCCAAGCTCGAACTCACCCCCGGCAAGCGGCTGCCGCTGCACTACGCGCACGTGCCCGACCCCGAGAACGCCCCCGCCGTACAAGCCGCCGTCGAACAGCTCACCGCCGCCGGAGCCCAGGCGCTGGTCGCCAGCGAACCCTTCGGCGTCGACCGGCCCGAGGGCGAGGAGGCGGTCGCGCAGGCGGCCCGCGCCACCGGCCTGCCCACCACCGCCGCGCACGAGATCACCTCCCTGTACGGGCTGCGCAAACGCACCCGCACCGCCGTCGTCAACGCGGCGATCCTGCCGCGCATGCTGGCCACCGCCGACCTCGTCGACGCCTCCATCACCAAGGCGGGCGTCACCGCCCCGCTGATGGTGATGCGCTGCGACGGCGGAGTGATGTCCCTGGACGAGATGCGCCGCAGGCCCCTGCTGACCGTGCTGTCCGGTCCGGCCGCCGGGGTCGCCGGCGCGCTCATGCAGGAACGCGTCAGCGAGGGCGTGTTCCTGGAGACCGGCGGCACCTCCACCGACATCAGCGTCGTCAAGCGCGGCAAGGTCGCGGTACGGCACGCCGTGCTGCTCGGGCAGACCTCCTACCTCAACGCCCTCGACGTCCGCACCGTCGGCGTCGGCGGCGGCTCCATGGTCCGCGTCTCCGGCGGCCGGGTCACCGGCACCGGACCGCGCAGCGCGCACATCGCCGGGCTGCCGTACGCCTGTTACGCCGACCCGGCCGACCTGCGGGACGCCAAGCTGACCACCATCAGCCCGCTGCCCGGAGACCCCGCCGACTACGCCGTCCTCGACGCGGCCGGCGGCCGGTTCGCCCTCACCATGACCTGCGCCGCCAACGCGCTCGGCCGGGTCCCCGAGGGCGACTTCGCCCACGCCGACCCGGACACCGCCCGCGCCGCGCTGGCCCCGCTCGCCGCCGCCCTCGGCACCGACGTGGACACCGCGGCCGCCCGGCTCCTGGACGCGGGCACCGACCAGGTGAAGTCCGTCGTGGACGACCTGGTACGCGAGTACCGCCTCGACACCGACACCGCCGTCCTGGTCGGCGGGGGCGGCGGCGCCGCCTCGGTCACCCCGCACCTGGCCGCCCGCACCGACATGACCGGCCGCATCGCACAGCACAACGAGGTCATCAGCCCCATCGGCGTCGCCCTCGCCCTGGTCCGCGAACAGGTCGAGCGGATCGTGCCGGGCGCCACCCAGGAGCAGATCCTCGCCGTCCGCGCCGAGGCCGAGCGCGCCGTGGTCGAACAGGGCGCCGCCGCCGACGGCGTCGAGGTCGAGGTCACCGTCGACCCGCAGACCAACGTCGTACGCGCCATCGCCACCGGCGCCACCGAACTGCGCACCCAGGACCGGTCCCACCGCGCCGACGACGCCGAGCGCCTGCGACTGGCCGCCACCAGCCTCAAGACCGACCCGTCGAAGGTGCACGTCCTCGCGGGCACCCCCGCCCACACCGTGTACGGCACCGAGGTCCACCGCCGCTTCCGGCCCGTCCGCCATCCGGTGCGGGTCGTCGACGCCGACGGGGTCGTCCGCCACCACGCGCCGGACGCCCGGGTCGAGGCGACCACCGTCGCCGCCGCCCCCGAGGTGCTCGCCAAGCTGGTCACCGAGAACACCTCCTACGGCGACGGAGGCGTCCGCGCCCCCGCCGTACGGCTGCTGCTCGGCTCCCGCATCGCCGACCTCTCCGGCGTCCTGGACCCGCAGCCACTGCTGGCCCTCGCCCGCAGCGAACTGCGCTCCCGCGCCGCCGACGAACCGGTGGTCGCCGTACTGGAGGTGCGCGAATGAGCGTGTCACAGGCCCTGGTGACGGACGGCCTCGCCGCCACCGACGACATCGGGTGGGCGGTGCGGCTGCTGGCCGCCACCCCGACCCACGAGCACCGCGACCCGGAGCTGCTGCGCCGGTGGGCGCGGGCGGCCGACGCCTTCGGCGCCGCCCTCGCGCCCGTCGCGTGCCGGGCGCGGATCGTGGAGCGCGACGGCGGCCTGGAACTCGGGCTGCTGGCCCGGTACACCTCCAGACCGCCCACCGTCGAGCTGTACACGGACACCATCGACCTCGCCGAACGGGTCGTCGACGCCCGCGGCTGGCGCGCCTGGTACCCGCCCGGGTCCGTGCGGGCGGCCGCCCTCGCCCACGAGGCGGTGCACGTCCACCTCCACCACGGGCCCGCGAAGGCCGCCCTGAAGCGCGCCCTCGGCCACAGCGCCCTGCGCCTGGGCCGGCTGCGCGTCCCCGGCCACGTCGCCGGGGCCGAGGAGGTGGCCGCGCACGCCTACGCCCGCACCGTCTGCGGACTCGGCCGCAGCCCCCTGCTGCTGACCGCCGCCCTGGCCGCCGAGACCGAGGCCGGGACCCAGTCCGGCTCCGCGAACGGGAGCAACCCACCACCCGCACGTGACGCAAGAAGAGAGAACTGACCCATGGGTGTCGTCATCCTCCTCGTCATGGCGGCCGGCGTCGCCGCGATGCTCACCCGCAAGCTGCCCACCGCCTTCGCGCTGGTGCTGCTGGCCGTGGTCATCGCCTTCCTCTCCGGTGCGCCCCTGACGGGCAAGAACAGCGTCCTGGACACGGTGCTCCAGGAGGGCGCCCCGGCGCTCGCGGCGACGATGGTCGCCATCATCCTCGGCTCCTGGCTCGGCAAGCTGCTCGACGAGACCGGCATCGCCGGCACCCTCGTCCGCAAGATCGTCGAGTTCGGCGGCGACCGGCCCACCGTCGTCGCCCTCGGCGTCCTCGCCGTCTCGGCGCTCGTCGGCACCGTCACCGGCTCCGCGCCGGCCGCGATGCTGGCCGGGATCATCGGCATCCCCGCGATGGTCGCGGTCGGCGTGCCCAAGGTGACCGCCGCGGGCACGGTGCTGATGGGCATCGCGGTCGGTGTCCCCTTCGAGCTGCCCGTCTGGCAGTTCTTCTCCACCGCGCTCGACCTGCCGGTCGACACCGTCCGCGGCTTCATGGTGAAGCTGTTCCCGTTCGCCCTGGTCGCCGCCGTCGCCTACGTCGTCATCGAGAACCGGCGGCGCGGCACCGAGCACGCCTGGTCCCTCAAGTCGGTCTCCGCCCGCCCGTCCTCGCGCCGCGAACGCCTCGGCGACGCACCCTGGTACGCGCTGCTCGCCCCGGTGATCCCGCTGGTCCTGGCCCTCGGCCTGGAAGTGGCCATCATCCCCTCGATGCTGGCCGGCGTGCTCTACGCGCTGGTCACCACCACCCGGCCCGGTGAGATGAACAAGCGGCTGCTGCGCACCCTGTACGGCGGCTTCGAGGTGGCCGCGCCGCCGCTCGCCCTGTTCGTGGCGATCGGCATCCTGCTCGCCGCCGTCAAACTCCCCGGCGCGGTGGACGCGCTGGAGCCGCTGATGAAGGCGGTCAGCCCGCAGAACCCGGTGCTGTTCGTCGTCGTCTTCACCGTGTTGGTGCCGCTGTGCCTGTACCGCGGCCCGCTCAACGTGTTCGGGCTCGGCGCGGGCATCGCGGGCGTCCTCATCGCCACCGGCATCTACCCGGCCGTCGCCGTCCTCGGCATGGCCACCTCGTACAACCAGGTCTTCGGCGTCGCCGACCCCACCAGCACGCAGACCGTGTGGGCCGCGCAGTACGCGGGCGTCAGCCCGCAGCAGGTCATGGTCCGCACCCTGCCCTACGTGTGGCTGGTCGCCCTCGGCGGCATGTGCGTCACCGCCGCCCTGTACCTGTGACACATCCGTACGTGTGACATCCCCCCTCACCCAGGAGACGACATGCACGAGCCGCACCTCGACCGCCGTCTGTTCCTGAAGGGCACGGCCGCCACCGGCGCCGCCCTCGCGCTGGGCGCCACCGCCGTGCCCACCGCCTCCGCCGCACCCGGCGGATTTCCCGACTACACCTACGTCCGCACCCTGCTCACCCCGTCCCAGCTCGCCTACAACCCCACCGGCGAGATCATCTTCCCGACCGTCCGCGGCGTCTACGACCGGCTGCCCGCGAAGGGCCGGCTGGGCCGCTACCACCTCTACTACGCCCCGCACGACGCCCCCGGCGGCATCTGCCTGGCCTACGGAGACTCCCTGGAAGGACCCTTCACGGAGTACCCGCACAACCCGATCGTCTCCAACAGGTGGTCGCCGCACTACTCCGTCAGCCACGTCTCCTCGCCGCACGTGATGTGGCACGCCGGGCGGAAGGAGATGTGGCTGTACTTCCACGGCGAGAACACCACGACCAGGCTCGCCCGCTCCACCGACGGCATCCACTTCACCTACGACAAGGTCGTGCTGAACACCTCGATGCTGCCGTCCGGCACCACCGAGACCTCCTACGCCCGGGTCTTCCCCCACGAACTGCCCTCGCGCGGCGCGCACTACGTCATGGTCTTCATGGTCAACAACACCACCAACCACCGTGACATCGGCTGGGGCTGGTCCGCCGACGGCCGCACCTGGACGTTCGCCCAGGAACCCCTGGTGCGCCACGGCGACGTCGGCGCGGTCAACGTCGGCGGCCCGCACCTGCTGCACCGGGACAACAGCACGTACGTCGTCTACAACAAGGACAAGGAGAGCGGCGGCGACCTGATGATCACCGAGGTCGGCAACGATTTCTCGCTCCGCAGGCACCTCGGCGTCTTCTACAACTCCCGCTCCTCGGCGCCGGAGAACGGACGCGCGGCATCCCCGTCCTTCGGCACCGACCGCGGGGTCCCGTACATGATCTACGAGGCGGGGGAGCGGCTGGCGGGTTCGATCGCCATGGCCCGCGGCTGACCCCGGCACACCGCCGCACACGGCAGCGGGGCCGCCCGTCCGGATCGGACGGGCGGCCCCCCCGGGGGGGACGCGGGGGGCCCCCGGGGCCCGCCCCGGGGGCGGTGCGGGGGGGGCCGGGGGGGGCCCCCCCCCCCCCGGGCCCCCCCCC
>NZ_JBHWKU010000015.1:0-194680 GCF_042730645.1 Streptomyces sp. NPDC059906
GTGGAGCCCCTCGCAGGCTGCGAGGGGCTCCACCGCGTTCCCGGGCCAGGTGGCTACACGAGCACCTGCTCACCGTTGAGAATCTCCATGTGCATACGCTGGATTTCCGGCGTCGGATCCACCCCCAGTTCGTCGGACAGAATCCGCCGGAGATTCCGATACGATTCCAGCGCTTCCGCGCGCCTGCCCATCTGGCAGAGTGCGCCCATCAGCTTGGCGTGCAGCGTCTCGTTCAGCGGATGCGAAATTACCAGGGCCCGGAGTTCCGGAATCATCGGCCCTATTCGACCCAGCCGCCAATTCACGTCGATACGGAGCTGCATTCCAAAAAGCCGCAGCTCTTCCAGGTGCGCGATGTTGCTTTCGAGCACCCGGCCGCACGGTACGGTGGACAGCGCCGGGCCCCGCCAGAGATCGAGTCCCGCGTCCAACGAGGCGAGTGCCTCTTCGAGCCGGTTCTCCTCGATCAGCCGGCCGCCGGTCCGGATCAGACGCTCGGCGACCGCGACATCGAGTTCGTCCTCCTCGATCAGAGCGAAGTATCCGGGCGGCTGGGTCAGCACCAACTCCCGGTCGTCGCTCGTCACCCGTTGCTCCCCCAGCAGCCGGCGGGTGTGGTAGACGTACGTCTGCAGCGTCGTCATCGCGCTGCGGGGCGGGTCGTCCGCCCACAACTCTTCGATGAGCACCCCCGATCCCACCACCTCGTGCCGCCTGAGGAGCAGCAGCACAAGGAGCTGGGTGGCCTTCGAGGATTTAAGCGGAATTACACATCCCGCATCGGTGATTACATGGACACGTCCCAATAAGTTGAATCTCATCTGTCCCCCGTCGAGATTCTGCGTCTCCTGGGGCGACAATAACAGGCCTACTCAACAGATTTCAATGTGCTTGCCGTCACAAGCGATCTCCTATTGATCAAAAATTAATCAGTGCAGCGAGCTGCACTGATTAATTTTTGCTGGATTTTACCGAGAGGCAGGAGCCGAGGCCTCCGAATCAATAGAACCAGGCATTCCTGATACGGCCCCGTCCTCGGAAGGGTCCTCGCGCCGGGAGATCCGGTGCGGCCACCACATCCACCGGCCGACATCGAGAGTGAGCGCGGTGACCAGGACCGATCGCACGATCATGGTGTCGAGCAGGACGCCCACCGCGACGGTGAATCCGAGCTCCGCGATGAAGACCAGCGGCAGCGTGGCCAGCGCGGCGAAGGTCCCGGCCAGCACCAGCCCGGCCGCGGTGATCACGCCACCGGTCGAGGTGAGGCCCTTGAGCGCGCCCTGCCGGGTACCGAGCCGGTCGCTCTCCTCCTTGATCCGGGTGACGAGGAAGATGTTGTAGTCGACGCCCAGGGCGACCAGGAAGACGAAGACCCACAGGGGGAAGGCCGAATCGGCTCCCGCGAAGTCGAAGACGTGGTTGAAGAAGAGCGCGGCGAGGCCGAGCGCCGTGAAGAAGGACAGCACCACGCTCGCGATCAGCAGCAGCGGCGCCACCAGTGCGCGCAGCAGCAGCGCGAGGATGCAGAACACGACGGCGAGGATCACCGGAATGATCAGACCGCGGTCGCGGCTGGACGCCTCCCGCATGTCGTGCACGACGGCGCTGCTGCCGCCCACCAGTGCCTGCGCACCGTCCAGCCGGGCGAGTGTCTCGCGGGCCGCGGTGACCGACTTCATGGCCGCCGGCGAGTCCGCCCCGGCGCCGAGCGTCGCCTCGACATAGGCGAGGCCGTCCTTCACCTGTGGTGGCGCGACCTCGATGACGCCGGGCACGGTCTCGAGTGCGGCGTGCACCTCGCCCGCCGAGGCGCCCTCGGCGATGACGACCATGGGTTCACCGGAGCCGGCCGGGAAGTGCCGGGTCAGGATCTCCTCGCCCACCACCGACTCCGGCTTGGTCCTGAAACCGTCCTTCTGCTGGAGGCCGTCGGCGTTCAGGGTGACCGCCAGCGTGGCCACCGCGCCCAGCACCAGGCTGGTGGTGACCCAGACCGTACGCGGACGGCCGGACACCAGCCGGGCGATCCGCGACCACAGACCCCGGGTGACGTCGGGCTCCGTACCGTGCTTCGGCCTGGCCGGCCAGAAGATCCAGCGTCCGAAGATCACCAGCAGGGCGGGCAGCAGCGTCATCATCGACAGCAGGCCGACCAGCACGCCGACGGCGCAGACCGGGCCAAGGCCCTTGGTGGAGTTCAGCGCGGCCAGCAGCAGGACGAGCATGCTGACGGCGACGGTGGCGGCGCTGGCCACGATGGCGGGCCCGGCCCGGCGCAGCGCCACGGCCATGGCCTCGTGCCGGTCCTCGTGCCGCCGCAGCTCCTCACGGTAGCGGGCGACGAGCAGCAGCGCGTAGTCGGTGGCCGCGCCGAGCACCAGGACCGTGAGGATCATCGCCGTCTGGGCGTTGACCGTGAGTCCCGCGTTCTTGGCCAGCAGGTAGACGATGGCCTGCGAGATGACCAGGGACATGCCCGCGGAGATCATCGGCAGCAGCCAGAGCAGTGGACTGCGGTAGGTGACGACGAGGATCGTCACGACGATGAGGAGGGTGACCAGCGTGAGCTTGAAGTCGGCGCTGCTGAAGGACTCGGCGGAGTCGGCGGCGTAACCGGTCGGGCCCGTGATATGGACGCCGAGGCCGTCCGGGGCGCTCGGCCGCGCGATCGCCCGCATGTCCTTCGCGGCCGCGTTGAGCCCCTCCCAGCCGTCCTTGCCGAGGTGGACGTTGACGACGGTGCGCAGGGCCTTGCCGTCGTCCGAGCGCACCGGGCCGTAGGGCTCGCCCACCACACCGGTGCCGTCCGCGAAGTGCGTGGCGTCGGCCCGCGCCTTCGCCTCGTCGGCGGCGGTGATCCCGGACGGGCGGTCGTAGACGATCACGGTCGGGCTGGTGTCGGCCGGCTGGAACTTCTCGGACAGCTCCAGCACCTCGGTCGACTCCGCGTTGCCGGGGAGCCAGGCGGCGGCGTCGTTGGACTCGACGTCGCCGAGCTTCCCGGCCAGCGGCTGGAGCACGATCAGCAGACCGATCCAGGCCGCGAGCACCAGCCACTTGAGCCGGCGTCCGCCGGGCCAGGACAGCAGTGTGCGTGTCATCAGAAGCCCTCTTCCTCACGGGGCTTGGGCGGCAGCCCGAAGGCCAGTGCGAAGGAGACCGCCAGCAGGGCGATCACCACCCAGAGCGTGCGGACCATCGCGGTGCTGAAGTTCTCGGTGTGGGCCGTCCGCCAGGCCCGCGCCGTGGCCTCGGCCACCGCCGGGCGGGCCTGCTGGAGGCTTTGGCAGCTGTCCGGCGTCCGTTCGGAGTCCTTCTGACTCGCCGATTCCCGCAGGCACACCCGCAGGTCGGCCAGCAGCCGGTCCTGCTCGGCCGTGCTCGCCCCGGCGGCGGCGAGTTCGGCGCGGGCGCGGCTGGCCCCGTCGTCGACGCTCGCCGTGGCCTGTGAGCCGAGCAGCCCGAAGAACAGCGTCCCGAGCACCGCGACGCCCACGGTGAAGCCGAGCTGCTGGACCGCGGTGAGGACGCCGGAGGCGGTACCGGCCTCCTGCTTGTCGACGTCGGCCAGGGCGATGTCGAAGAGCAGCCCGATCATGATGCCCATGCCGAGCCCGGCCACGGCGATACCGGGGACGAGTTCCCAGCTGGTCAGCCCGCCGGCCTGGTCGCCGATCGTCAACAGCATGATCAGCACGCCCAGGGCCAGCACCACGAGCCCGCCGTGCAGGGCCTTGCGGCCGAACTTCGATCCCAGCACCGCCCCGGTCAGGATCGCGCCGACGACGAGGAACACCGACCAGGGCGTCATGGTCAGCGCGGCCCTGGTGGGGCTGAAGCCCAGCCCGATCTGCAGATGCAGGGCGAGCAGCAGCGACATTCCGGAGACGCCGGTGAAGAACACCAGCGCCACCGCCAGCCCCGCGGCGTAGCGGGACCTGCGCAGCAGGCTGAGCTCGATGAGCGTGGCGCCACCGCGCCGCTCCTGGCGCAGTTCGTGGGCGACGAAGCCGACGAGCACGGCCGCGCCGGCCAGCATCAGCACGAACGCCCATGCGGGCCAGCCGCGTTCGCGCCCCTGGACGAGCGGGAAGATGATCAGGGTCAGCCCGGACGTCACCAGCGCCATGCCGACGACGTCGAACTTCGGCCGCACCGGCGCCTTGCCCTCGGGCAGCAGCAGGACCGCGCCGACGATCACGGCCGCGCCGATCGGCAGATTGATCAGGAAGACGGACCGCCAGCCCGTGCCGAACAGGTCGGCGTCGACCAGGAACCCGGCGACGATCGGGCCGAGTACGGCGCCCAGGCCGATGGCGGGCCCGAACGCGCCGAACGCCGCCGCCGTCTCCTTGGGCGGGAACATCTGTTTGATGAGACCGAGCCCCTGCGGAATCATCAGCGCGCCGAGTCCGCCCTGCAGGAAGCGTGCGGCGGTGAGCATCTCGGGACCGGTCGCCACCGAGCACAGCACGGAGGCCGCGGTGAAGCCGACGGCGCCGACGACGAACATGCGCTTGCGGCCGTAGATGTCGCCCAGCCGGCCGCCGACCACGAGCAGGACGGCGAACGCGAGCGTGTACCCGACGGTGATCCACTGGATGACGCTGAGGCTGCCGCCCAGGTCCGCGCGGACCGCGGGCGCGGCCACGTTCATGACCGTGCCGTCGAGCAGGTCCATGATCTCGGCGCCGAGGATGACCCCCAGCGCGGCCCAACGGCGCGCGTAGGGCGGCGGTCCGGCCGCGGTTCCGTCCGGTTCGGGACCGTCCTCGGGCGGTAACGCCGACGGCGGGGCCGCGGCCCTGTCCGGCTCGTCGGCTTCAACGGAACTCATGGCGTCCCCCGGGTCTTCGACTACAGGTCGCTGAACGACCACCGTTCTATAATGGAACGGTGGTCGCGTCAAGAAACGGTGGCCGTCCATGCCATACGATGAGACGCACGTGTCGCGAAGCGAGGTGAGGAGGCGCATGCCCGAGGAGATTCCGCCGCCCCCGTGGCGCCGGCCGAAGAAGGCGCCGCCGCGCATGCCCCTGACCCAGGACCGGATCGTCGTCACGGCGCTCGGCATCCTCGACGCCGAGGGACTCGACGCCCTGAGCATGCGGCGGCTCGCGCAGGAGCTGAAGACCGGTCACGCCTCGCTGTACGCGCACGTGGGGAACCGGGACGAGCTGCTCGACCTCGTCTTCGACATCGTGCTGACCGAGGTGGACGTCCCGGAACCGGAACCCGGCCGCTGGGCGGAGCAGGTCAAGGAGATGTGCCGGTCGCTGCGGAGGATGTTCCTGGCCCACCGGGACCTGGCACGGATCGCGATCGACCGGGTGCCGCTGGGACCCAACGGGATGGTGGGGATGGAGCGCACCATGAAGCTGCTGCGCTCCGGGGGCCTGCACGACGAACTCGCCGCCTACGGGGGCGACCTGCTGTCGACCTTCGTCACGGCGGAGGCCCTGGAGCAGTCCTCCCGGAACCCCGGAACGGAACAGGGCCGGGAGCAGGCCGGCATGTTCGCCGACCAGCTCCACGGCTACCTGAAGTCACTGCCGGCCGGCAGCTTCCCGAACCTGGTCCATCTGGCCGGCCCGATCACCTCGCTCGACTCCGACCGCCGGTTCGAGCTCGGCCTGGAGATCATCATCGCCGGCCTGGTGGCCGGAGCCGGCGAGGCGGCGGACGACCGGGTCAGGACGGCAGGATCGCCCCCCGCGGAGTCATGAACACGGCCTTCGGCGGCCCCAGGAGCCCGGGCAGCGAGCTGAGCGCCTCCCGCAGCTTCGCCGAGCGCGGGTCGGCGCCGAAGTTCTCCCGGTAGGCCTGCTCGCTCTCCCACTGGGCGTAGTTGACGACCGCGGTCCCGTCCGTGCTCGCGTGGTACGTGGCCGACAGAAAGCCGGGCACCTCGCGGATCCACTCCTGCACCCCGCCGGTGGCCAGCTCCACCAGCTTGTGCTGGGTGGCGGGACCGTCCACCGGGAAGGTGACGACGGCGACGAAACCCACCCGGGGATCGTTCACTTCAGCCATCGTTGCTCCTCCTCAACAGCTCTCCGGCGTACAGCGCCGCCCCGGGCCCGAACTGCAGCCCGATATGGCTGCCCGCCGCGTGCACATCACGCCACAGGCGCTGCATCGGGCTGTCCTGCGCCTGTGCCCTGGTGCCGGCCGAGGCGAACAGCCGGTCGGTGGCGGCGGTCAGCAGCTCGGCCGCCAGGGCGCAGTCCCGCGCCCCGCGGCCGACCAGTACGCCGGTCGCCGAGCCGGCGTCGGCGACCGCCGCGACCCGCTCCAGCAGCAGCTGGGCCGCGTCGATCTCGCCCGTGGCCCGGGCCAGCGTGTGCTCGTACACCACGCGGTCCTGGGACGAGACGGCGTTCTGCCCGGTCGGCCCGGCCAGTTTCCCGGCGGTCCACGAGGTCCACACGGCCGCGGCCCCGCGGGCCGCGCCGAGCATCGGCAGTGCGAAGGCCAGCCCGTTGACCGCCCGCATCGGCACGGTGTGACAGATCGCCTCGGCATCCGGACCGAGACCGGCCGCGATGGCCGCACGGGTGCAGGCCCGCGCGTCCGGCACGAACACCCCGTCGAGGACGAGTGTGTTGCTGCCCGTCCCGCGCATACCCATCGGGTACCAGCTGTCGACGATCCCGTACTCCTGTCGCGGCACCGCGAAGAACCACGGCTCCTCGCCCACCTTGGCGCAGATCAGCGCCCAGTCGGAGTGGTCCACGACGCTGACGAAGGGCCAGGTGCCCGACACGTGCCAGCCGCCCGGAGTCTTCTCGGCCCGGCCCAGCGGCATCAGGGCACCGACGATCAGGGCGTCGGGGCCGTCGGACCACAGCTCGGCCCGGCCCTCGTCCGGCAGGTAGGCGGCCATCCGGCCGAGGCTCGCCGTGAGCGAGGCGTACCAGGCGGTCGAGGCACAGGCCTCGCCGAGCACCGCGACGGGCTCCACCAGCTCCCCGAACGTGGCGGCCCGGCCGCCGTGCGCCGCCGGTACGAAGTGGGCGGCGAAACCGGCCCGAAGGACCGCGCCGACGACGTCGGTGCTCAGTCGGCGCTGCTGTTCGGCGTCGGCCGCCCGCTTCCCGGCGAGTTCGGCGATCCGGCGGGCGTGTGCCGTCAGGGACGGCCGCTCCTGGGTCATCGTGTCCTCGCTCATGCCGGGTCCCCCGGGGTCCAGCCGGTCCTGGCCAGCCACTGGTCGAGGGTGAGCAGCCGCGGGAACCGGGCGCGCAGCGCGGGGATGTCGGCGTGATAGCCGATGCCGTTGAGCCAGGTGTACGAGGTCGCCTGCCACTCGAACCCCGTGCGGCGCAGCTCCGGTATCGGCACCGACACGAAGCGGGCGGGCAGCCCGGTGTGCCGGGCGAACGCGGCCGCGACCTGCTCGCCGGTCAGCTCGTCCCCGGCCAGCTCGATCTTGGCGCCGCCGAAGGTGTCGGGGTCGTCGAAGGCGTCGGCGGCGAAGTACCCGATGTCGGGGCCGCTGATCATCTGCAGGGTGTTGGCCGGCCCGAGCCCCCTGCGGAAGGTCAGCACGCCGTCCTCCATGACGAGCGGCGACATGTCGTGGTTCAGGTTCTCCATGAAGTACGACGGCCGCAGGAAGGTGAACCGGAGCGCGTTCTCCTGGATCCGCTGCTCGATCGCGAGCTTGGACAGCCGCCAGTTCACGCCCTCCGGCCGTTCCGCGCCGCCCACCGAGCTGTGGACGTAGTGCTGGACGCCGAGGTCGCGGGCGGCGTCGGCGCATATCTTGCCCTGCCGCTCCTCGCCCTCCACGCCGGCCGGTGTCATCGGCGTCTGGATGCTGAACACGCCGTACGCACCCTTCATCGCGGCGCGCACCGACCCGGCGTCCTCGAGGTCACCGGTGTGCAGGCTCGCGCCCAGCTCACGCAGCTCCTTGGCCTTGGGCGCGCCGGGGTCCCGGACGAAGGCCCGGACGGTCCAGCCGCGTTCCAGCAGGTACCGGGCCGCGGAGCCGCCTTGCTTGCCGGTGGCGCCGAGGACCAGTACGGGCTTGTTCTCATCGGGCATCGCAGTGCCTTTCGTTGGTCGTCGTCACGAGTCGCGGGAGCCGGCGGGCGAGGTGAGCACCGACAGCCTTCGCACCGACAGCCGCACCCCCTGGCCGAAATGGCGCTCCAGGAAGAGCCCGAGGCCGAAGCTGAGTCCGCGCGGCCGTACGGCCTCCTCCCGGCCGCCGTTGTCCCGCCGCAGCCAGCGCGCGTCCAGTGCGCGCAAGCCGATCCGGTCCACGGACAGCACCTCCTGCCCGTCGGCCGTCCAGTGGGCGGTGCCGGCCGCGGCGTCGTATCCGACCTCGAGCCGGTGCAGCGTGCCGGGGGTGCGGTCCGCGACCGGGACGCAGTAGGTGAAGGCCGCGAACTCGGCGTCCGGCCGCAGCGCGAGCCGCTCGTAGACCGCGTAGAGCCGGCTGTGCGTGAGGAAGAAGTCGAAGATGATCCCGGACTCGAGATCGACCGAGATCAGGCCGCCCGCGCCCAGCCGGGCGTCCGCGGTGGGTTCGCTCACGTCGTCGTAGGGATGGGAGCGCAGGCCGAAGCCGCGCAGCCCCATCTCGGCCCTGACCGAGAGCCGTTCGCCGGGGACGGCGGTGAACGCCGCGCGCGCGCCGGCGGTGCCGCCGGTGGTGAAGGCACCCCACCGCAGATGCAGCGGGGTGCCGTCCGGCCCGGGCTTGGGCTCGGTGAACGCCGGCCGCCGGGTCCCCGGGTGGGCGGCGCTCGGCACGACCACCAGGCCGTCCGGTCCGCCGCGGACCAGCCCGTCTCCCGCCGGGAGACCGTCGACCGGGCGAAGCCGCCACGGCGCGCCCGGTCCCTCGGTCACCAGCCCGCCGGCGAACTCCTCATGGAAGATCTCTGTGCTCATCCAGCCGCCCTCCCCGTGGTGTACCCGTCCTACGGGCTCCACCTTGGCAAGAGGGCGTCGAGGTCCGCTCGAAGCGGAGTCGAAGGGTGCTGGGTCAGACGTCGCGGCCGCGCTGGGCGGCGTCGCCGCCGAGGCCCCAGGTGATGATGCGCGTGGGGTGGATACGGATCATCGCGGTACCGAAGTAGGGGTGCGGCGGCTGCGCGTCGGTCAGCGCCTCGGCCCGGCCGCGCACTTCGATACCGCGTACGTTCCACGGCTGCGTGGAGATCAGGTCGTCGACGACGAAGGCGACCTGGTCGTGCTTGGTGACATTGCGGAACTTCTTGCTGGCGGTCAGGTTGTGTCCGCCGATGTCGATCGTGCCGGTCTCGGTGTTGACACGGAACGAGACGGGATTGGCCTGGGGCTGGCCGTCGGGCGCCACGGTGGCCAGCCGGCCGAGGTTCTGGGAGGCGTAGTACTCGAGCTCGTCAGGAGTGAAAGGCATGTCAGCTTCCTTGGACCTTGAGGTGATCGGATTGCTCCCGGCCGGGCACGGCCCCTGCCGGGGGCGTCGGAGTCGTGACGGAGGAGGGCAGCCAGCGGAGCACGGCCAGGGCGCCCACGAACGCCACCGCGGCGGCCGCCCCGGCGGCCAGGTGCATGGCATCCAGGAATGCCTGGCGCGCGGGGCCGACAAGTCCGCTCTCCCCCAGCCTAGTCGCGGCCAGGAGGGTGGCATCCAGGGACTCGCCGGCCTGGTGCCGCGCGGAGGGCGGCAGTACGGCGAGCTCGTCCTCGATGCCGCTGCGGTACGCGGCGCCCATGAGGGAACCGAGCACCGCGACGCCCAGGGCGCCGCCCAGCTGGCGTACGGTGTTGTTCATCGCCGAGGCGACGCCCGCCTTCTCGCGTGGGATCGCGTTCATGACGGACACGGCCGCGGTCGGCATGACGCATGCTACGCCCGCCCCCAGTGCGGCGAACAGGACGAGGATCAGCCAGATCGGGGCGTGCTGGGTCACGAAGGTGACCCCGCAGAGCGAGGCGGTGACGGCCAGCATGCCCGCCGCGCACACGGTGCGGGGGCCGATCGAGCGCACCAGGACCGTGCTGAGCGGTCCGCAGACCACGTTCGCGACGGCCAGTGCCACGGTGCACCCCCCGGCCTGCAGGGGTGTGTAGCCGCGCACGCTCTGCAGGTAGAAGGCGCTGAAGAAGAGGAAGCCCATCATCGCGAAGCTGACGAAGGCGACGGCGGCGACGGCGGTGGAGAAGGCCTTCATCCGGAAGAAGCCCAGCTCCAGCGAGGGTTGTGGGGTACGGCGCTCGTGCCACAGGAACACGAGGAGCAGGCCGAGGCCCGCCAGGCCGGCTGCCCAGACCGCGGGCCGGGTGACCCCGCCGCTCCGGCCGGCCTCGATGATCGCGTAGACGAGCGGCACGACACCGGCGATGGAGAGCAGCAGTCCGGCCGCGTCGACGCGCCTGCCCGCCACGCCCCGGGTCTCGGGCACCACCAGCACCACCGCGACCAGGCACCCGGCCATGAGGGGCACGTTGACCAGCAGGACCGAGCCCCACCAGAAGTGCGCGAGCAGCAGCCCGCCGGTGACGGGCCCGATGCCGAGGGCGAAGCCGACCGAGGCCGCCCAGATCCCGAGGGCCTTGGGCCGCTCACGCGGCGGGAAGACGGCGGCGATGGTGGCGAGGGTGCTCGGCAGCACCGCCGCGCCGCTCACCCCCATGCAGGCACGGGCGGCGATGAGCTGCTCCGGCGATCCGGCGTAGGCCCCGGCCAGGGACGACAGTCCGAACAGGGCGAGTCCCAGCAGGAGTACCCGCCTGCGGCCCAGTCGGTCACCCAGCACACCCCAGGTGAACAGCGTCGCCGCGAAGGCCAGGGTGTAGGCGCTGAGCACCCATTCCACCTGGCTGTGCGAGGCGCCCAGGCCCTGCTCCGGGTCGGTGAGGGTGCGCAGCGTCACGTTGAGCACGGTGTTGTCGAGGATGATGCCGACCAGGCTGAGGACCAGCACCCCGAGGATGGCCCAGCGGCGCGGGTGGCCCTGGTCCGCCGGGCCGCCCGGACGGCCGGGGTTCGCCGTCACAGGTCCGGCACCAGGACGAGCTTGCCCCGCACATGGCCCTGCTCCAGCCGGTGATGGGCCTCGGCCGCCTTGGCGAAGGGCAGGACGGCCTCGACGTGCGGCCGCAGCCGGCCCTCGGCGCAGAGTGCGGCCAGCGCGGCGAGCCGCTCGGCGGACCGCACCACCCGCGGCATGACGATGCCCTCCTGGGCCGCGGCGCGGAAGTTGGCGATGGTGGCGATCCTGGCCCGGTCCGCGACGAGTTCGAGCGACACGGCGAGCGCTTCCGGTCCGCCGTGGCAGTCGAGGGCGGCGTCGACGCCGTCCGGGGCCAGCGCCCGCACCCGGTCGGCGAAGCCCGGCCCGTAGGCGACGGGCAGGGCGCCCAACGACCGCAGGTAGTCGTGGTTGTGCTCGCCGGCGCTGCCGATCGCCGTGCCGCCCCGCTCCCGGACGAGCTGGACGGCGAGGCTGCCGACGCCGCCGGCCGCGGCGTGCACGAGCACGGTGTCCCCGGGGCCGACCCGCAGTTCGGCCAGGGCGATGTCGGCGGTCTGCCCGACGGCCGAGAGGGATCCCGCGACCTCCCACGACAGCTCCGGCGGCTTCCCGGTGATCTGGTCCGCGCCGACGGCGAGCACCTCGGTGCCGGACTGCAGTACGGCGAATCCGAGCACCTCGTCGCCGGGCGCGAACCCGGCCGCCTCCGGTCCGGTCCGCTCGACGATCCCGGCGAACTCGTTGCCGATGATCTGCGGGAACTCGACCGGATAGCGACCGCGCATGCCGCCGGAGCGCACCCGGCAGTCGAACCCGTTGACTCCGGTGGCCCGCACTCGGACAGTCACCTGGCCCGGCCCCGGCACGGGCTCGGGGACATCGACGAGGCCCAGTACGTCCGGCCCGCCGAACTGGTGGATGGCTACGGCCTTGGGCATGCGTTCTCCATTGTTCGTCCGATGCTGCCGCGACTACTTGTGCTTCTTGACCTGTGTGCTGGCCAGGACGGTCTCGGGCTTCGCCGGGTCGGGGAAGCACTCGAAGGGGCCCCACTCGTCCAGGATCGGCTGGTAGCGGTACCAGTAGAAGCCGGGGTCCTCGTAACTGGAGCCGCCCGAGACGAAGTTGAGCGGTCCGGTGGTCCTCGGCGCCTTGTAGGTGACCTTCAGTGTCGGCAGGTCGAACTCGACGCCGCCCTGGAACGGGCCGGAGGCGCTGACGACGATGTCCCGGCCCTTGACCCTGACCCGGACGTCGGAGTCGCCGAGGCCGCTGCCTCCGGTGAGCCGCACCTTGCGGACCTTCGCGCCCTCCGGGATCCGGTAGGCGATCCGCACGTCGTTGACGATCTCGTTGTACTCGGCGAAGGCGGTGATCGGGTCGGGGTCGTAGGTGGCCTTGAACTTCTTGCCCGCGCGGACCGTGGCGGGCACGGTGACGTCGAAGCCGCGCTCGTAGTCGTAGACCGGGTGCGTGTTGCCCTGCACCCAGGTGCGGCACTCGTACGGCACGGCGGTGCTCGCGGCCTGCGCGCTGGTCCCCAGGGTCACGAGTCCGCCCAGGGCGATGGCGGACGCGGTGGTCAGACGTATCGCGTGGTGCAGCGACGAGGTCATGGAAGGGTCTCCTTCGGGCTCTTGGATCAGGAATGCTCGGACATTTCATAGGAATGCTCGGACATTTCAGGGGACGAGCACGACCCGGCCCAGCTGGGCCCGGGCCTCGACCACCGCGTGCGCCTCGGCCGCCCGCTCCAGCGGCAGCCGCGCGTGCACCGCGGACGTGATCTGTCCTTCGGCCAGCAGCCGGGTGAGTTCGGCGACGCCCGCCTCGTACTCCTGCGGGCGGCCACCGCGCCAGGCCGACAGGGCGAAGCCGGTGACGTACTTGATGCCGATGAGGTCCATCACCGACACCCTCGGGATCGCCAGCTCGCCGCCGGACGAGCCGTAGAACACCAGCCGGCCGCCCGGAGCGAGCAGACCGACTCCCTGCTGCAGGACCTCGGCGCCGATGCCGTCGAGGATCAGGTCGGGGCCACGTCCCCCGGTGAGTTCCCGGACCTCGTCGGCCCAGTGCGGGGAGCGGTGGTCGACGACGGCGTCGGCGCCCGTCGCGCGGGCGAACTCGCGTTTGGCGGCCGCGCCCGCGGTGCCGACGATCAGGCCGGCGCCGGCCGCCCGGGCGAGCTGGACCGCGATGTGGCCCACCCCGCCGGCCGCCGCGTGGACCAGCACCGTCTCGCCCTTGCGCAGTCCTCCGGTCCGCAGGATGCCGAGCGCGATCAGTCCGGTGCCCGGGAGGACCGCGGCCTCGGCGGCGTCCAGCTCGTCGGGCACGGGTACGACGGTGACGGCGTCGACGACGACCTGCTCGGCGTAGGCGCCGTAGAGGGTGAACGCACCTACCCGGTCTCCCGGCCGCAGGGCCGTGACGTCGGGTCCCACCGCGGTGATCCGGCCGACCACGTCGCCGCCGAGGACGACGGGGAAGACGGGCCGCCACATCGGCGCGGGAAAGGCCTCGCGCCGCATCTGGGTCTGCGCGTGGCCGACGCTTACGGCGTCGACGGCGATTCTCACCTGGCCGGGGCCGGGTTCGGGGACGGGACGCTCGGCGACGTACAGCACGTCGGGGTCCCCGTACCGGTCGAACTGCACGGCACGCATCACTTGGTCTCCTCCTGGGGCTGCCCGGTCCGCTCCAGGGCGGCCAGTACGGCGAGGTGCCGGTCGTCGCGGTCCCGGACCAGTTCGGCGTAGGGCCGGTCTCCGTAGGCGGCTTCGGTCTGTGCGACCAGGGCCTCGACGGCCTGCGGGGTGAGGGCGGGCTGTCCGAGCCCGCGCCAGCCCTGTTCGAGGCCGCTGCCGAGGTGCTCGAGCCACTTGCGCAGGCCGCCCGGACCGCCGCCCAGGTGGAAGGCGTGGAACGGCCCGATGGTGGACCAGCGCAGGCCGATCGAGTCGGTGACGATCCGGTCGAGCTCCTCGACGGTCACCACGCCTTCGAGGACGAGGTGGATGCTCTCGCGCAGCAGCGCCGACTGCAGCCGGTTCGCCGCGAAGCCGGGCAGTGCCCTGCGCACCACGACGGGGGTCCGACCGACCGACGCCAGGAAGGCCAGCGTCCTCTCGACGGCCTCCGGGTCGGTGCGCTCTGAGTGGACCACCTCGACCAGCGGAACGATGTGCGGTGGGTTGAAGGGATGCGCGACGACCAGCCGGCCCGGCCCCGGCATGTCCCGACTCAGCTCGTCGGGGAGCAGCTTCGACGTCGAGGACAGCACGAGGGCGTGGTCCGGGGCGGCCGCGCCGATCTCCGCGAACAACCGCTGCTTGAGCGGCAGGTCGTCGGGTGCGTTCTCGGAGACGACGTCCGCCCCGGTCACCGCCCGGCCGACGTCCGGCTCGTACTCGATGCGCGCCGCCAGCTCGTCCACCCGCCCCGGGGAGAACAGCTCGAGCGCCTCGCGCACGACGCGCCGGACGTCGGGCCGACGGCTGTTGACGCGTACGGTCAGCCCGCGGGCGCTGAACAGGTTGATCCATCCCAGGCCGATCGTGCCCGCCCCGATCACTGTCACGGTGCTCATGGCGACGAGCCTGGCAGCGCCCACTCGAACCCGGCTCGAGGGAACTTCGAGGCCGCGGGGCGACCGTGGCCGTATGACCATCACCGCGCTTCCCACCGGCCTGTACGCCGAGGTCCTGTCGTTCTACGGCCACCAGATGCAGAAGCTGGACGGCCGGGACTTCGCCGGCTACGCCGCGACCTTCACCGAGGACGGCGAGTTCAAGCACTCGCCCGCGCTGCCCGCCGCCCACAGCCGGGCCGGGATCACCGCCGTCCTGGAGGACTTCCACCGCAAGTTCGACGCCCGCAGGATCCAGCGCCGGCACTGGTTCGACCACACGGCGCTGAGCCAGGCGTCCGACGGCTCGATCACGGCGACGAGTTACTGCCTGGTGCTCACCGTGCACGCCGACGTCAAGGCGCCCGAGTTCGGCCCGAGTTGCCTGGTGCACGACGTCCTGGTCCGGGGTGCGGAGGGCGAGTTGCTGCTGCGCTCCCGCCACGTCACCCATGACCACGTCTTCCCGGCCTGACGCGCACCCTCGTCTTCGCGCCGACCTCGCTCCCTCCGACTGCGCGGGCGGCACCGGACATTGACAGCGGTGATCCGGTGAACGGACGCTGGCAGCGGCACGACGCGCGACGTGCACGACAGGCACGACAGGCACGACAAGCACGACAAGCACGACAGGCACCCACGGGCACTCACGGGCCTCGACGGGCACCGTCGGAAGGAGACGGCATGGCGGACGAGAGCGGCGACGGCGGAGCCTGACCTGACCCGCCCGATGAACCGATACCCCACGGTCGCGGAGGTCACCGAGTCGGCGCGACGGCTGGTCTCCCGGTTCCCGGGGACCGGCCGCCTGCGCCGTGTCGGCACGTCGCGGGCGGGCCGCCCGATCCTGATGCTGTCGGTGGGCCACGGGCCCCGGCACGTCCTGGTGGTGGCCCGGCCGCACCCGGACGAGCCGGTGGGCGGAGCGACGGCACTGGCGCTGGCGGAGCGGGTCGCAGGCGGCGACCGGCGCTCCCCGGCGACCGACCCCGACGCCGTCACCTGGGACATCGTCCTGTGCCTCGACCCGGACGGCGCCGCGCTGAGCGAGGGCATCGAGACCGCGACGGCCGGCCCCGCCCCGGCCCTGGCGCCGTACTACCGCGCCGCCTTCCGCCCGGTCGCCGCGGAACAGCCGGAGTGGGCGCCGATCGTCGGCCGGTCGCTCCCGGAGAGCCGTGCCCTGTTCGACGTGATCGACGACCTGCGCCCCGTCCTCCAGTGCTCCCTGCACAACGTCGACGCGGGCGGCACCTGGGCCCAGCTGACCCGCGACCTCCCCGAACTCGCCGCCCCCTTCGCGGCGTCCGCCGCCGACCTGGGGGTCCCGGTCCAGCACGGCACGTACGACGCCCTGTACTGGGAGAACCCGGCCCCCGGCATCCATGTCCTGCCGCCGCCGGGCAGCAGTGCGCGGGCGGCGGCCGGGTCCGAGGACATCGGCCTGTCCACCTGGTGCGCACCCCGGCGGTACGGCGGTGCCACGGCGATCGTCGAGGTACCGCTGTGGGCCACCGCCCCGGCGGACGACCGGACCCCGCACGCGGCCCCCGCCCGGGCCCTGCGCGCGCTGTCCGGGCTGGTGCGGGAGGGCGGCCGGCAGGTGACCGCCGTGTTCGAGAAGGCCCGCGGCTTCCTGCCGGCCCCCGAGGACAGTTCACCCGTACGCGTACTGGAGTGGATGGCCGACGACCTGTACGACCTGGTGGCCGACTCCTGGGGCCCCCTGGTCCGGCAGGCGGAGGCGGGACCGCGCACCGACGGCTCCCCCGCGTTGACGACGGCGGGGATCGGCGCCCTGGAGGTCGTCGCGCGCCGCCAGCCGCTCCGCGCGGCGGGACTCCTGCTGCGGCTGCTGCACGCGGCCGACGCCCCGGCGGCCGCCGGGCTCCACCACGAGCTGGAGGCCCTCTTCAGCGCCTGGTGCGCGGACTTCGAGACGTCCCTGCGGCTGCGCTGGGTACCCGTGGCCGCCCAGGTGGAACTCCAGACCCGCACGGTCGTGGCGGCAGCGGAGTGCGCGCTGAAGCACTGACGCGGTGACGCGGTGACGCACTGACGCCCTGACGCACTGACGCGCCGGACCAGGGGATCCGCGGGTCGTGAACTAGGGGAGCCGCAGGTCGACGACGTACTTGCCGCGGACGCCGCCGGCTTCGAGCCGGTGATGGACCGCCGCGATGTCCCGCATGGGGAAGACCGTGTCGATCACCGGCCGGATCGTGCCCGCCTCGACGGCCCGGGTGAGTTCGGCGATCCGGTCGGCCGAGGGGTTGTTGCTGAACATCTTGACGCGCCGGGGAGTGGCAGCCGCCCGCAGCGCGGTGCCGAGCATGGAGGAAACGACGCGGTCCGAGTCGAAGGAGAGGGCGACCAGACGCCCTCGGCGGGCGAGCCGCGCCCGGTAGGCGCCCAGGTCGGTGCCGACGACGTCGACGATCACGTCGAACCGGTCGAGGTCTTCGGGCCGGGCCGTGCGGTAGTCCACGGCTTCGTCCGCCCCGAGCCGGGTGATCCAGTCGAGGTTGCGGGCGGCGGCGAGGGCGGTGACGTGCGCGCCCAGCGCCTTGCCCAGCTGCACGGCGACGCTGCCGACGCCGCCGGTGGCGCCGCGGACCAGGAGCCGTTCCCCGGGCTGGAGTCGTGCCTTGCCGCTCAGGGCCGTCATCGCGGTGGTGCCCACCACCGGCAGGGCGGCGGCTTCGAGCAGGTCCAGGTTCTCCGGCGCCCGGGCCAGCCGCTGCTCGGGCACGGCGACGTAGTCCGCGATCGCCCCGAAGGTGAGGTGCGGCATCAGCCCCCACACCGCGTCCCCCACGCTCCAGGCGCGTACGCCGCTGCCGAGGGCCGCGACCCGGCCGGCGAAGTCGCTGCCCAGGCCGCGGGGGAAGCGGACGCGGGTCACCCGGCGCATCCTGCCCGCCCGGAAGGCGGTCTCACCGGCGTCCACGCTCGCGGCGTGCACCTCGACGAGGACTTCTCCCGGTCCGGGGCGGGGTGTGGGGACGTCGTCGACGCGCAGAACCTCGGGCGGGCCAAAACGGTCGAACTGTACGGCTCGCATGCCTTCGTCTCCTGTGTCGTGCGGCAAAAACGGGGTACCCCTCCGCTTTTTCTCGAATATGGGGCCACCCCCCACTTCCTGTCAAACGACGCAGCCCCACGGCGGTGCAAGAATGGGGTGTCACCCCGTTTCGCCGGCGAGGAAGGAGACCACGAGTGTGAGCTGGGAGAACCCGGGCCCGCCCAAGCGTGCGGACGCCCGCCGCAACTACGACCGGATCCTCGGGGCCGCCGCGGCCGAGGTCGCCCGGCACGGAGCCGACGCCTCCCTGGAGGAGATCGCCCGGCGGGCCGGCGTCGGCTCGGCCACCCTGCACCGCCACTTCCCGTCCCGGTGGGGCCTGCTCCAGGCCGTCTTCCAGGAGCGCGTGGCGCAGCTGTGCGGCGAGGCCCGGTCCCTGGCGGCCGAACACCCGCCGGCGACCGCTCTGACGCGGTGGCTGACGTCCCTGGCGGTCTTCGGTGCCGTCACGCGCGGCGCCGCCCGTTCGCTGCTGCAGGCGACCGGCACGAATGCGGCGTCCGCGCGGGATTCGCGCTGTGAGCAACTGCTGCTGGAGGCCGGCGCCGGCCTGCTGGCCCGCGCCCAGGACGACGGAACCGTCCGCGAGGACGTGACCGCCCTCGAACTGCTCTCCCTCGCCAACGCGGTGTCCCTCGCGGCCGAGCACATCCCCGACGCCGCCCACCACGCCACCCGGCTCATGGGGATCGCCCTCGATGGCCTGGGCGCGCCCGGACCCGGCCCCCGGGGGTGACCCGCGGTCAGCTCCACGCCTGTCGTTCCAGGCCGCGGGGGTCGTCGACCTGGCGCCACTCGGCGTCGATGCGCATGGTGGCCCGGCGGTCGGTGTCGTACGGGTCCCAGCCGGGGTCGCCGGTCCGGGCGAACCGGATCCAGGTCGCGTGGACGCGGGCGGCGAGGTCCGCGGGGGCCCGCTCCGGGCCGAGCAGGGCGGCGGGGCCGTTGAGTTCGGGCCGGTCCGCGAGGTCGAAGACGAAGGGCAGTTCGACCGCGTGGGTGGCGCCGAGTTCTCCGTCCAGGGCGCGGGACCGCCAGGCGAACTCGTAGGCGTAGGTGGCGCCCCGCGGATGGTCGGCATGGTCGGCATGGTCGGCATGGGCGCTCGCCAGCGCACGGCTGCCCGCGCCGAACAGAGCGTCGGCCATGACGGCGGAGCGCAGCTGCCCGAAGGACGCCCCGGGGCGTGACGCACGGTAGGTCTCGACCAGCCGCGCCGGATCGGGGTGCGCGCGTGCGGCGGCCTCGTCGACGTCGGCGGCGGTCGAGGTGGCGTACTTGCCCACCGGGACCAGGTAGAGGTTGCCCTCCTCGGTGTTGGTGCCGACCAGCAGATCGACGTCGGCGGCGCGGCCGGCGGCGACGGATGCGGCGGGCTGGGTGCCGAGGACCAGGCTGAAGGGGCTGAGGCCGATCAGCGGGTCGCCGTGGGTCCCGGTCCGCAGGTCGATGCCCGCGAGCCCGGACGCCGCCTCGACGAGCCGCTCGTCGGGGATGCCGGCGAACGCGTCGACGTGCGGCTCGATGCCCAGGGCCAGGGCCGCGGCCCCGGTGACGCGGGCGGCCTGCTCGGGTGTGAACGCGCCCAGGCCGCTGCCGCTCTGCACGATCGCGCGGCGGAGCAGCCCGTCGGCCCCGGGGGTGGCGAGGACGCCGCCGACGACGGTCGCCCCGGCCGACTGGCCGAAGAGGGTGACGTTGTGCGGGTCCCCGCCGAAGGCGGAGACGTTCTGCCGCACCCAGCGCAGCGCGGCGACGACGTCGAGCAGGCCGCGGTTGGCGGGCGCCCCGGGGATGTCCAGGAACCCGGCGATGCCGAGCCGGTAGTTGAGGGTGACCAGGACGACGCCGTCACGGGCGAAGGCGGAGCCGTCGTACAGGGTGGCCCGCGTCGATCCGGCGACGAAGCCGCCGCCGTGGACGAAGACCATGACCGGCAGTTCACCGGCCCCGGTGGCGGGCGTGAAGACGTTGACGGTGAGGTAGTCCTCGCCGCGGCTCCAGCCGGTGCCGAAGTAGGGGGTCATGTCGACGTCGCCGAGCCTGCGTTCGGACTGCGGGGCGTTGGGTCCCGGCGCGGTGGCGTCCCGTACGCCGTCCCACGGCTGGTGGGGCCGCGGCGGGGCGAACCGGCCGGCGCCGCGGGGCGGAGCGGCGTACGGGATGTTCAGGAAGGTGCGGGTGTCGCCCCGGCGCAGGCCGCGGACGGCGCCCTGTGCGGTGGTCACGACGGGTTCGGGGTGGTGGTTCATCTCGCGTGTCCTTCCGCGGGCCTCAGACCGACTCGGTGTACCTGGCGAAGGGCGCCCAGCCCTTGACGGCGAACTTGCCGCCCTCGCGGACGACTTCGGCGGCGCCGTGGCCGCCGAGATGCGCGGGGAAGACGAGGGCGTTGCTGTCCACCGCCGAGCCCAGGAGCCGGTGGCGGGTGGCCCGGGCCTCGGCGGGGTCCTCGCAGAAGCAGCTGTTGGCGTCGGGCTCGTGGATCTGGATCGGGCTGTGCATCAGGTCGCCGACGAACAGGGCCCGGTCGGAGCCGGACTCCAGCCGCAGCACCGACGAGCCGGGGGTGTGGCCTGGTGCGAGTTCGAGGCGCAGGTTGGAGTCGATGCGGTGGCTGTCCTCCCACAGCCGGGTGAGACCGGCCTCGTGCACGGGGGCGACGCTGTCCTCGAAGACGTTCTGGTTGCCGCGGCCGAGCAGGGTCTTGATCTCGTTGGCCGGGTTCCAGTAGTCGAAGTCCGCCCTGGCCATGAGGTAGGTGGCGTTGGGGAACGTCGGTACCCAGGTCCGGCCGTCGAGGTAGGTGTTCCAGCCGACGTGGTCGACGTGCAGGTGGGTGTTGATCACGATGTCGACGTCCTCGGGCCGGACCCCGGCGCGGGCGAGATTGCCCAGGAAGTCGGTGTCCAGGCGGCTCCACACCGGCGCGTACGGCCGGTCCTTGTGGTTGCCGACGCCGGTGTCGACCAGGATGGTCCGGCCCTCGCTGCGCAGGACCCAGGTCTGGATGGCGGTGTTGACGATGCGGGTCTCGGCGTCCAGGAAGTCCGGGACCAGCCAGGAGCGGTGCGTGTCCCACGCCTGGGCCGGGCTGTCCGGGACGAACGCCTCGGGCGTCATGCCGACGGGGCCGTAGTACTCCCGGACCCGGGTCACGGTGACGTCGCCCAGGGTGATGGTGTCCAAGGGGTGCTCCAGTTCAGAAGATCTCCAGAGGGCCGGGCGTGAACGCACGCCCTGTTCCGCAAGGGTGCGTCGCGGGTGACGGGCGGCGGTATGCGTCATGTGACTGCACCGGTGTCCGCCCGGACCCGTGGTGGGCGGCCGCGACCGGCGGTGACCGACCGTGAGCGGCTGGGGGACGGCAGGAATACGGCCGCGGCCCGGCCACGTTGCCGTCAGGGTTGTCTCAGTTCCTGGAGCATCCGTGAAGAATGGTGAACGCGCCCGAGCGGACGACGGCTCGCCCGCGGGCCCCGGTCCGGCCGTGCTGGGCCGGGAGGCCGAGATCGCGGAGATCAGGAGCCGCGTCGCCGCCGACCGGTCCCGCAGCTCGGTGCTGCTCGTCGAAGGCGACCCCGGTGCGGGCAAGAGCGTCCTGCTCGACCTCGCCGTGCGGCTGACACGCGGTACCGGCCGGCGGGTACTGAGGGCGGTGGGCAGCGAGTCCGAGACGCCGCTCGCGTTCGCCGGCCTGCACCAGTTGCTCCGCCCGGTGCTGGGCAGCCTGGACGGCCTCCCGGCACGCCAGCGCTCCGCGCTCCGGACGGCCCTGGGACTGGCCGATCAGGCCAATACCCCCGACGCCCTGCTCGTCGGCCTGGCAGTGCTGACCCTGCTGTCGGACCTGTCCGAACCGGCACCGCTGCTCGTGGTGGTCGACGACGCCCAGTGGATCGACCGCGCGTCACTGGACGTCCTCTCCTTCCTGGCCCGGCGCATGGACAGCGAGCCCGTCACGCTGCTGATGGGCGTGCGCGCCGCGGCCGCACTGCCCGGGTTCGACAAGGGCTACGAGCGCCTGGGGATCGGGCCGTTGAGCGGTGACGCGGCGAACCGGCTGCTCGATGAGCAGCCGAAGCGGCCCACCGGCCGTACCCGGGCCCGGATTCTGCGGGAGGCGGCGGGCAATCCGCTGGCCCTGGTCGAACTCGCCCGCGCCGCGGCGCACAGACAGCCGGAGGGCAGCAAAGTGGAGGGCCCGCTGCCCGTCACCGACCGGCTGGAAGAGATCTTCGCGCGCCACCTGCGGCACCTGCCGCAAGCCTCCCGCCGCGCCCTGCTGTCGCTCGCCACCGCCGACGCGGCGGACGCCCCGGTGGCCGCGCGGGGCCTGCCCGAGGCCGACGACACGGTGTGGCTGCCCGCCGAACGGGCCGGTCTCGTACGGCGGGACGGCACCGGGGTCTCCTTCCGCCACCCGCTCGTCCGCTCGGCGGTCTACCACGCCGCGCCCTTCGAGCAGCGCAGGCGGGCCCACCTCGCCCTCGCCCGACTGCTGGGCGAGGAGCCCGACCGCCGCGCCTGGCACCTCGCCGCCGCGGCCGTACGGCCCGACGAGCAGGTGTCGGCGGCTCTCAGGGAAACAGCGGGCCGGGCCAGGCGCCGGGGCGGCCACGCGGCCGCTGCCGCCGCTCTGGAGCGCGCCGCGGAACTCAGCCCGCACCGCGCGGACCAGGCGGCCCTGCTGGCCGACGCCGCGGACACGGCCGTCTTCACCGGTCAGCTCGGCTGGGTGGAACACCTGGCCGCCGGCGTACGGGAGCGCAGTGACGACCCGGCGCTGATCGGCCGGGCCGCGCTGGCGACGGGGCGGCTCATGACCATGGGTCCGCACCACACGGCCGCCTTCGCGCTGCTGTCGCGCGTAGCCGACGAGGCGGCGGCCACCCGGTCGCCCCGCCTGCTGGACGCGCTCGCCGCGGCGGCGGTGGTCCGCTACTACTCGGGCGAGGAGTCCCAACGGCAGCGGATCGAGGCCCTGCTCGCCGATGTGCCGGACTCCGCCGCAGGTGGTGCGCTGCGCGCCTGGGTACTGGCCGTCTCCGATCCCACCGGCGCGGGAGCGTCCCTCGCCGCGGCGCTGCCCCGGCTGATCGCCGCGGCCGGGGACGAGGCCGGATCACTGACGGCGCTCGCCGTCGTGGCCTGGCTCCTCGACCAAACCCCCCTCGCGACCAGGACCTTCGACGAGGCGTTCGGCCGTTGGCAGGCCCATGGCCCGCTGCCGGCCGGTCTGGCCTGCGCCGCCGGCTGGGCCTATCTGGAGCAGGGCCGCTGGGCCGACGCCCGCTCGGTGGCCGCCGAGATCGCGGAGGTGGCCTCGCAGGCCGGACTGGATCACGCCGAGGCGTGCGCACGAACCCTCGACGCGACCGTGCTGGCGCTGCTCGGTGAAGCGGCCGAGGCACGCGACAGCGCCGAGCGGGCGCTGGCCCTCGTCGATCCCCTGGAGAGCCGCTCCGTCGCCGTCTTCGCCCGCCGCGCCCTGGGGCTGGCGGCGGTGGCCGAGGGCGACTACGACAGCGCGTACGCGCAGTTCCGCGCCGCCTTCACCGAGGACGGCGACCTGGTCCACTACCACGTCTCCCCCACCGTCCTGGCCGAACTCGCCGCGGCGGCCGTCCGCCGAGGACACCGCGAACCCGCCGCACGACTGCTGGAGCGCTCGGCACGGCACCTGGGCCCCGGCATGTCGGCACGGCTCTTCCTGCTGGTCGAGCGAGGCCGTGCCCTGCTCGCCGAACCGGAGCGTGCCGAACGCCACTTCCGGGCGGCGCTGGCCGGGGAAGCGGGCGAGCAGTGGCCCTTCGAGCGGGCGCAGACCCGGCTGGACTACGGAGAGTGGCTGCGCCGGCAGCGTCGTGTGGCGGAGGCCCGCCCCCTGCTCACCGGAGCCCTCGACACGTTCCGGCGACTGGGCGCCCGGCCGTGGATCGACCGCGCGAAGGCAGAACTGCGAGCCGCGGGCATCGAGGCGAACACCGCCGCGCCCGGTGCCCTCACCGGGCTCAGCCCTCAGCAGCAACAGATCGTCCAGCTCGCGGCCCACGGCCTGACGAACCGCGAGATCGGGGAGAAGCTGTTCCTCTCCCCCCGCACGGTCGGCTCACACCTCTACCGGGTCTTCCCCAAGCTGGGCATCACCGCCCGCGCACAACTACGCGACCTGCTCGAACCGGTGCTGCGGCCCGCGAAGGCACGGGGGACTGCCCTCTGACGATGAGGGTCGGCCGGACCGGCGGGTGCGGCCGGTCGTCAGTCCGCGGCGGCGTGCGGGTGGATGGTCTCCCGGATGAAGGCGGCGAGGTCCAGTACCGCCGGGTGGCCGGGCGGGCTGGACCAGGCGAGGTGGACGGGAACCGGTGCGGCATCGGTGAGGGGCAGGTAGGCGACGCCGGGGTAGGGGTAGACGTCGGCAGTCGCCGTGGTGGTGATGCCGAAGCCCTCGTCGGCTGCGATGGCGGCCAGCCAGTCGTCGGTGTTGCCGACCTCGGTGACGGCCCGTGGCTGATGCTCGGGGGACCACAGCCGCAGTGTGGTGGTACCCGAGACGACGTTCATGATCAGCGTCCGTCCTGCCAGGTCGTCCAGGGTGAGCTCGGCCCGGTCGGCCAGGTCACCGTGCAGGGACACGGCCGCGGTCCGCCGCTCATGGAAGAGAACGGTGCTGTCCAGGCCGGACGCGGCGAGCGGGCCCCGCAGGATGATCGCGTCGACCCGGCCCCGGGCGAGGCCGGCGAGGCTGTCGTCGGTACGCAACAGCTGCAGCGGCATCTCGGGGTGTAGTTGCCGCCAGCGGTGCAGGACAGTGGAGGTGTGGCGGCCGAGGGCAGACCACGCGTGTCCCAGCCGCAGCGGCCAGGGGCCCACGCGGGCGGGATCGAAGGCGGCTTCCGCCGCGTTGAGGGCGGCCGCGGCGCGGATGCGGAAGGACCGGCCCGCGTCGGTCAGGCGCAGATGATGGGTCGAGCGGTCGACCAGGCGTACGCCGAGATGCGTCTCCAGCGCCTTGAGGGTGCGGGAGAGCGCGGGCTGGCCGATGCCGAGGCGCGCGGCGGCGCGCGTGACGGAGCCCTCCTCCGCGACGGCGAGGAAGGCCCGCAGGTGACGCAGTTCCATGGTCATGCCTACAGAGCATAAGCGCTGGAGAATCGGCATTTCCGCGCCGCCGTCGTGGGCCTCTAGCGTGTCGGGCATGAGCACTGTTCACACGGCTCCGCCCGTTTCCTCCCCCACCGCTCCCGGGAACCTGCGCGCGGGGCAGGGCGCCGGGATCGGCCTCGTCCTGGGCGGGCTGCTGTCGCAGGAGTTCGGGGCGGCCCTGGCCACGTCCCTGTTTCCGCGGGTCGGCGCCGCGGGGGTCGTGACCCTGCGCCTGGTGCTCTCGGCGCTCGTGCTGCTCGCCGTGTGCCGTCCGGGAATCCGCGGACGCGGCTACCGGCGCGCGGACTGGGCGGCCGTCGTCGCGTTCGGCGCCGCTGTGGCGGGCATGAACCTCCTCTTCTACCAGTCCATCGCCCGCATCCCGCTCGGCACCGCGGTCACCTTCGAGGTGCTCGGCCCGCTCCTCCTCTCGGTCGTACTGGCCCGGCGTGCGGCGAGTTGGCTGTGGGCCGCTCTCGCGCTGGCCGGGGTGGCCCTGCTCAGCCGGGGCGGTCTCGGCCAACTCGATGGGGCGGGCGTCGCGTTCGCGCTGGGCGCGGGAGCCCTGTGGGCGGCGTACATCCTGCTGTCGGCACACACCGGCGGCCGGTTCCCGAAGACCGACGGTCTCGCCCTCGCCATGGCGGTGGCGGCCGTCATCAGCCTGCCGATCGGGGCCGCCTCGTCCGGCAGCGCGCTGCTGAACCCGGTGACACTCGGCCTGGGCGCGGCGGTCGCGGTGCTGTCGTCGGCGATTCCGTACAGCCTGGAACTGCTGGCCCTGCGCCGGGTGGTCCCGTCCGTGTTCGGGGTGCTGAGCACGCTGGCCCCGGCGGTGGCCGCGGTGGCCGGCTACCTCGTGCTCGGGCAGACCCTTTCGCTCCTCGACGTCGGCGCCGTCGCCCTGGTCGTGGCGGCCAGCGCCGGTGCGGCCCTCGCCTCCGGAAGGTGAGTACCTTGAGGATCACACCAACTCATCCCCCACTCAACGTACTTGGAGAGCTCTCGATGCCCCTGGAAACCCTCGCCGAGCAGTCGCGGTTCCGCCTGACCGGTCGCCTCGACGAAGTGGAGACACTGTGCGCCGGCTTCACCGAGCGCTGGCCGGGCGCGGTGCGCAGCTTCGTCTACGGGCAGTCGGCCGAGGGACGCCCGATGCGCGCCCTGCTCGTCTCCCGCACCGGCGCGTTCACCCCTCAGGCACTGCGCGAACAGGGCATCCCGCTGCTCCTCGTCCAGGCCGGTATCCATCCCGGTGAGAGCGACGGAAAAGACGCCGGCTTCGCCGCACTGCGCGAACTCCTCGGCGGCGAGCCACTGGCGGACGCGACGGGCGGGTCCCCCATCGAGACCCACGCGCCGCAGCAGGACCCGCTCGCGCACCTCGCGATCCTGTTCGTCCCCGCCTTCAACACCGACGGCCACGAGCGCACCGGACGCTGGAACCGCCCCAACCAGACCGGCCCTGAGGAGACCGGCTGGCGCGCGACCGCGCACAACCTGAACCTCAACCGCGACTACACCAAGGCCGACTCGCCCGAGATGCAGGCGATGCTGGCCCTGATCCGCGACTGGGACCCCCTGGTCACCGCGGACCTGCACGTCACCGACGGGGCGGACTTCGAACCCGACGTCTCCATCCAGGTCGAACCGATCCATCTCGGCGACCCGAAGCTGCGCCCCACCGGCATCGGCCTGCGCGACGCACTGATCGGCAAACTGTCCGCACAGGGCTCGCTGGCGCTGCCGTTCTACCCGGACCTGGCCATCGAGGACGACCCCACCTCCGGCTTCATGGTCACCGCGTACTCGCCACGCTTCTCCACCGGCTACTTCCCCACCCGCAACCGGTACACCGTGCTGGTGGAAACCCACTCCTGGAAGGAGTACGCCACCCGAGTCCGGGTCACCCGCAACGCCATCGTCGGACTAGCCGACCTCATGGCCGTACACGCCCCCGCGTGGGCGGCAGCGGTGCGCGCGGCCGACGAACGGGCCGCCCTCCTGGGAGGCGAGGACGTGATCCTCGACATCACGGTCGACCGCAGCGAACCGGCGAACGAGACGGCCTCGCCGAACCCGTCCACAGCGACCACAGCGACCTCAACGACCTCAACGACCTCAACGACCACCGTCATCGACTTCCGCGGCTACGCATACACCCGCCACGTGTCCCCCGTCTCCGGCGAGCCGGTCCCCGTATACGACCCCACGACCCCGCAGATCTGGCGCGTGCCCTACTACAGCGGCGTACTGCCGTCCGTCACGGTCCGCGCGCCACGCGGCGGCTACCTCGTGCCCAGGTCCTACGCGCCGCTGATCGCCGACAAGCTGACCCTGCACGGACTGTCGTACGAGACGCTGGACCGCCCCGTCGACCACCTGCGGACCGAGGTGTTCCGCGCGACGGGCGCGGACTTCTCCACGGCCCCCTTCGAAGGCCGGATGCAGCTCACCGTGCAGGGCACGTGGCGCGCGGAACCGCAGTCGCTGCCGGGCGGCGGCCTGTTCGTGCCGATCGCACAGCCCGGCGCGCGCCTGCTGATGACACTCCTCGAACCGCAGAGCCCGGACTCTCTCGCCGCCTGGGGCTTCTTCAACAGCCACTTCGAGCAGAAGGTCTACGTCGAGCCGTACGTCACCGAGATCTTCGCCGCGCAGATGCTGGAGCAGGACCCGGCGCTCGCCGACGAGTTCCGCGCAAAGCTGGCGAAGGACGCCGCGTTCGCCGCCGATCCCGTGGCGCGCCGCGAGTTCTTCGAACGCCGCCACGCTTCATGGGACACCCGGTTCGCCCTGTATCCCGTCCTACGCACAGAGTTGACTCCGTAGGCGCCCGGCCTCCACCAAGAGGGGAATGGAGCGGCAACACAGCGCCGGACCACCGCTTACCGAAACCGGCGACCGGAACGACCCGCAGCCCGGAAACCCAAGGGCCCGACCCCGCAGAGCCGGGCCCTCTGACCTGCATGTTCGCCAGGTCGGCGACGTGGCGTTAGGTCACCCGCTACACGTTGAAGCGGGATTCCACGACAAGGCTGTGACCTGCGGAAATACAGACGCATCCCAGCACCATCCCAGCACGGGATCCGCAACAAAGTACAAGAAGATCCAGTGGCGCCGAGACTACGCCGCCGAATGCGGGCTGTGCAGCATTCCACCCGGTGTAATAGTTCCTGTACTAGACTGGCGTCATGAAGTCACCCCGCCCCGGCGGCACGGAGAACATCTCCGTCTCGATGCCCTCGGAACTCCTCGGTGCGCTACGCACGCGCACCGGCAAGCGCGGCGTGTCCGCCTACGTGACCGCGGCGGTTCGGCACCAACTGGCGATGGACGGCCTCGCCGAGATCGTGGCCGCTTACGAGGCCGAGCACGAACCACTGAGCGAGGCCGAGGTCCAGGCCGCGCAGCACGAACTGTTCGGTGACGCACCGGCGCCGTACGCGTCGAACGACAGCGCCGCATGAAGGATCCCTCGGCCAGGTCCCTGGTTCTGGACTCCCAGGCACTGTCGCTACTGCTGCGTAACGATCGCCAGATGATCACCCGGATCGAGGCCGCACGGCGCGTAGGCGTGCCCGTCCTCGTGTCGGCTCTGACGGTAGTGGAGGCCGTCTACGGGAAGACGGATACCGCCCGGTTGCGCTGGCTTCTCTCCCGCCTTCAGGTGCAGGACGTCACCCAAGCGGACAGCCTCACCGCGGTGCAACTACTGAGCGACGCCGGTGGCCTGCACGGCCACAAGTACGCCATCGATGCCCTCGTCGCCGCGATGGCGCTCCGCTCCCCGGCGCCCGTCCTGGTGCTGACCTCGGACCGCGACGACTGGTCGAAACTGTGCGGAGACCGCGTACAGGTCAAGGACGTCTGAGCTTCTCCGGGTATGAGTCGGTGCGGCAAGGATGCGGCGACCTGAGTGCTGCGAGTGGCCGTTTGCGGCTGGTGGCCAAGTCGGGGCCTGAAGCCGGACAGCGGATTGGTGTTGCAGCCCCTGCCGACGAGGCCCAGCACAGTGCAGCGAGCGATCATGACCGCTAAAGGCCGTACGGGGGCAGCTTGAAGGTGTCGGCAGGTGGTACGAGGAAGCGGTTGAGGGCTTTGGCGATATGGGGCCGGGAGGCGGCGCGCAGTACGGTGTTGAGGGTCTGGATACCGACCCGGGTACGGGGGAAGGCGATGCGGGGCACGCCGCGCGGCAACTGCTGGGCGCGGGTGACATAGGGGCGGAGGAGGTGCTCGTAGCGGGCGAACGCGTTGCTGTGATGCGCGTGGTGGGCGAGTTCGCCGGCCAGGATGTAGGCGCCGACGAGGGCGAGGCTGGTGCCCATGCCGCTGAGAGGTGAGGCGCAGTATGCGGCGTCGCCGATGACGGCGATGCGTCCCCGGGACCACGCGGGCATGCGGATCTGGGTGGCGGAGTCGAGGAAGAAGTCGTCGGCGGTGTCCATGGCGGTGAGGATGCGCGGGATCTCCCAGCCGGCGCCGGCGAACAGACGACGCAACAGTTGCTTCTGTTCATCCGGTGCCAGGCGTTCGTCTCCGCGGGGTGGGGAGAGGTAGGACAGACAGGCGCGGGTGGTGCCCTGGTTGTCGGGGCGCAGGGTCGCTGTGCGTCCTTGGGTGGTGTTGTGCCAGCGTGCCCAGCTGCCGTCCGAGGGCTGGCGGGGGATGGTGAAGTACGCGGTCGTCAGGCCCACGGGGCGGATGTCAGTGATGTCGCCGAAGGTCAGGTCGCGGGTGCGGGAGCGGGCTCCGTCGGCGGCGACGACGAGGTCGAACACACGGTCCGGCCCGTTGCGGAAGGTGACGTCGACCCTCTTCCCCGTGTCGGACAGCTGTGTGATCTCGTCCCCGAACAGGTACTCGGTGTGCGGGTGGGTGTCCTCGTTGAGGATGCGGGACAGGTCGGCGCGCAGGATCTCCAGGTCGGCGATCGGGCCTTGGCCGCTGAAGGCTCCGCTGGCGAAGGCGGCTTTGATGCGGTTCGCCGCGTTGACGAAGCGGATGCCTTCCTCGCGGGTGGCGTGGGCCCGAAGGGTGCGTTCCAGGCCCATCTTGCGGGCGACGTCCCGCCCGGCGCCGCGCAGGTCCACAGTCTGTCCGCCCTCCCGCGGGGCGGAAGCCCGCTCGACGAGGGTGGCCTGCATTCCGTGCCGTCCGAGCCAGTGGGCCAGGGCCGGACCGGCGATGCCGGCTCCCGCGATCAGCACGTTCCGGTGTGTCATGACGCTCCCTTTCGGCTTCCTCGCCATCTCCCGTATCGGGAAGCGGCCCCGGTGCGCGGCCCGTTCGGGCCGCTTGTCGTGCACGGTCCCCGGCCGGGGCTCACACGGTGAGGTGCTGCTTGGCGCCGGAGTCGTCGGCAGCCGTCTCGGGGGAGACGCCGTGCTGCTCTTCTTCGGGGCGGCCCTTCTTGGGCAGCAGGAAGGTGATCGCGAAGAAGACCACCAGCAGACATGCCTGGACGATCAGCGCGCGGTGGAAGCCGCCGGTGAAGTCGCCGGTCTTGGCCTGGGCGAAGAACACCGAGCCGAAGACCGCGACGCCGATGGAGCCGCCGATCGCCTGGACCGCCGACAGGACACCGGAGGCGGATCCGATCTCGTCGTCGTCGACCGCGGCCAGGATGAAGCTGAACAGGGCGGCGATCACCATGCCGGCGCCGATGCCCGCCACCGCCACGCCGGGAGCGACGTCCCAGATCGAGAACGAGGCGGCGTCGAGGCCGTCGAGCTCGAACCACAGCAGGGCGGCGCCGGCCAGCTGGACCAGCGGTCCGATCTGGAGCACCTTGCGGCCGATCTTGTCGGCGAGGAACGCGCCGCCGATCGCGGTTCCCACCGCGAGGGGCAGGTTGCCCAGGCCCGCGTCACCGGCGCTGAAGTGCTGGCCGATCTGGAGGAACAGGGTCAGGACGAGCTGGGTGCCGATCAGTCCGCCGAAGAACAGGGCGATGCCGCCGAGGCCGACGGTGAAGGCCGGCTTGCGCAGCAGGCCCGGGGTCACCAGCGGCTCGCGGCCCACGGCGGCCGTGCGGCGCTGCTGGAGGGCGAAGAGGCCGAACCCGATCACCGAGGCGGCCATGCACAGCCACGTCCACAGCGGCCAGCCCTCCTCCTGCCCCTGGTTGAGGGGCAGCACCAGCAGGGCACAGGACGCCACGATCAGGGCGGCGCCGGTCATGTCGACCCGGACCGTGCGGTCGCCCGCCTTCTTGGGTACGAACTTCCAGGCGACGATCAGTGCCGCAATGCCGATGGGCAGGTTGATCAGGAACACCGACCGCCAGCCCAGGCCGAAGAAGTCGCCCTCGATGAGGAAGCCGCCCAGGACCGGGCCGATGATGCCGCCGAGACCGAGGACGGGTCCGAAGATCGCGAAGACCTTGGTGAGCTCGGGGCCGGAGAAGTTTTCCCGCAGCAGGCCCAGGCCCTGGGGCAGCAGCATCGCGCCGGCGATGCCCTGCAGCAGTCGGAAGGCGATCAGCAGCTCGATGCTCGGCGCGACCGCGCACAGCAGGGAGGTCGCGGTGAAGGCCGCGAGTCCGATCAGGAACATCCGGCGCCGGCCGTAGCGGTCACCGAGCCGGCCGCCGAGTACGAGCCCGGCGCCCAGGGTGAGGGCGTAGCCGCCGATCACCCATTGCAGCCCGACGGAACCGGCACCGAGGGACTTCTCCAGGTCCGGTCCGGCGACGTTAACGATCGAGGCGTCCAGAAGATCCATGATCTCCGCGACGATCATCACCGCCAGGATCAGCCAGCGCCACCGATAGGGCTCGGTCGTCTTGTCAGGGGTGGGGGACGGGTCACGCACGCCGAGTGCCTCCATCGTGAAGTAATTCTACCATGAAGGTAAAGTGGTGTCGGCGGGTTGTCAAACGCGATGACCGTGCGGACCGGCAGGCGGCCCTTCTTGAGCGGGCAGTCGCCGTTTACGACCGGGCGACCAAGGTGGAGGCGGCCTGCCCCACTACGACCAGCGTCAGGATCCATACGAACCAGCCGACGTTCAGGCCCGTACCGAGCAGACCCAACAGCAGTGGCGCGACCAGCGCGGGAACGCCGGCGATCAGCAGGGAACGCCGGGCGGCCATGCCGGCGATGAAGCTGATCGCGAAGAAAGCGGCGATGCTCCCGCAGAGCAGCCAGCGGACGCCCGGCGGCACGTGGTCCTGGGCGTGTTCGATCGCGGCCCCCAGACCCGCGGCGAGCGCGGCGAGTACAGCGGTGACCAAGCAGTGCAGGAGCATGACGAAGCGGGTGGGCAGGGCTGTCGCTGTCAGCCGCGGGACACCCGCGAATCCATGGAGCAGCGAGAGCACCCACAGCGCCACGAGCAGGGTGAACGCACCCACAGCGACCGCGACGACGGACAGGTCCCAGTGCGCGTCCGCGGTCGAGGACACGAGCTGGATGACCCCCTCGCCGAGCACGATGATGACGTACAGGCCGAGGCGTTCGGCCAGGTGGGGGACGTTGGCATAGGCAGGTTCCAGGGTGGGCAGCCGGGCTGCGCGCCGGCCGTGGTGGACGGCCTCGTTGAGCCGCTTGCGTGCTCTCTCGAGGGCGTGCGCTCCTGAGGCGGTGAACAGAACGAGTACGTCCAGCGCGATCCCGGCCGCCCAGAGCCAATAGCGGGTGGGGGCTGCAACCCAGAGGGACACGAGCCAGGGCAGGGCGCCGACGGCCATCTGGGACAACGGCCAGTCCATGACGACCTTGCCGTGCTGCCAGACAAGACCGGCGAAGAAGCGCAGCGCGACGTAGCCGACGACGAAGACCGCCGCGCGGTCGCCGCGGATCCCGGAGACCGAGCTCGCCATGGCCACCATGCCGGCCGTAATGCAGCAAGTGCGCGAGCTGGATGACACCCGCCACAACCACGAGATCGAAGAACAGTTCAACCCAGGACGCGTGCTGTGTTTCGGTGCTGCTGGGCGGCTGCGGAGCGGGAGCATCCATGGGCTGATCTTCAATCGGTGTCCGGATGGGCGCCCGTTGCGTTGCGCCGGCAGGGCGTCTTCGCCGGCGGCGCGGCGAAGACGCCCGCCCGCCACGCACGGGGCGTGACGGGCCGACGTAGGTCACGGGCGTGACGGGTAGCTGTCGGTCACGGCAGAACGGGCCCGGCCTCGGTCTCTGCCCTCTCGGTCTCGGCCTGCACCTGTGGCGGCATGGCGGGGATGAGCAGGGAAGCGAGCAGGCCCAGTGCGACGAACCCTGCTGCGACGTAGCCGCCGATGGCGACACCGTCGGACATCGCCGAGCGGGCCGCATCGGCGACCGAGGCCGTCTGCGGGTTCCCGGCCAGCGGGCCGATCGCGGCGCCCGCGCTGTCGGTGACCGCGTGGCTGAACTTGTCGGCGTCGGCCCCGGACTGGCCGGAGGAGGCCAGGCTGTCGTGCAGCTTGGAGCTGAGGGTCGTGAAGAACACCGTGGTGAGCGCGGCGATGCCGAGGGCGGAGCCGAGCTGACGGAAGGCGCTCTGGATGCCGGAGCCCTGACCACTGCTGTCGTCCGGGATGTCGGCGAGGACGACGTTGGTGACCTGGGCGGTGGCGAAGCCGACGCCGATGCCGTACAGGAAGAGCATCGCCGAGATCGCCCACCAGGAGGTGCCCGGGGCGGCCACGAGAGCGACGCCGGCCAGGCCGACGACTTCGAGTGCGAGGCCGATGCGCAGCTGGATCAGCGGCGAGATCTTGGCAGCCATCTGGAAGCTGGCGCCGCTGGCGACGAAGCTGCCGATGGCGACGGGCACCAGGGCGAGCCCGGCCTGCAGCGCGCTGTAGCCGAGCGTGAACTGCAGCCACAGCGGGAGCACCGCGACGATGCCGAACTCGCCGACACCGATGATCAGGGTGGCGATGTTGCCGTTGCGGAACGAGGCGATGGAGAACAGCCGCACGTCCATCATCGCCCTGGAGGCGTCGCCGCCGCGGGTCAGCTTCGACTGGCGGCGTACGAACAGGCCCAGCGCGAGGGCGGCGAGGATCAGCGCGACCAGGACGGGCGAAGGCCCGCTGTCCCAGTCGAAGCCAAGGATGCTGAGCGGGTGGATGCTGACCACCCAGCCGTAGATGCGGCCCTCGACGAGCCCGAACGCGAGCAGGCCGAGCCCGATGACGGACAGCACTGCGCCGAGTACGTCGATGCGCCCCTTGGTCCGGGGCGAGCGGGCCATATAGCGCACCACGCCGAACGCGACAAGGACGGACAGCGGCACGTTGATGCCGAACGCCCAGCGCCACGAGACGTGCTCGGACAGCCAGCCGCCAAGGAGAGGGCCGAGCGCGGCGGCCGCCCCGATGGTCGAGCCCCAGACCGCGAACGCCTGGCCCCGGGCCTTGCCGGTGAAGTTGGCCTTCAGCAGCGCCAGTGAGGTCGGCAGGATCATTGCCGCACCCGCGCCCTGCAGGAAGCGAGCGAGGATCAGCAGCTCGCCGTTCGGCGCCAGACCGGCGAGCAAGCTGGTGGCACCGAAGACCACGACACCCCAGGTGAAGACCTGGCGGGCGCCGAGCATGTCCGACAGGCGTCCGGTGAGCAGGAGCAGCGCGGCGAAGACGATCGCGTACGACTCCTGGATCCACTGCGCCTGCGAGGAGTTGACGCCCAGGTCCTCGACGACCGACGGCGTGATCACGTTCACGATCGTCGTGTCCACGACGATCAGCGCCACGCCCAGGGCGATGGCGATCAGTCCAAGCCACCGCTTGGTGGCAGTCGAGTCCCGCATCTCAACACCTCCATGGTGAAGCAATTCCACAATGAAGGTAGGTTGGGGTGGGTAGATTGTCAAAGGCGACCTGCGGGTGCAGGTCCAGCGATGTTCATACAGGGGAAGGACGGCCGCTGATGATGGAGGAATCGGCCCTCGACGGCGCGACTGAGCGGCGCGAGCTGCTGGTGGAAGCCCTGAGGGTCTACGGCGGGCACTATGCCGAGCTCAGCCGCAGCTTCGCCGCCTATCTCGGCCTGTACGCCACGGACGCAACCGCCCTGCTGGAAATCATCGAGGCCGAGGAACGGGGCGCCCCGATCTCCCCGGCCCGCCTCAGCAAGCGCATCCTGCTCTCGTCAGGTGCCACGACCGCATTGCTCAACCGCCTCGAAGGCGCCGGGCACATCGTCCGCAGCCGCGAGCACAGCGACCGCCGCGTGGTGACCCTTCGCAGCAGCCCGCACATCCAAGAGCGCGCCGATGAATTCTTCCGCCCGCTGGCCGCGCCCATGGACGCCATCGTCGGCCGCTACCCGTCCGAACTCCTCGACCAGTTCAGGGGCTTGCTGGGGGAGATGTGCGCCGCCATGGACACGCACCTCGCGCAGGTGAACCAGGACGCGTAAGCGCTCCGAGCCCAGGCGCACACTGGAACGTGCGCCGCTACCGGTTTCACGCCGGGCGAGCCGGGCGGACCAGGCCGGACTGGTAGGCGATGGTGACGAGTTGCGCCCGGGTCCGCGCGCTGAGTTTGTTCATGATTCTTTGGACATGGCTGCGCACGGTCAGGGGACTCAGCACGAGCTCCTGTGCGATCGCGTCGTTCGAAAGGCCGGCGGCGACGTACGTCAGCACTTCCCGCTCTCGTGGGGTCAGGGAGTCGAGTACGGGGGGCAGCCCGGACGATTTCGGGGCAGCGAGAAATTGGGCGATCAGCGCCTTCGTGGCCCGCGGAGAGAGCAGAGCGTCACCTGCCGCCACCGTACGGATGGCAGCCACCAGTTGATCCGCCCCGGTGTCCTTGCCGAAGAATCCGCTCGCTCCGGCCCGCATGGCCCGCGCGACGTACTCGTCGATCTCGAAAGTGGTCAGGACGAGCACGCGAGTGTCGGTAAGGGTGTCGTCGGCACAGATCATCTCAGTGGCGGCCAGACCATCGAGGCCGGGCATGCGGATGTCCATCACCACGACGTCGGGACGGTGGGTGCGGGCCAGTTCGACGGCTTGCGTACCGTCGGCGGCCTCTCCCACGACCTCCATGTCGTCGCTCAGCTCGATCAGCATCCGGAACATCGAGCGCAGCAGCGTCTGGTCGTCGGCCAGCAGGACGCGGATGGTCACGTCGTGTTCTCCTCGCTGATCGGCCCGCGCGGCGAGCCGGGCTGGGACGGTTCGCGTTCGCGGGTGTGCAGCGGCAGCTCGGTGGCGACCTCGAATCCGCCCTTCGAACGGTGCCCGGCGAAGAACCGTCCGCCCAAGGACAAGGCTCGCTCTCGCATGCCGATCAGTCCGTAGCCGGTGGACTCGGCCGCGGGGCGGGCCGTTCCCCGCCCCGCGTCGGCGATGGTGATCCTGAGACAGTCGCGGAGGTAGACGAGACGCACCGCTGCCTCATCGGTGCCGGCGTGTTTGGAGACGTTGGTGAGCGCCCCCTGGATGATCCGGTACGCCGTCAGGTCAACGCCTGGGGACAGCTGCTGCTCCGCTCCCTCGGTCGTGACGCTCACCTCGAGACCGAGCTGCCGCAAGGACTCGATGAGGTCGGGCAACCGGTCGAGCCCGGGGGTCGGCTCCAGCGGCGCCTGAGGATCGTCGCTCTGGCGCAGCACGCCGATGCTGGCCCCGAGCTCGCGCAACGCGGACGTGGTGGTGCCCGCGAGCTGGCCGAGGAGTTCCTCCGCCTGCTGGGGGCGGCTGTGGATAAGCCGTGCGGCGGCGACCGCCTGTGCATTGGCCAGGGTGATGTGATGGGCGACGACGTCGTGGAGTTCCCGCGCGATCCGCATCCGTTCCTCACCCACCCGACGGCGGGCTTCGTTCTCGCGGGTCTGCTCCGCGTGCTCGGCCCGGTTCTCCACGGCGGCCAGGTAGCCGCGCCGCAGCCGTGCCAAACTGCCCGCGACCGCGGGCAGCAAGGTCCAGGGAACGGCCACGAAGTGCGAGGCCGACAGCCATCCGCCGGGGCCGAATACCAGCGAGGTGACCACCAGCAGGGCGGTGGCGACGATGGTGTACGTCCTCGTGGTCTCCCGTCCGGTGTGCGCCGCCAGCGAGTACAGCGCGGCCATCAGCGAACCCATCAACAGGGGCGTGAGCTGGAAGCCCAGGGCCTCCATCGCCATCGTGCATCCGGTGGTCGCCGCCACGACGGCCCGGGGGTGTTCCCGGTGCCACAGCAGCACGATGCATCCGAGGGCGGCAAGGAGCACGGCGGAGGGTGCCAGCACGCCCGTGTAGTTGCTGTAGTCGGGCGCTTTGAGCATGCTGCCGGGAAAGGAGAGCCCGAACAGCGCCAGGGCCACCACCACGTCGAGCGTCCGGGGCCGACCGCATACATACCGCTGCCAAGTGGTGCTCATCGGGATTCTTTCCTCGGGCTCTGGACCATGATGGGTGACGGCGCCGTGACATGCGCGCAGGCCGCCCGTGTCGGCACGGGCGGCCTGCGCTTCCTTCCGTCAGCGCACGAGCGCCGACTCCTGCCCGGCAGGGTTCTGCGGCGCGGCACCCTCCTCATGTGTTCGTGTCAGCGTTTCGCCCTCCACATCCACCCGCGGCAGGATCTTCGCCAGCCACCGGGGCAGCCACCAGGCTTTGTCGCCGAGCAGTGCCAGGACCGCGGGCACGATCGCCATCCGTACGACGAAGGCATCGAAGAAGACGGCCGATGCCATGCTGAAGCCGATCATTTTGATCATCGATGCGCCGGCACCGATGAAGCCGCCGAACACCGCCATCATGATCAGGGCGGCGGCCACGACCACCCGCGCGCTGGTGCGGAAGCCGGAGGCGATCGCCTGATCGGGCCGGTCGCCGTGGATGTACGCCTCCCGCATTCGTGTCACGAGGAAGACCTCGTAGTCCATCGCGAGACCGAACACGATTGCGATCATGAAGAGCGGCATCATGCTGAGGATCGGCCCGGTCTCCTCGACGCCCAGGAGGCCGGCGAGCCAGCCCCACTGGAAGACCGCTACAACGGCGCCGAGTGCGGCGCTGACCGACAGCAGGAAACCGAGCGCCGCCTTCACCGGCACCAGGACCGAGCGGAAAACGACCATCATGAGAAGGAAGGCAAGGCCGACGACCACGGCGAGATAGGGAACCAGGGCGCCCTTGACCTTCTGCGCCACGTCGATGTTCATCGCCGTCATGCCGCTGACCAGGACCGTCGCTCCGGTGTCCACCTTGAACCGGGCCGCTTGCCCCCGTACGCCGTGGATGACCTTGTCGGTCTTGCTGTCGGTCGGCGCCGTGGATGGCACGGCGCTCACCATGGCCGTGTCGCCCGCCTCGTTGAACCGCGGCGGGGAGACCGACACGATTCCTTCGACCTTCGCAATCTCGGCGACCACGGTGTCAGCCGTCGCCTATGGGTCCTTGACGCCCTTCGCGTCGACGAGCACGGTCAGCGGGCCGTTGAAGCCGGGGCCGAACCCCTTGGCGAGATCGTCATAGGCGCGGCGCTCCGTCGTGGACGTGGGCTTCACCTCGTCGCCGGGCAGACCCAGTTGCAGGTCCATCGCCGGTACGGCCACCACACCCAGGCCAACTACTCCCAACAGGAGCACAGACAGCGGGCGACGCAGCACGAACCGGGCCCAGCGGGTGCCCGCGTTGGGCTTGTCGGCCACGGCCACGGCCGGCTTCTCGGCCTTGCGTGCCTTGCGGGGCAGCACCGCATGCTGGAAGAAGCCGAGCAGCGCCGGCACCAGCGTCAGCGCGATCACCACAGCAAGGGTGACTACGCCGGCCGCGGCCAGACCCATCTTCATGAGCATGGGAATACCGATGACGGACAGCCCCGCCAGCGCGATCACCACCGTCAGACCGGCGAAGACCACCGCGGAGCCCGCTGTGCCCACCGCCAGACCCACCGCTTCCTCGGGCTCATGGCCCTTCGACCGCTCCTCGCGGTAGCGGGAGACGATGAACATGGCGTAATCGATGCCGACCGCCAGGCCGAGCATCACCCCGAGCGTGCTGGTTGTCTCGGACAAACCGAGCGTGCTGCCCAGCGCGGTGATCGAGGCCACACCAACCCCAACACCGATCAGAGCCGTCAGCAGCGGCATGCCAGCAGCGGCGAGCGATCCGAAGGTGATGAGCAGGATCACGGCCGCGCCCGCGACACCGAAGAGCTCACTCGAACCGCCGAACTCGTCCTTGGCGAGCGCCGAACCACCGATTTCGACCCTCAGACCCGCATCACGAGCAGCCTGCGCCGCGTCCTCAAGACCCGACTTGGAGTCCTTGCTGAGGTCGGTGGCCTTGGCCTTGTAGGTGATGGTGGCGTACGCGGTCGAGCCGTCCTTGCTCACCGCCTGCGACTCGAACGGGCTGAGGGCAGCATCGACCTGGGGCCCCTCGGCGATGTCAGCCACGGCATCGTCGATGGCGTGCTTGTTCTCGGTAGCAGTCACCTTCTGCCCGCTCGGGGCGACGAAGACCAGCCGGGCGTCGGCACCGTCGGACTTGCCACCGGGGAAGCGCTGATCCATGAGGTCGAAGGCCCGCTGCGACTCAGTGCCCGGCATCCCGGTCTCGTCGTCCGGCGCTGCCGGGGCATTGGCCGCGGCAAAGCCGACGACGGCCAGCAGCGCCACCCAGAGGAGGGCGACATACCGGCGTTGCCGGAAGGCCATACGGCCCAGTCGATAGAGGAGTTTGGCCACGGCAGAGTTCTCCGCTCTAGATCATGAGGTGGTAAGGCAAGAGAGGGTCGGCCGGGGTTCGGACCGGACACACATCGAGCCTCGCTGCTCACGGCCCCTGCGTCGTCATCCCACTGCCCGCAATCGCGCTTGGTGTGATGGGAGTACGTCACACCGCCAATTTCCGCCTCAGGGATGACAAGCGGCATCGCGACCCGATGCGACAAGACCGCCGCGTCCTACCAAGCAGCCATCACCCTCGACTCGCTCCTGATGTGGGCGCGCCATTTGACGACGGCTTCTAGCGGTGGCGGAACCGGATCCGAGTAGGGATGGTCACCTGGTCAGCGATCTCGCCGCGGCGAAGAACGTGGGCCGACGCCGGAAACCAACCTCAGCAGAGGACCGCAGCAGTAGCAGGGCCGCGTGGGAAGGCGGCGGCAATATAGCGGCGGCTCCCCGGTTACCGAAACCGGGGAGCCGCCGAATACTTGTACCTCCACCGCCACTTCGTGATTGCCCGTCGAAAGGCAGCACAACGACGATCCATAACCGTCACCGCCACACGGCACGCAATACCTGTTCCTAGCCCGTCACAGTGCGGCGTAGCTCAGCCGGAACAGGTCCTGGGCGCGCTCCAAGTCCCGCTCGGTGCGCAGCTGAACGTGCCATGGCGGCCGAGCCGGGTCACGCCCCGGGTAAAGCATCAGCGAGGAACGTTCCGCAGGATCCGGACCGCGGAATATCGCCGTGAAGAAGACGTGAAGGCAATCTCGCTCGCGAACTCCCCGCCACCGAACGCCAAACTGCGCACATCCCAGCACGAGCCCCCTCATCCCATCCCGGCACGGGAACGAACTAAGGGCCCGACCCCGAAGAGTCGGACCCTCCCTGACCTGCATGTTTGCCAGATCAGCGACGTGGTGATATGTCAGCCGCTACACGTTGAAGCGGAACTCCACCACATCCCCGTCCCGCATCACGTACTCCTTGCCCTCCATGCGGGCCTTGCCCTTCGCGCGGGCCTCGGTGACCGAGCCCGTCTCGACCAGGTCGTCGAAGGAGATGACCTCGGCCTTGATGAAGCCCTTCTGGAAGTCGGTGTGGATGACACCGGCGGCCTCGGGGGCGGTGGCGCCCTTCTTGATGGTCCAGGCGCGGGATTCCTTGGGGCCGGCCGTCAGGTAGGTCTGCAGGCCGAGGGTGCGGAAGCCGACGTGGGCGAGGGTGGCGAGGCCGGGCTCGTCCTGGCCGACGGACTGGAGGAGTTCGAGGGCCTCGTCCTCGTCCAGCTCGGCGAGGTCCGCCTCCAGCTTGGCGTTGAGGAAGATCGCCTCGGCGGGGGCGACCAGGTCGCGCTGCTGGTCCTTGAAGTCGTCGTCGGTCAGCTCGTCCTCGTCGACGTTGAAGACGTAGAGGAAGGGCTTCGTGGTGAGGAGGTGGAGGTCGTGGAGGAGTTCCGCGCGCTCGCTGCCCTGGAGGATGCCCTGGGAGAAGAGGGTGTCGCCCTTCTCCAGGATGTCCTTGGCCTCCTCGACCGCCTTGACCTTGGGAGCGATGTCCTTCTTGATGCGCGACTCCTTCTGGAGGCGCGGGAGGACCTTCTCGATGGTCTGGAGGTCGGCGAGGATCAGCTCGGTGTTGATCGTCTCGATGTCGTCCTTCGGCGAGACCTTGCCGTCGACGTGCACGACGTTCTCGTCCTTGAAGGCGCGGATGACCTGGCAGATCGCGTCGGACTCGCGGATGTTGGCCAGGAACTTGTTGCCCAGGCCCTCGCCCTCGCTCGCGCCGCGCACGATGCCCGCGATGTCGACGAAGTCGACCGTCGCCGGGAGGATCTTGTCGGAGGAGAAGATCTCGGCCAGCTTCGTCAGGCGGGGGTCGGGGACGCCCACCACGCCGACGTTGGGCTCGATCGTGGCGAACGGGTAGTTGGCCGCGAGCACGTCGTTCTTGGTCAGGGCGTTGAACAGGGTCGACTTGCCGACATTCGGCAGACCGACGATTCCGATCGTGAGCGACACGTTGCGACTTCCCGTACGTGAGATGCGGAGGGGCGGGATGGGATGGGATGGCATGGGCGGGCCAGGCAGGGGCCGATCCACCAGTCTACGGGGTGTGCCGCACCGGACCCGCGCGGAGTCGAACGCTTGGCCAAGACACGCCCGGCGGCGTGTCTGTCGGCCTATTCGGCACATAAACCGACCTAAGTTGGTCCAGTGGAGCAACACAGGACGCGACCTGCCCAGTACGGACCGCGACGAAGCGGGGCGCCGCTGCCCGCACAGGGGCGGGGCGGTGCCGCTGCCGCGCGGCCGCCGGTGGGCCGGGTGGCCGGGCGGCCGGTGGGACGGCCCGTGCAGCCGGCACGCCCACGACGCCCGGCTCCGGGGGCGGGTTCGCCGGTGGCCCGGGTCGTGCGTGCCCTGCGGAGGATGCCCAATCCGCGGCTGACCGGGCTCGGCAGCGGTCTGTTCTGCGCTGCCGTGATGACCCTGCTGGGCTTCCTCGACGAGCTGCTGTTCGGCGCGTCCCTCACCGCGTACGGGGTGCTGTTCGTGCCGGTGAGTCTGCTCACCGCGCTCTGGGTGCGCCGGGGCGACCTGCTGACCGCCCCGGTCGTCGTGCCGATCGCCTTCGCCGTGGGCCTGGTGCCCGTGGCGGAGAGCGGGGACGGCGGCCTCGGCGGACGGCTGATGGGGATCGTGACCGCGCTGGCCACCGAGGCGGGGTGGCTGTACGGCGGGACGCTGGTCGCCGGGTCGACCGTGATCGTCCGCCGGATCCGGCTGATGCGGCGACGGGCCGCCGCCGCCCGCAACCGGCCCCCCGCGTGAGCGCTCCCGCTCAGCCGGCCGCGTGCATCGCCGCGCCCACGATCCCCGCGTTGTTCTGCAGCTGGGCGGGGACGATCTCGGCCCGTACGCCCTTGATGTGGGGCAGGAACTTCTGGGACTTGCGGCTGACCCCGCCGCCGATGACGAAGAGCTCCGGCGAGAACAGCATCTCGACGTGCGCGAGGTACTTCTGGACGCGGTGGGCCCAGTGCTCCCAGGACATGTCGTGGTCGTCCTTGACCTTGCTGGAGGCGCGCTTCTCCGCGTCGTGACCGTCCAGCTCCAGGTGGCCCAGCTCGGTGTTGGGGACCAGGAGGCCGTCGGTGAACACCGCGCTGCCGATGCCGGTGCCGAAGGTGAGCAGGACCACCGTGCCCTTGCGGCCGCGGCCGGCTCCGAAGTGCATCTCCGCGACGCCCGCCGCGTCCGCGTCGTTGACGACCGTCACGTCGAGCCCGCCCAGCCGCTCGCCGAACAGCGCCCGCGCGTCGGTGTCGACCCAGCCCTTGTCGACGTTGGCCGCGGTGCGCACCGTCGCGCCGCCCGTCACCACGCCCGGGAAGGTGAGGCCGACCCGTCCGGTCCAGCCGAAGTGCTCGACGACCTGCTTGACCCCGTCGGCGACGCCGTCGGGGGTGGCCGGGTGCGGGGTCAGCACCTTGCAGCGCTCCTGGGCCAGGTCGCCCCTGTCGAGGTCCACAGGGGCACCCTTGATCCCGGATCCGCCGATGTCCACGCCGAAGATCTGCATGGCCCTACGTTACGACGGACCACTGACGGTCACCCGGGCGGTGGGCCCGGCCGCCGGTCAGGCCCCCGACGCCCCGGAGCCGCCCCGCTCCGCCACCAGGGACGCCGCCTCCTCGCGCAGGTCGCGGCGCAGTTCCTTGGGCAGCGAGAAGATGATCGACTCCTCGGCGGCCTTGACGATCTCCACGTCCTCGAAGCCGCGCCGCGACAGCCACTCCAGGACCTGCTCGACCAGCACGTCCGGAACGGAGGCGCCGGAGGTGACGCCGACCGTGGTGACGCCGTCCAGCCAGGTCTCGTCGATCTCGTCGGCGAAGTCCACCAGGTACGCCGCGCGGGAGCCGGCCTGCAGGGCGACCTCGACCAGGCGCTTGGAGTTGGAGGAGTTGCGGGAGCCGACGACGATCACCAGCTCGGCCTCGGCACCCATCTGCTTCACCGCGAGCTGGCGGTTCTGCGTGGCGTAGCAGATGTCGTCGCTCGGCGGGGAGATCAGCTGCGGGAACCTGTCCTTGAGCGCGTCGACGGTCTCCATGGTCTCGTCGACGGAGAGGGTGGTCTGGGAGAGCCAGACCACCTTCGAGGGGTCGCGGACCTCGACCTTCGCGGCGTCCTCGGGGCCGTCGACGAGCTGGATGTGGTCGGGGGCCTCGCCGGAGGTGCCGATGACCTCCTCGTGGCCCTCGTGGCCGATGAGCAGGATGTCGTAGTCGTCGTTCGCGAAGCGGACGGCTTCCTTGTGGACCTTGGTGACGAGCGGGCAGGTGGCGTCGATCGTGGCCAGCTTGCCGCGCTCGGCCTCCTCGTGGACGACGGGGGCCACGCCGTGCGCGGAGAACATCACGATGTTCCCCTCGGGGACCTCCTCCGTCCGCTCGACGAAGATCGCGCCCTTCTTCTCCAGGGTCTGGACGACGTACTTGTTGTGGACGATCTCGTGCCGGACGTACACCGGAGCCCCGTACTGCTCCAGGGCTTTCTCGACGGCGATCACGGCGCGGTCCACACCCGCGCAGTAGCCACGGGGGGCGGCGAGCAGGACACGGCGGCCAGGCGAAGCAGTCATGGCACCCATCGTAAGGCCGCGTTCGGCGGGTCAGAGATCGCGTGGGTGCGGCGTTGCCGGGGAGACTGGCGGGAACGTTCCGAAGCGGAAACCGAGGCGGAGCCCGAAGCGGAAGCCGGGGCGAGGACCGAGGCACTGGCGGAGGCACCATGGCGCAGAGCGGTACGACGGCCCCGGGGGCCGGTGGGGAACAGCGGCTGAGGCGCAGTCTGGGCTTCAGGGACCTGGTCGTCTACGGGCTGCTGTTCATCGCGCCCATGGCGCCGGTCGGCGTGTTCGGCACGCTGGACGCCAAGTCGCACGGTGCGGTCGCCCTCGTCTACCTGGTCGCCACGGTCGCGATGGCGTTCACCGCATTCAGCTACGCGCAGATGGTGCGGGTGGTCCCCCAGGCGGGCTCGGTGTTCGCCTACGCGCGCGCGGGGCTCGGCAACGGGGCCGGGTTCGTCGCCGGGTGGATGGCGATGCTGGACTACGTCCTCATCCCGGCGGTGGCGTACCTGTTCTCCGGCATCGCGATGGAGGCGCTGGTCCCGGAGGTGTCGCGGTGGGTGTGGACGGCGATCGCGGTGGTCGTCACGACGCTGCTGAACCTGTGGGGGGTGCGGATGGCGGCCCGGGTGGGCTTCCTGGTGCTCGTCATGGAGATCGTCGTACTCGTCGTCTTCGTGATCACGGCGATCGTGGTCCTGGCGCGGGACGGGGCCGAGCGCAACTGGCTGTCGCCGCTGTCGGGGGACGGCACGCAGGGGGCGTTCGCGCTGTCGGCGGTGGTCGGGGCGGTGTCGGTGGCGGTGCTGTCGTACCTGGGCTTCGACGCGATCGCCACGTTCGCCGAGGAGGTCACCGGCGGTTCGGCGAAGGTCGCGCGGGCGCTGCTGTTCTGCCTGGCGCTGGCGGGCGTGCTGTTCGTGGCGCAGACGTATCTGGTGGCGCTCCTCGAACCGGTGTCGTCGGCGCAGCTTGCGGCGGAGCCGGAGCGGCAGGGGGCGGCGTTCTACGACGCCGTGGACGCGTCGGTGGGCACGTGGCTGCACGATCTGGTGGCGGTGAGCAAGGCGATCGGCGCGGCGTTCGCGGCGCTGGCCGGGCAGGCGGCGGCCGGGCGGCTGCTGTTCGCGATGGGCCGGGACCGGCGGCTGCCTGGGGTGCTGTCGCGGACGGACGCCGGGGTGCCGCGCGTGGCGCTGCTGGTGTCGGCGGTGATCACCATGGCGGCGGCGGTGTGGGCGGCACGCCGGGACGACGGTCTCGACCACCTGGTCTCGGTGGTCGACGTGGGCGCGCTGACCGCGTTCACGCTGCTGCACGCGAGCGTGGTGGGCTGGTTCGTGGTGCGGCGCGGCGGGGGGACGGTCAGCTGGTGGCGGCACTTGGTGGTGCCGGTGCTGGGCGCGGCGATCACGGTCGCGGTGATCGTGGAGGCGTCGGGGACGGCCCAGGTGGTCGGCGCGATCTGGCTGGCGGTGGGTCTGGTGGTGCTGGCGGTGCAGTGGAGGGGGCGGCGGGACGCGGAGACGACGGGAGCGTGAGGCGGGGGCCGCGCGTGCACGCCGGCTCGGCGCGACTGGAAGGCCGGGCCCGCACGACACGGGCTCGACGCGGCGCACGGGCCGGGCCCGAAGGACCGACGGACGCGGAGACAGAGGCTCGGCGCGAGCCGAAAGGCCAGGGCCCCAGGCCCCACAGACACGGCGACACGAGCGCGGCGCGAGCTGAGAGGCCGGGCCCGAAGGACCCACAGACGCGGGTACACAAGCGCGGCGCGAGCCGAAGAACCAGGACCCCAGGCCCCACAGACACGGCGACACGAGCGCGGCACGGGCTGAGAGGCCGGGCCCGAAGGACCCACAGACGCGGGTACACAAGCGCGGCGCGAGCCGAAGAACCAGGACCCCAGGCCCCACAGACACGGCGACACGAGCGCGGCACGGGCTGAGAGGCCGGGGCCGCAGGAACAGCGGGCGTGGTGGCGGGCAGGGGGCGCTGGTGCGGTGGGTCGGCGGGTGCGGGGAACGGGCTCGCAGGTGCCGGATTGTCGGACCCGGCCGTTACGCTCGGGCGCATGGCTGCCAACTCGACCCCCGAAAGCCCGCTGCCCGTGGGCCAGGTGTCCCGGCTGATCGGGGGCTGGATCGACCGGCTCGGCGCGGTCTGGGTCGAGGGGCAGATCACGCAGTTGTCGCGGCGGCCGGGCGCCGGTGTGGTGTTCCTGACGCTGCGCGACCCGTCGTACGACATCTCCGTGAGCGTGACCTGCTACCGGCAGGTGTTCGACGCCGTGGCGGACGTGGTCGGCGAGGGCGCACGGGTGGTCGTGCACGCGAAGCCGGAGTGGTACGCGCCGCGGGGGCAGCTGTCGCTGCGGGCCGCCGAGATCAAGCCGGTGGGTGTCGGTGAGCTGCTCGCCCGTCTGGAGCAGCTGAAGAAGGCGCTCGCGCGCGAGGGGCTGTTCGCGGCGGAGCGGAAGAAGCCGCTGCCGTTCCTGCCGCAGCTGATCGGGCTGGTGTGCGGGCGGGCGTCCGCGGCCGAGCGGGACGTCCTGGAGAACGCCCGGCACCGCTGGCCCGCCGTCCGCTTCGAGGTGCGCAACGTCCCGGTGCAGGGCGTGCACGCGGTGCCGCAGGTGGTGCAGGCGGTGAAGGAGCTGGACGCGCGGGACGACGTGGACGTGATCGTCGTCGCGCGGGGCGGCGGCAGCGTGGAGGACCTGCTGCCGTTCTCCGACGAGCAGCTGGTGCGGGCGGTCGCCGCCTGTCGCACGCCGGTCGTCTCGGCGATCGGCCACGAGCCGGACAGCCCGCTGCTCGACCTGGTGGCCGACCTGCGCGCCTCCACGCCGACCGACGCCGCGAAGAAGGTCGTGCCGGACGTCGGCGAGGAGTACGAGCGGGTACGGCTGCTGCGGGACCGCGCCCGGCGGTGCGTGGCCGCGTTCGTCGACCGCGAGGAGCGCGGGCTCGGCCACGCGCTGGCCCGGCCGTCGATACAGGATCCGCACCGGATGATCGAGGAGCGGGCCGAGCAGGTGACGGCGCTGCTCGACCGGGGCCGCCGTTCGCTGCGGCACCACCTCGACCGGGCCGACTCCGAGCTGACGCACACGCACGCGCGCGTGGTGGCCCTCTCCCCCGCCGCCACCCTCCAGCGCGGGTACGCGGTGCTCCAGCGGGCCGACGGCCACGCGGTCCGCGACCCCGGCGAGGTGGAGCCCGGCGAGACCCTGCGGGCACGGGTGTCCGAGGGCGATTTCTCCGTACGAGTCGACGCATAGGGTGGGTGGATGACCAGCGAGGTGGAGCAGCCGACGGCGATGTCCGAGGCGCTCGGGTACGAGCAGGCACGGGACGAGCTGATCGAGGTCGTCCGGCGGCTGGAGGCCGGCGGTACGACGCTGGAGGAGTCCCTCGCCCTGTGGGAGCGGGGCGAGGAGCTGGCGAAGGTGTGCCGCCGCCGGCTGGACGGCGCGCGGGCCCGCCTGGACGCCGCGCTGGCCGAGGAGGAGGCGGGCACCGAGGACGCGCCCGCCGGGAGCGATGGCACGCCCTAGTCAGGCCGGCCGGGCGGCCACGGTGAAGATGCCGATGAGAGCGGCGGCGATGTCTTCGGCGGTGACGTCGGAGCGGAGGTCGTCCACCGCACGGCCGGCGTCGAGGATCGTGGTGATGGCCGTCGGCAGCTCGGTTCTGCACGGGACGGAGACGGTGCACGCCGCCAGGGAACTGGGCGTCCCAAGCGACCGCATCTGCAACATCGCCGGGCGACGGCGTACCGGCGGCGTACCGGCGGCCCGCGGCGCCCTGGAGGAGATCGCCCGCCTGGTCGCCGCGGGGCAAGGTCGTCATCGACCTCTGACCTCTAGCCTTCCTTCGCCGTGCCCTCGGCCAGGGTGTGTGCGACGAGGGCGTTGGCGTGCCCGTGGCCCAGGCCGTGCTCGGCCTTGAGCCAGGTGACGAGTTCCATGTGCTTGGTGAGCGGCGAGGACCGGATGAGGTCCTTCCACTCCGCGACCGGGCGGCCGTACTTCTTCTCGATGGACGGGAAGTACGAGGCCGGGCCCTTCACGGTGGCGGTCATGTCGATGCGCTCCCTGTGGACGAGGTGCGGGGTACGGGGTACGGGTCACGAGTGGTGATGTGCCTTTGAGACCGCGGCCGGCGCGGGAAATGATCGCCGGCCGCCTGTGATGCGCGTCACTCGACCTTCAGCGAGGTGAAGCGGGGCCACTGCCGCTCCGGCCCGTCGTTGCGCACGGGCGGCCGCACGCGGCCCGGCCGGCAGCGGACGCGCCGCGCCGTTGGTGAGCGTGGTAGGCGAAGAGCCGCAGGCGGGGCAGGGCGTGCCGCACGAGGTCGCGGACCGACCGGTCGAGGTCCGCCGCGACCCGGCACCGGCACTCGTCGGAGGTCTCCACGCGCCCTTCGTCCGCGAGCCACAGCCGGTTGGTGAGCACCGACCGCTCGTGTCCGGCGGCGTCCACCGCCGCTCGTTCGTGGCTGAGGTGGGTGTGGGCCTGGAAGTCCCAGCGCCCCGGCCGCGCCATCCGTTCCACCTCGGGCCAGGAGAGGCAGTACGGCCGGTGGGTGCCCACCTGCCCGGTGATCAGATAGGCGGCCGCCTTCATTTCGTACCTGGCCAGGACCGGGTCGGCGTGCGTCCACAGTCCGAGCGTGCCGTCGTCGAAGGCGAGGTGGACGGTGCGCGGTCCCGGGGTGCGGCCGGTGCGCAGGAAGTCGGTCCGGTAGCCGGCGTCGCGCAGGGCGCACAGCTGGGCGTCGAAGTGCTCCGAGGGATACGTCAAGATGCGAATTGTCCGACTTGAATTTCGCCCTTCGTCATATAGGCGCACCGCACACGACGGGACCCCTTCACTCAGGCGGGCATGTGAAGCGGATCACCGCAATCCGCTTTTGGTTGAAGCTTGAACTTCTTTGGCGTAGTGTCGTCCGCGTCAACGGCCCCCGGTCCCCACACCGCGCGGAGCCGACGCACCCCCGGAGAAAGATCACGCATGTCTCTCGTTCTTGACCCCGCCGCCCAGGACCTGCTGTTCCGCGAGGCCCGCACGGCGAACACCTTCACCGACGAGCCGGTGACCGACGAGCAGGTGCAGGCGATCTACGACCTGGTCAAGTACGGCCCGACCGCCTTCAACCAGTCGCCGCTGCGCATCACGCTGGTCCGCTCCCCCGAGGCCCGCGAGCGCCTGGTCGCCCACATGGCCGAGGGCAACCGGCCCAAGACCGCCGCCGCCCCGCTGGTCGCGATCCTGTCCGCGGACAACGAGTTCCACGAGGAGCTGCCGGAGCTCTTCCCGCACTTCCCCGCCGCGAAGGACGCCTTCTTCAGCGAGCGTCCGGTCCGCGAGGGCGCGGCCACCCTGAACGCCGGCCTCCAGGCCGCGTACTTCATCGTCGGCGTCCGCGCCGCCGGTCTGGCCGCCGGACCGATGACCGGCCTCGACTTCGAGGGCGTGCGCAAGGAGTTCCTGGACGACGACCACACCCCGCTGATGGTCGTGAACATCGGCCGTCCGGGCCCGGACGCCTGGTTCCCGCGCTCGCCGCGGCTGGCCTACGACCAGGTCGTCACCACGGTCTGAGTCACGCGGCACCGCACATCACGACGAAGCCCCCGGCAGCTCGCCGGGGGCTTCGTCGTAGTGTGCGGGGCGCGGTGCGCGGTGTGCGGTCCAGGTCTTGCGCCCGGTGCCCGGTGGCCGGTGGCCGGTGGCCGGTCAGGCCAGCTTCAGGGCCGCCGCCATCTTGCCGAGCTGCTCGAACGACCCGGTGCCGGCCACGACCGTCGTCGCGCCCTTCATGTCGCCGGTGCCGTCCAGCACCAGCGCGTCGTACCGGCCGCCCGTGTACCGCGTCCAGGTCCGGCCGCCGATCTCCTCGGTCCGCTCGGTCACCTGTCCGCCCTGGCTGGCGTCGTGGATGAACGTGGACGGCTTCTTCGTGGACTGCTCGACCGCCACGTACTCGCCGTCCGGGGCCCGGAACCCCAGGTGCCAGGCGTCGGCGTCGTCACCGCGGAAGCGTACGGAGGTCGGCTTCCAGTCCTCGGACAGCCCCTCGGGCGCCGCCACCGGGTACGACGCGGCGCGCTGCGCGGTCAGCAACTCGACCCGGTAGTCGATCCGCTTGACGTCCGGTTCCCCGTCGTCGTGCGGGATGAAGATCCAGATCACGCCCGCCACGAGGACGATGACCCCGAGGGACAGAATCATGTCCCGGGCCGACTTCTGCTTGCCTTTCATACCTGCCACGCCCCCTATCGTCGCAGGTGCCCGCTCCGCTCATACGTGGGGTCCCCTGCTCATTTTGTCGGACTGACGATAGAGTCGTGGCCATACCCTCATCCGGCCGTCGTCGTATCAGAAAGGTGCGTTCCGATGACCGAGCATCATCTCCCGTCCGAGCTGGACGTCCCCTCGGAGGCCCCCGACCGCAACCTCGCCATGGAGCTCGTGCGGGTCACCGAGGCCGCGGCGATGGCCGCGGGCCGCTGGGTCGGGCGCGGTGACAAGAACGGCGCCGACGGTGCCGCGGTACGCGCCATGCGGACCCTCGTCCACACCGTCTCGATGAACGGCGTCGTCGTCATCGGCGAGGGCGAGAAGGACGAGGCCCCGATGCTCTTCAACGGGGAGCGGGTCGGTGACGGCACCGGGGCCGAGGTCGACATCGCCGTCGACCCGATCGACGGCACCACGCTGACCGCCAACGGCATGACCAACGCGATCGCGGTGCTGGCCGCGGCCGAGCGCGGCTCCATGTTCGACCCGTCCGCGGTCTTCTACATGGACAAGCTGGTCACGGGCCCCGAGGCCGCCGACTTCGTCGACATCAACGCGCCCGTCGCCGTGAACATCCGCCGGATCGCCAAGGCCAAGCGGCGCACGCCCGAGGACGTCACCGTCGTCATCCTCGACCGGCCGCGGCACAAGGGCCTGATCAAGGAGGTCCGGGAGACCGGCGCCCGGATCAAGCTGATCTCCGACGGCGACGTGGCCGGCTCCATCCTGGCCCTGCGCGAGGGCACCGGCATCGACCTGCTGCTCGGCATCGGCGGCACGCCGGAGGGCATCATCTCGGCCTGCGCCGTGAAGTGCCTGGGCGGCACCATCCAGGGCAAGCTGTGGCCCAAGGACGACGAGGAGCGCCGGCGCGCGGTCGACGCCGGGCACGACCTGGACCGGGTGCTGACCACCGACGACCTGGTCTCCGGGGACAACGTCTTCTTCGTCGCGACCGGCATCACCGACGGCGAGCTGCTGCGCGGGGTGCGGTACCGCTCGGAGACGGCGACGACCGACTCGATCGTGATGCGGTCCAAGTCGGGGACGGTGCGGCGGATCGACTCCGAGCACCGGCTGAGCAAGCTGCGGGCGTACAGCGCGGTGGATTTCGACCGGGCGAAGTGACTCCGTCGGATTCGCTGGGCGCCCAGTGAGTTGGGGGTGCCCGTTGTGTGGCGACTGCGGCGCCGTCGTGGCTGGTCGCGCCCGCGCGGCGGAGCCGCAGATCGGACACCGCCCCGCGCCCCTGGTCGGCGGCGGCCCCCGGCGTCGAAAGGGCGCCCTCTGTGCGGAGAGGGTGCCCTTTCGGGTGTCTGGGTTCTAGCCGGCCGCCGCTATGCGGCCCGTCGTGCGGGCGGCGTTCTTGAGTTCCACGTCGCGGCGGCGGCGCCGAGCCAGGACCACGCGGCGTTCGGCGGCGGTGAGGCCGCCCCAGACGCCGTAGGGCTCGGGCTGCAGGAGGGCGTGCTCGCGGCACTCGACCATGACCGGACAGCGCGCGCAGACGCGCTTGGCGGCCTCTTCGCGGGAGAGCCGGGCGGCGGTCGGTTCCTTGGAGGGGGCGAAGAACAGTCCGGCCTCGTCGCGCCGGCACACCGCCTCGGTGTGCCAGGGAGCGTCTTGGTCCCTGTCCCGCACGGGCACCCGCTGGGCCGGAACGGCAGCTACCTGCAGGGACGAATGCGGCGGTTGCAGCACGGGTCTACTCCTGACGACGGCTTCGCTAGCGAGAGACGATGCGTCAAGGCTTACCCGTTGTACGCGCGCCTATGCACTGGGTTCCCGACCGCTGCCGGTGCTGCCCTACACGTGCTTGCGCAAACCCTTCTCGACGCGCCGGTGCACCCGGTCGAGGATGTCGGCGACGACCTTGCCGCGCTTGGGGCGGGCCTCCACGCTGCCCAGTACGGCCCAGCCGTCTATGTAGATGACGGGGGCTTCGGCCTCGCTGGAGTCGAGGGTGTGGACCTCGAAGCTGCCGAGCACGCTGCCGCCCGCGCCGCGCACCAACACGTTCTCCGGGACGCGCACCTCGACGCTGCCGAAGACGGAGAACGCCTTGATGACGACCTGCTGGTACTCGAAGACCGCCTCGCTGAGGTCGATCTCGACGCTGCCGAAGACCGCGTAGGCGTGGATGCGGCGGTTCGCCCGCCAGCGGCCCTTGCGGACGGCGCTGCTGAAGACCGCCACCACGTTCTCGTCGGGCTCCGCCGGGATGGCGCCGGCGGTGGGGCGGTGGGGAGCCGGGGCGGTGGTCTCCGGTCCCCGATGGGCGGCGGGCAGGTCGCGCACGAAGACGTCCAGCTCGCCCACGGTCTTGGCGGCCAGCACGCCCTCGACGCGCTCGGCGTGCTCGTCGGCGGTGAGCCGTCCCTCGGCGAGGGCCTCGCGCAGCATGTCGGCGACGCGGTCGCGGTCGGCGTCCGAGGCGCGCAGCTCGGAGGTGCGCGGGGCGGCGGCTGGGGCGTGCTTCTGAAGGTCCACGGCAGTAGCGTACCGAAACGCGATAGATCGCGACTAGCCCTGTGGACAACCTTGTCGCGGACCGGTCCCGGATCCACTGAGCCTTACCTCACAAGCTCGGCGCCGTCGGCAGGTTTTACGCTGGTTGGCGCTGCCAATGGAGGCCAGCCGTCGTTGCTGAGGAATCCAGCCGCGCGTGATGTCGAGTGAGGAATGGGCGAGATGCCTGAGTTCGCGTACACCGATCTGCTCCCCCAGGGCGAGGACACCACTCCGTACCGGCTGGTGACCGCCGAGGGTGTCGCTACGTTCGAGGCCGACGGGCGGACGTTCCTCAAGGTGGAGCCCGAGGCGCTGCGCAAGCTGGCCGAGGAGGCCGTTCACGACATCCAGCACTACCTGCGCCCGGCCCACCTGGCGCAGCTGCGCCGCATCATCGACGACCCGGAGGCGTCCGGCAACGACAAGTTCGTCGCCCTGGACCTGCTGAAGAACGCCAACATCGCGGCGGCGGGCGTGCTGCCCATGTGCCAGGACACCGGCACGGCGATCATCATGGGCAAGCGCGGCCAGAACGTGCTCACGGCGGGCGGCGACGAGGAGGCCCTGAGCCGGGGCATCTACGACGCGTACAAGAACCTGAACCTGCGCTACTCCCAGATGGCCCCGCTGACCATGTGGGAGGAGAAGAACACCGGCTCCAACCTCCCGGCCCAGATCGAGCTGTACGCGACCGACGGCGGCGCCTACAAGTTCCTCTTCATGGCGAAGGGCGGCGGCTCGGCCAACAAGTCGTTCCTCTACCAGGAGACGAAGGCCGTCCTGAACGAGTCCTCCATGATGAAGTTCCTGGAGGAGAAGATCCGCTCGCTCGGCACGGCCGCCTGCCCGCCGTACCACCTGGCGATCGTGGTCGGCGGCACGTCGGCCGAGTACGCGCTGAAGACCGCGAAGTACGCCTCCGCCCACTACCTGGACGAGATCCCGGCCGAGGGCTCGGCGCTCGGGCACGGCTTCCGGGACAAGGAGCTGGAGGAGAAGGTCTTCGAGCTGACGCAGAAGATCGGCATCGGCGCGCAGTTCGGCGGCAAGTACTTCTGCCACGACGTGCGCGTGGTGCGGCTGCCCCGGCACGGGGCGTCCTGCCCGGTCGCCATCGCGGTGTCCTGCTCCGCCGACCGGCAGGCGGTCGCGAAGATCACCGCCGAGGGCGTCTTCCTGGAGCAGCTGGAGACCGACCCGGCCCGGTTCCTGCCGGAGACGACGGACGAGCAGCTCGACTCCGAGGGCGACGTCGTCAAGGTCGACCTCAACCAGCCCATGGACGACATCCTCGCCGAGCTGACCAGGCACCCGGTCAAGACCCGTCTCTCGCTGACCGGTCCGCTGGTGGTGGCCCGCGACATCGCGCACGCCAAGATCAAGGAGCGGCTGGACGCGGGCGAGGAGATGCCGCAGTACCTGAAGGACCACCCGGTGTACTACGCGGGCCCCGCGAAGACGCCCGAGGGCTACGCCTCCGGGTCCTTCGGGCCGACCACCGCCGGGCGCATGGACTCCTACGTCGAGCAGTTCCAGGCGGCGGGCGGCTCCAAGGTGATGCTGGCCAAGGGCAACCGGAGCAAGCAGGTCACCGACGCGTGCGACGCGCACGGCGGCTTCTACCTGGGCTCGATCGGCGGGCCCGCGGCGCGGCTCGCGCAGGACTGCATCAAGAAGGTCGAGGTCGTCGAGTACGAGGAGCTCGGCATGGAGGCGGTCTGGAAGATCGAGGTCGAGGACTTCCCGGCGTTCATCGTGGTGGACGACAAGGGCAACGACTTCTTCCAGGACCCGGCGCCCGCGCCGACGTTCACGACGATTCCGGTACGGGGGCCGGGGCTGGCGTAACCGCCTCGCTCCTCGGCTCAGCAGCAGGCCGGTCCGGCTCCGTCCGGGCCGGCCTTTCGCCTCTCCCCTCCTGTCCGGATAACGAACACACGGTTCTTCTTTCGGACAACCTGCTCTCCCGGGCGTCCGTTCCATTGACTGCCCCGGCTCCCCCTGTGAGTCTTTCGCCGCTCCGACATGTACACGCCATGCGTACATGCCATGCGTGGCCACCCCTCAGCCACTTCTGGAGGACCAAGGTGAAACGAAGATTCGCCGTGGCGAGCCTGTCCCTCGCCGTCGTGCTCGGCCTCGGCACACTCCCCGCCGTCGCCGCCGGCACCGCGCCCACCGCCCAGTCGCCCGACGTCGACGTGACGAAGGTGAAGGCGCACCTGACCGAACTGCACTCCATAGCCGGACGCAACGGCGGCACCCGCCGCTCGACCGGCCAGGGATACCGCGACTCCGTCGCCTACGTGAAGGGCAAGCTGCAGGCGGCCGGTTACACCGTCACCGAGCAGCCGTGCACCTCCGGTTGCAGCAGCGGCGCCGGTCCCAACCTGATCGCCGAGTGGCCGCACGGCGACGCGAACGATGTGTACATGTTCGGCGCCCACCTCGACAGCGTCTCGGCGGGGCCCGGCATGAACGACAACGGCTCGGGCTCGGCCGCCCTCCTGGAGAACGCCCTGACCCTGGCGCGGCAGAACCCGACGATGAAGGGCCGGGTCCGCTTCGCCTGGTGGACCGACGAGGAACAGGGCCTCAACGGCTCCGACTTCTACGTCCGCTCGCTCTCCTCGGCGCAGCGCTCCGCGATCACGGCGTACTACAACTTCGACATGATCGCCTCCACCAACGGCGGCTACTTCATCAACCACGTCACCTCGGCAGCCGCCGCGCCGATGAAGGCCTACTGGGACTCGCTGGGCCTGCGGCCCGAGGAGAACACCGAGGGCGCCGGGCGCAGCGACGACTACTCCTTCGAGCAGTACGGCATCCCGACCTCGGGCTACGCGATGGGCGCCAGTGCCCGCAAGACCTCCGCGCAGGCCGCCAAGTGGGGCGGCACCGCCGGGTCCTCGTACGACCCGTGCTACCACCGGTCGTGCGACAACCTCGACAACATCAACACCACCGGCCTGGACCGCGCGGCGGACGGCATCGCCTACACCATCTGGCAGCGTGCCGTGGGCACCGGCGACGACGGTGGCGACGACGGGTGCGACACCGCTCCCGTCGTCAACGGCGGCTTCGAGAGCGGCAGCTCGCCGTGGACCGGGGACACCGGCACCATCGGCGCCCACTCGGGCCAGTCGGCGCACACCGGGACCCGCTTCGCGTGGCTCGCCGGTTACGGTTCCACGCACACCGAGTCGGTCGGCCAGACGCTGACCGTGCCGGCCGGATGCACCCGGCTGACGTACTGGCTGCACATCGACACCGACGAGTCGGGCGCGACGGCGTACGACACCTTCAAGGTGAAGGCCGACGGCACCACGCTCGCCACCCTGTCCAACGTGGACGCACAGAGCGGCTATGTGCAGCGCACGGTCGATCTCGGCGCCCACGCCGGCCGGCAGGTGGCCCTGAGCTTCACCGGCAGCGAGGACGGCAGCCTGCAGACCAGCTTCGTCCTGGACGACGTGAGCCTGCGGGAAGGCTGACCCATCGGGTTACCCGTCGGGTTACCCGTCGGGTTACCCGTCGGGCGGGTGCCGGAGCACGGCGTGAGACGGCACCCGTTCGGCCCGGCCCCGGAACATCCGCGTCGCCCCGCACGCTGTACCCGGTATGAGCGAATACCGCATCGAGCACGACTCCATGGGCGAGGTCCGCGTCCCCGCGGACGCCAAGTGGCGCGCCCAGACGCAGCGCGCCGTCGAGAACTTCCCCGTCTCCGGGCAGCGCATCGAGCGCGCGCACATCGAGGCGCTCGCGCGGATCAAGGGCGCGGCGGCCAAGGTCAACGCCGAACTGGGAGTGCTCGACGGGGACCTCGCCCGAGCCATCCAGGAGGCGGCCGGCGAGGTGGCCGAGGGCAAGTGGGACGAGCACTTCCCCGTCGACGTGTTCCAGACCGGGTCCGGGACCTCGTCCAACATGAACACCAACGAGGTCGTCGCCACCCTGGCGAGTGAACGGCTCGGCCGCGACGTGCATCCCAACGACCACGTCAACGCCTCCCAGTCGTCCAACGACGTCTTCCCGTCCTCGATCCACATCGCCGCCACCGCCGCCGTCACCCGCGACCTGGTCCCGGCCCTCGACCATCTCGCCGGCGCCCTGGAGCGCAAGGCGGCGGAGTTCGCCGACGTGGTGAAGTCCGGGCGTACGCACCTCATGGACGCCACGCCCGTCACCCTGGGGCAGGAGTTCGGCGGCTACGCGGCCCAGGTGCGGTACGGCATCGAGCGGCTCCAGGCGTCGCTCCCCCGGCTCGCCGAGCTGCCGCTGGGCGGCACCGCGGTCGGCACCGGAATCAACACCCCGCCCGGCTTCTCCGCCGCCGTCATCGAGGAGGTGGCCCGCGCGACGGGGCTGCCGCTGACCGAGGCGCGCGACCACTTCGAGGCGCAGGGCGCCCGGGACGGCATCGTCGAGACCAGCGGGCAGCTGCGGACCATCGGCGTCGGACTGACGAAGATCGCCAACGACCTGCGTTGGATGGCGTCCGGGCCGCGCACCGGGCTCGCGGAGATCTCGCTGCCCGACCTCCAGCCCGGGTCGTCCATCATGCCCGGCAAGGTCAACCCGGTGATCCCCGAGGCGGTCCTCATGGTCGCCGCCCAGGTCACGGGCAACGACGCGACGGTCGCCGCGGCGGGCGCGGCGGGCAACTTCGAGCTGAACGTGATGCTGCCGGTCATCGCCAAGAACGTGCTGGAGTCGGTGCGGCTGCTCGCCAACGTCTCCCGGCTGCTCGCCGACCGCACCGTGGACGGGATCGTGGCGCACCCCGAGCGGGCCCGCGAGTACGCCGAGTCCTCGCCCTCCGTGGTCACGCCGCTCAACAAGTACATCGGGTACGAGGAGGCCGCCAAGGTCGCCAAGAGGGCGCTGGCCGAGCGGAAGACGATCCGTCAGACCGTGCTGGAGGGCGGGTACGTGGAACGCGGCGACCTCACGAAGGAGCAGCTGGACGAGGCCCTGGACGTGCTGCGGATGACCCGCCCGTGAGGGAGGTGGGCGATCGCGGGGGCGTACGCCGGCGCACGCTCTCGCGATCTTCGGCGCGTCGATTGGCCATGGCACCTAATATCTCTCCATGACAGACGGAGAAGCGGTGAGCGCGGCGCCGGGGCCGGGAGCGCAGGGCCCGCCGGGCCCGGTGGAACACTGGGCGCCCGGCAGCCACATCCTGTGGCGGTACCGGGAGAACGGCGGCCCGTACGTCCACATCGCGCGCCCCGTCACCGTCGTACGGGACGACGCCGACCTGCTCGCCGTGTGGCTGGCGCCCGGCACCGAGTGTGTGAAGCCGGTCCTGGCCGACGGCACGCCCGTGCACCTGGAACCGCTGGCCACGCGCTACACCAAGCCGCGCGCCGTGCAGCGCGACCGGTGGTTCGGCACGGGGGTGCTGAAGCTGGCGCGGCCCGGCGAGGCCTGGTCGGTGTGGCTGTTCTGGGACCCGGGCTGGCGCTTCAAGAACTGGTACGTGAACCTGGAGCGGCCGCTGACCCGTTGGGAGGGCGGGGTCGACTCCGAGGACCATTTCCTGGACATCTCCGTCCACCCGGACCGCACCTGGCACTGGCGCGACGAGGACGAGTTCGCGCAGGCCCTGCGGGACGGCCTGATGGACCCCGCGTCGGCCGGGCGGGTGCGCCGGGCGGGGCGGTCGGCGGTGGCGGAGATCCGCGCCTGGGGGTCACCGTTCGCCGACGGCTGGGAGCACTGGCGGCCCGATCCGGCGTGGCCGGTACCGTCGCTGCCGGGCGACTGGGATCGCACGCCCGCGCACGTCTCCTCATGAGACCCTTGATGTGCCCCCCAGCAAGAAACGTAGGATCGTCCTCCGCAATGAGCGCGGCAGCGGCAACCGGCGGAGCGTGCGCTGTGCTTGACCGATCGTCACCGAGGGGCGGCAGGACGTGAGCGAGGGGTACGAGGGCAACACGCAGACGGGCCGCGGACGGCCCGCCGGTGACACAGGAACAGCCTCTGACCACGCGGGAACCCCGTTCCTTGGGCACGGATTGCGGGTATCGGGATTTCTGCGGGACGAACTGCACGCGCCGCGCGCAGTCCCGGACGGATGGATTCGACACGCGTGACGGAGCACCCGACCTCCTTCGACCGCCCCTCGACGGGCGCCGACCCCACGGACCCCCGCGGGGCGCTCCTGCCTGCCCCCGTGCCGCCGCGCGCCTCCGGGTCCGCGTTACCGGCCCAGGGGCGCACCGGGGAGACGCCGCCCACCGCGGGCGCGGACTCCCCGGGGGCCTTCGAGCACTCCCAGCCGGGCGCCGGGCAGGCGGCGGAGCCCGACACACACCGCCCGCGGCCCGGGTCCGATGGCGTTCCGGTACAGCCGGACGGCGGACAACCGAGCGGCGCGCGGCCCGGCGGTGTGCCGGCCGGCACGGCGCCCGGTGCCGCGCCGCCGGACGGCGTGCCCTCGGACGGCGTGCCCGGCGGCGAGCAGGCCGCTCCGGTGCGGCCGGGGTCCGAGGTGCCGGCCGGCGCCACGGACCGCGGCGGCGCCCCGGCGGAGCCGGACCGGCGTACCGGGCAGCCCACCGCGCCCGGACAGCCCACGCCGATGCGGCGGGACGGGGACCGGCTGCGCTTCGTGGGCGCCGCGACCCGGCGGATCGCCCGGGGCATGGACCTGGACGAGATCGTGATGGGGCTGTGCCGGGCCACCGTGCCCACCTTCGCGGACGCCATCCTCGTCTATCTGCGCGAGCCGCTGCCGGTCGGCGACGAGCGGCCCACCGGCCCGCTGGTGCTGCGGCTGCGGCGCACCGACCGCATACCGGCCGAGCGGGACACCGAGGGCGGCTTCGCACCCGCGGCCCAGCCGGAGCCCTCCGAGCTGGAGACGGTCGGCGCCGAGCTGTGCGAAGTACGGCCGGGCAGCGCGCTGGCCGAGGTGCTGCGCGGGGTGCGCCCGGTCTTCACGGACACCCCGGCCGCCCGCGCCGCGCTGCCCGAACTGCTGGGCGAGGAACGCGACTTCGCGCTGCCCGACGGCCGCAGGGCGATCCTCGCGCCGCTGCGCGGCCGACGCCGGGTGATCGGCGCCGCGCTGTTCCTGCGCGGCCCGGAGCGCATCCCCTTCGAGGCCGACGACCTGCTGGTGGCCGCCCAGCTCGCCACGCACAGCGCGCTGGGCATCGACAAGGCGGTGCTGTACGGGCGGGAGGCGTACATCGCCGACGAGCTGCAGCGCACGATGCTCCCGGAGAACCTGCCGCGCTGCACCGGCGTACGGCTGGCCTCCCGCTACCTCCCGGCCGCCGAGACCGCGCGGGTGGGCGGCGACTGGTACGACGCCATCCCGCTGCCGGGCAGCCGGGTCGCGCTGGTCGTCGGGGACGTGATGGGCCACTCCATGACGTCGGCGGCCATCATGGGCCAGCTGCGGACCACGGCGCAGACCCTGGCCGGGCTCGACCTGCCGCCGCAGGAGGTGCTCCACCACCTGGACGAGCAGGCGCAGCGACTGGGCACCGACCGGATGGCCACCTGCCTGTACGCGGTGTACGACCCGGTCTCGCACCGCATCACCGTCGCCAACGCCGGCCACCCGCCGCCCGTGCTGCTGCACCTGGGCGGCGAGGCCGAGGTGCTGCGGGTGCCGCCCGGTGCCCCGATCGGGGTGGGCGGCGTGGACTTCGAGGCCGTGGAGCTGGACGCCCCGGCCGGCGCGACCCTGCTGCTCTACACCGACGGGCTGGTCGAGTCCCGGCTGCGGGACGTGTGGACCGGCATAGAGCAGCTGCGGGAGCGCCTGGCGGCGACCGCGCAGCTGACCGGGCCGGACCATCCGCCGCCCCTGGAAGCCCTGTGCGACGAGGTGCTGGACATGCTCGGCCCGGGTGACCGGGACGACGACATCGCGCTGCTCGCCGCCCGCTTCGACGGCATCGCGCCCAGCGACGTGGCGTACTGGTTCCTGGAGCCCGAGGACGCCGCCCCCGGCAAGGCCCGGCGCCTCGCCCGGCGGACGCTCGCCCGCTGGGGCATGGAGGACCTCACGGACGCCGTGGAGCTGCTCGTCAGCGAGGTCGTGACCAACGCGGTGCGGTACGCCGCCAAGCCGGTCACCCTCCGGCTGCTGCGCACGGACGTGCTGCGCTGCGAGGTCGGCGACGACGTGCCGCAGCTGCCCCGGCTACGGCAGGCGCGGGCGACCGACGAGGGCGGTCGCGGGCTGTACCTGGTGAACCGGCTGGCCCGGCGCTGGGGCGCGACGCGGCTGAGCACCGGCAAGGTGGTGTGGTTCGAGCTGAACCGGGGGTGAGAGCCGCACCTCGGTCGCCCACCGGAGCCCAGGAGTTGGTAGGAGCGGGGAAAAGGGCCGGGCACGGAGCGAACCACTCGCTCCGTGCCCGGCCCCGTTCCACTCAGGCGGTGGTCTGGTTCCACGACGAGTCACACGTGTCCCACATGATTCCCCCGGTAGGAGTCCCTGACCATTCGGCGAGACATGCCTTCAGGCCCACGGGCTTGCCCTCAGGAATCTCCAGGTCGAGCTTTCGCGTCGTACCGTATCCGTTGCTGTTCCACCAGTAGTATCTGCCGCCACCCGGCCAATCGATGATGGCGACAACTGAGTGCCCGTCGGAAGAGATGTCCTTGATGGACAGGATTTCCCCGTACGCCTTGAACGAGGCCAGCCCGCCGAACGTGTCCTTCGGGGCCACACTCCAGTCCGCCCAGGCGTAACTGGCGGAGTCCTCACCGGCGTGGGCCGAGGTCGTCCCGCCGAAGGCCAGCATGACAGCGGCACCGCCCGTCAGACAGGCACGCACGAGCTTGCGCATAAGCACTTCTCCTTGTGAAACGAAATGAGCACGAAAGGCCGGGACGCGGAGCGTCGACGACGACGAATAGCCAAGTTCTGACTTTCCCGTGCACCGGCAGCCGACACCTTAAGCATCGATCCAAGGAATGATCAAGATGCGTCCCCTCAGTCGTGAAAGTCACCAGACCGATATGGTTTGACAATTGATGCCCAGTCAACGCGCGGACACCCAAGGGGCACTGATGGTTGTAAACGGATTGCGCGTCAATGGCAGCACCATTGCATCACGAACGGCTCCATAAACCCTCCCAGCCGACTCGGCGCAAGAGTGCGCAGGTCACGAAGGGGGTGCCACCGCGGGCGCTCCTGTTCTTACTCATTCCCTGTCGAGGAGAATTCTCGTGGCTGACGAGATGGTGCTGCGCGCCCAAAGGTTCGTGAACACGACCTACAACAACGGCGCGACACTGGGCATATCCAAGCTGGAGGAGAACGGACGGACGAGCTGGACCGTCATGTATGCCCTCACCAGGGCTCTCCAGCACGAAATGGGGATCACCGCCCTTTCGAACAACTTCGGTCCGACGACCTTGCGCACCCTGCAGTCGAAATACCCGAAACTGGATGCATCGACAGTCCCCTCGGCGAACTTCTGCCGAATCATCCAGTCCGCGCTGTACTGCAAGGGTTACGACGGCGGTGAGATCGACGGGAAGTACAACTCCCGTGTCGAGGCTGGTGTGACGGCCCTCAAGACGAACATGGGTGTGGACCGCAGCTTTCCCGGCGGCGGCCTGGAGCCAAAGGTCGTAAAGGGTCTGCTGAACATGGACGCCTACGTCGTGGTGAGTGGCGGGTCCGAGAGCATCCGTGGCATCCAGCAGTGGCTCAACTGGCGCTACGTCGACCGGCAGGACTTCTACCTGATCCCCTGCGACGGCCACAACTCCCGTGATGTGTCGAAGTCGATGCTGCTGGCGATCCAGTACGAACTCGGTATGGCCGACGGGGTCGCCAACGGGGTTTTCGGGCCCGGCACTCAGGCCGGCCTGAAGCAGCACACCGTCGCCGCGGGTACGACCGGCACGTGGGCGTCGCTGTTCACCGCCGCGATGATCCTCAACCGTCGGCCGGTTCCCTTCGGAAACTTCACCGCCACCGTGAAGACCGAGACCGAGAGATTCCAGTCATTCGTCAAGCTGCCCGTCACCGGCATCGGAGACTTCTCCACCTGGGCGTCCCTTCTGGTCTCCTACGGTGACCAGAGCCGCAGAGGCGAAGCCTGCGACGGCGTCACCAAGATCACCCCGGCTCGTGCCGAGACTCTGAAGGCCCATGGCATCACGTATGTCGGCCGCTACCTGACCAACCCCGATCCCACGCCGAGCGGCAGCACCGCCGAGAAGGCCATCCAGCCGGGTGAGTTGCAGACGATCGCCGACAACGGTCTTCGCTGCTACCCGATCTATCAGACATACGGACGCGGAGCCGACGGCTTCAGCTATCCGCTCGGCCGCGCCGCGGCGCAGGCCGCCATCAACGCGGCCCTCGACCACGGTTTCAGGCGCGGGACGAGAATCTACTTCGCCGTCGACTTCGACGCTCTCGACTACCAGGTCACCAACGACGTCCTCCCCCACTTCAAGGGCATCGAGGACGCGGTGGCCGACGACGGCAACCGGTTCGAGATCGGCGTGTACGGTCCGCGCAACGTGTGCACCCGCGTCGGTGAAGCCGGACACTCCACGGCGTCGTTCGTGTCCGACATGTCGTCCGGCTTCTCCGGCAACTTCGGCTACCCGCTGCCGCCGGATTGGGCATACGACCAGATCGTCACCCGCACCATCGGCTCGGGCGCCGGAGCGATCAACCTCGACAACAACATCGCCTCCGGCCGGGACACCGGCCAAGGGTCCTTCGACCCGCCTCGCGCGATCAAGGCGGATGTGCGGCTCGACTCCATGCTCGTCGAATCCATGATGACGGACGTCGGCAAGTACATGGAGTCCATCGGGTATCCCAACGACGGAGGCACCCGCACCTACCAGCACTGGAAGTGCTTCGACACCATCTGCGTCGAGCACGACGAGCTGATCACGAGCCTGTCCAACAGGCACAACCTGCGCAAGGCCCTTATCCAGGCCACCGCGTACTGGGAGATGCGGCACATCGATCCGGTGGACGAGGCCGCCGAGCTCGCCGTCATCAGCACCTTCAACACCACCGGCAAGTTCCTCGCCCAGGATCCTTCCACCGGGATCGCTCAGCAGCGCGCCCAAACCCTGATCCCCGCGTGGAACCACGCCCTGGACAAGGGCTACGCGACGGGGCAGCCCTACCGCGACCCGGCCAGCGACCAGGACAAGTACGACGTCTGGAAGAAGGCCCGCGACGACGAGGAGTTCGCGCTCACCAGCGTCGTCATGATCGACCGGTGGGACATCGACGGGAAGCCCGGCGGCGACGACGACTCACCGGCGCTGCGCCAGCCCACACTGTCGTACACCGACAAGGAGATCTACGAGGTCCTGCGCCGCTACCAGGGGCCGTTCGAGCCGGCCTTCACCGACGCCAAGAAGCGTATGCCGTTGTACTACGTGCTGGAGAAGTACCACTCCATCTCCCGGAACATGTGAGCAGGACAGGAGCCATGGCAGCAGATGCCCCGTTCGCCGGACACGACCCGGCCACCGTCATCGTTCTGGCCCTCGCCGGACTCGTCGCCACCGCATGCCTTGGTGTCTTCGGCGTCGTCCGCGGCGTCCGCACCCTTCGCGGCAGACACCGGGGCCTGACGGCCGGGCTCCGGACAGGCGGTCTGGTGGCCGCCGCCTGCGCGGTCGGCATGTACACCTGGGGCGTCCTGCACCTGGCGGTACTGGACGAGAGCGGACAGGCGGACGCCTGCCACGAGGCACTGAACGGCCGGAAGCCGGTGGCATACGAGGCGACCTACCTCCCCTTGGCCTTCGGGTGCGTCGCCGACGACGGCAGAACCTACGACGTCGCGGTGCCGGGTTACGTGACTCCGGTGTCCGGGCTGTTCGCCGTCTCCGCCTTCCTCCTGACCGCCTTCAGCCTCGCCGAAGCGCACAACGACAAGAAGGAGAACACCACGTGACCACACGTATGACCCGCCGCACGGCCCTGTTCCGCGGCACGGCCGTAGCCGTCGGTGCGGTACTGGGATCACAGGCGATGGTCCGCCCGGGATACGCGCAGGACGCCAAACCCTCCAAGGACGCCGTCCGCGCGGCCGTGCAGCGTGCCCGAAGGCGCAGAGACCATGCCCTGGCCGGGCGGAGGTCCCTGAACGGCTGGGAGATGGAGAAGGTCACCGACAACCGCGGCAGCATCTACACCCGGCCCGTGCCAGGCACCCCTGTGGACGTCAAGGTCCGTATGGGCGAGGTCGAAACCGTCCTCGCCTACGTGATACGTCGCTTCCATTACGAGATCGACGGGCTGCGCCGCGGCGACGTCGTCGGCTGGCAGGCGCCGGACAAGGTCCACCAGCGGCGGGCCGAGTCCAATCTCGCCTCAGGCACCGCGGTGCGGATCCGTCCCGGCCACTACCCGCCCGGCTTGCGCGGAGGCTTCTTCCCCACTCAGGAACTCCTGATCGGCGACATCCTCGCGGACTGCGAAGGGGTCGTCGCCTGGGGCGGCGACGACCGCACGCCGGACGAGGCCCTCTTCTTCATCGGCGTCGGGCCCGAGGACAAGAAGCTGGGCGAAGTCGCCGAGAAGCTTCGCGCCTGGGACGTCACCCCGGGCAAGGGCGCGGGCCAGGAGGCCGACATGAGCGTACCCGCACAGCGTCGTCGCGCTCGTCGCTACGTATGACCCGCTGACCGCCTGCCCGCCGAGGTGGCGCCCTGTTCGGTCGGCTCGCGCGCGCGAGCCGACCGAACACCGCCGGCCGAGTCACGACCACGGAGTCACGACCACGGAGTCACGTCCGCGGCGGTCGGTGCGGCAGTGCCGCTATGGCTGCTGTCGGTCGCCGTCCGGGAACTCCGGGTCGCCCGGCTCGGTGGACCCGCCGCCGTCCGGCGGTGTTTCGCCGCTGGACGCGCTGTTCGACGGCGACTGGGTCGGCGACTCCGGCGGTTCCTCGGTCGTCGGGTCGTTGGACGGCGGTGCCTCGGTCGTCGGGTCGTTGGACGGCGGCGGTGCCTCGGTCGTCTCCTCCTGGGTCGGCGACTGGGTCGGCGACTCGGGGGCCGTCGGCGACTTGCTCGGCTGCACCGCGGCGCCCTGCTTGGTCTCCAGGTCGAACTCGGTGACCTCGTCCATGACGCCGAAGGTGTACGCGGCCCAGATCTCCGCCGGCGGGCCACCGCCGTTGACGCGGTAGTCGACGCCTGCCGCCTTGTACATCGGCACGTGGTCCTGGGTCTTGTCGTCCTCGCCGAACAGGCCGACCGAGGTGACCAGGTTGGGGGTGAAGCCGGTGAACCAGGCCGACTTGTTGTTGTCGGACGTACCGGTCTTGCCGGCCACCTTCTGGCCGTCGCGCAGCGGGTTCTCCCGGACGGACGTCTTGGCCGTACCGTCGTTGACCACACCGGTGAGCACGGAGGTCACCGTGTCCGCGGCCTCCCGGCTGACGACCTGCTCGCCGATGGGGTCGGGCATCTCGATCGTGCGGTCCTTGTGCTCGACCGACTTCACGATCGCCGGGGTGACCTTCTTGCCGTGGTTGTCCAGGGTGGCGTAGACGCCGGCCATCTCCAGCGGGCTGGCGCCCATACTGCCCAGGGTCTGCGCGGGCACGGGGTCGTCGCCCTCGGTGTTCATGCCGAGGTCGGCCGCGACCTTCATCACCTCGGTCATGCCGACGTCGATGCCCATCTGCGCGAAGACGGAGTTGACGGACTTGTTCATCGCCTCCTGGACGTCGATCTCGCCGTAGTCCCTGTCGTCCTCGTTGGGCGGTGCGAAGCCGACCTCGCGGTCGCCGTCCATCGCAGGGCGCTCGCTGTCGCCGTTGTAGAGGGTGTTGGCCGTGATCGGCACGCCGTCCTGGGTCTCGGCGTCCTGGTCCACGGCGGCGGCGAGGATCACCGGCTTGAAGGTGGAGGCGGGCTGGTAGTCGTCGCGGGTGGCGTTGTTCGTGAAGTGCTTCAGGTAGTTCACGCCGCCGTACATCGCCACGACGGAGCCCGTCTTCGGGTCGACGGAGACGGCACCGGCCTGGACGTCGGCGTCGACCTTGCGCTTCTTGGGGTCCAGCTTGCTGGTGAGCTTGGCCTTGACCGCTTCCTCCAGCGCAGTCTGCTTCTTCTTGTCGATGTTGAGGGTGACGGTGTAACCACCGAGTTCCACCAGGGTCTCGGCCTGCTTCATGTCCTCGGCGGCACCCTGGGCGACGAGCTGCTTCTTGAGCTCGAAGTCGGCAGCCTTCACCAGGTAGCCGGTCTGTCCCTCCATCCCGGCGGCGGTCTTGGGCTCCTTGGGCGTCGGGAAGGTCATGCCCTTCCGGTCGCCCGCGCTCAGCCACTTCTGCTCGACCATGTTGTCCAGGACGTAGTTCCAGCGCTGCTGGACGAGCTTCTTGCCGGTTTCGCTGGCGATCGCCCAGTCGTACTGGTTCGGCGCCTGGAGCAGCGCGGAGAGGTACGCGCCCTGTTCGACCGTCAGGTCCTCGGCGTCGACGCGGTAGTAGGCCTGTGCGGCGGCCTGGATGCCGTAGGCGCCCCGGCCGTAGTAGCTGGTGTTGATGTAGCCGGCGAGGATGTAGTCCTTGGACTTCTCCCGGTCCAGCTTGAGGGAGATGACCAGTTCCTTCAGCTTGCGCGAGACCGTCTGTTCCTGGGTCAGGTAGTAGTTCTTGACGTACTGCTGGGTGATCGTCGAACCGCCCTGCGCGCCCTTGCCGGAGAGGGTGTTGAGCACGCCGCGCGCGGTGCCCTTGAGGTCGACGCCGGCGTCCTCGTAGAAGGTCTTGTTCTCGGCGGCGACGAAGCTGCGCTGGACGTCCTTGGGCACCTTGGCCAGGTCGACGATCTCGCGGTTGCGGTCCCCGGTGCGGGCCATGACGCTGCCGTCGCTGTACTTGTAGACGTTGCTCTGCAGCTCGGCCTCGGGGTTGCCCTCGGGGATGTCGATCATCATGTACAGCACGATGAAGGCGCCCATGCCGAGCAGGCAGAGGCCGAAGAACGTGCCGAGGATCTTCTTCCAGGTGAACAGCCGGCGTATCCGGCTCTTCCCGCCCGCGGCCCCGCCCGAGGCCGCGCCCGACGAACGGCGGCGTTTCGGCGCCGCGCGGCGGCCACCGCGCTGTCGCGCTTTTCTCTCTTCCGCTCGTCCCATGGGTCCGATCCGCTCCGCTTCGGTCATCTGCGGACACGTCTCGCTCACGCGTCACACAGGTTCGTCGCTCAGGTCAGCTCAGAAAGCTAACACCGGGAGATGTGACAAACGGCAACCGATCCAGCCTTGTACGGACGTGAGAATCAGCACCCGCTCCATAGGAACCGACGTACGAGAGGGGTTCAGGGTTGTGATCCGGTGGTAAAGTGTTATCACTTAGTAAGCAAAGAGCGAACGGGGGACCACCCATGTCCACGCACGATGCCCCGCAGGTCACCGCCGATGTGCCCGAGATGCCCGCGCCACGGGTGCGCGAGAACCAGGCGCACAGCATCGGCGGCGGTTTCGCGCTGCTGCTCGGACTGGTCGGGCTGCTCGTCGGCGCCGGTCTGATCGCCGGCGCCACGGCGGTCGACTCGACCGGCGGCAAGGCCGTGCTGATCATCGGCGGCATCCTGATCGCCCTGGCCGCCTTCCTCGCGATGTGCGGCCTGAACATGGTGGCGCCGGGCGAGGCCCGCGTGGTGCAGCTCTTCGGGCGGTACCGGGGCACCATCCGCCAGGACGGCCTGCGCTGGGTCAACCCCTTCACCTCCCGCACCAAGATCTCGACGCGGGTGCGCAACCACGAGACGGCGGTCCTGAAGGTCAACGACGCCTACGGCAACCCGATCGAGCTGGCGGCGGTCGTGGTGTGGCGGGTGGAGGACACCGCGCAGGCCACCTTCGAGGTCGACGACTACGTCGAGTTCGTCTCCACCCAGACCGAGGCGGCCGTGCGACACATCGCCATCGAGTACCCCTACGACGCCCACGACGAGGACGGCCTCTCGCTGCGCGGCAACGCCGAGGAGATCACCGAGAAGCTCGCCGTCGAACTGCACGCGCGCGTGGAGGCGGCCGGCGTGCAGATCATCGAGTCGCGCTTCACGCACCTCGCGTACGCGCCGGAGATCGCCTCGGCGATGCTCCAGCGGCAGCAGGCCGGTGCGGTGGTCGCCGCGCGGCGGCAGATCGTGGACGGCGCGGTCGGCATGGTCGAGGCGGCGCTCGCCCGGATCAGCGAGCAGGGGATCGTGGAGATGGACGACGAGCGGAAGGCGGCGATGGTGTCCAACCTGATGGTCGTGCTCTGCGGGGACCGCGCCGCCCAGCCGGTCCTGAACACGGGGACGCTCTACCAGTGACGAACCCGCCCGAGGATTCCGGGGCTCCCGAGGGCCCGGCTCCGCGGCGCCGGCCGCAGCAGCGCAAGCAGGTGCTGCTGCGGCTCGACCCGCAGGTGTACGAGGCACTGGCCCGCTGGGCGGGCGACGAACTGCGCTCGGCCAACGCCCAGATCGAGTTCCTGCTCCGCAGGGCACTCGCCGAGGCCGGCCGGCTGCCCGGCGACACCGGGCCGCTGCCACGCCGGGGCCGTCCGCCCGGGGGCGGCCGCCCGGGGGCCGCGCCACCGTCCTGACCGTCCGGGGCGGAGGCGGGCCCTCCGCCGTAGCGGAACCGTGACAATCGGCTCCGACCTGCACTCCCGCAGCCGCCCCGCACCCGCCGCCACGATCTCTGCACCGTGCGTATACATAGTGCGTATACACCGTGTGTAGAGTGCTCCGCATGTCCATCGGTCACACCCTCCTGGGGCTCCTGGAGTCCGGGCCGCGCCACGGTTACGACCTCAAGCGCGCCTTCGACGAGAAGTTCGGTCACGACCGGCCGCTGCACTACGGCCAGGTCTACTCGACGATGTCCCGCCTGCTGAAGAACGGCCTCGTCGTGGTCGACGGCATCGAGGCGGGCGGCGGTCCCGAGCGCAAGCGGTACGCGATCACCGACGAGGGGATCACCGACGTACAGCGGTGGCTCGCCACGCCGGAGAAGCCCGAGCCGTACCTCCAGTCGACGCTGTACACCAAGGTCGTCCTCGCGCTGCTCACCCACCGCGACGCCGCCGACATCCTCGACACCCAGCGTTCGGAACACCTGCGCAGCATGCGCATCCTCACCGACCGCAAGCGCAAGGGCGATCTCGCGGACCAGCTGATCTGCGACCACGCCCTCTTCCACCTCGAGGCCGATCTGCGCTGGCTGGAACTGACCGCCGCGCGCCTCGACAAGCTCCGTGAGGCGGTAACCCGATGACTCCCCCCGCAGGTTCCCTGCTCTCGGCGGACCAGCTCCGCAAGGCCTACGGCCCCACCCTCGCCCTCGACGGCGCCGAGTTCTCCATCCACCCCGGCGAGGTCGTCGCCGTCATGGGCCCCTCGGGGTCCGGCAAGTCGACGCTGCTGCACTGCCTCGCCGGCATCGTGCCGCCCGACTCGGGGACGATCATGTACAACGGGCGCGAGCTGTCGGCGATGTCCGACGCCCAGCGCAGTGCGCTGCGCCGCTCGGACTTCGGCTTCGTGTTCCAGTTCGGCCAGCTGGTGCCGGAGCTGACCTGTGTCGAGAACGTCGCCCTTCCGCTGCGCCTGAACGGCACCTCCCGCAAGGAGGCCGAGCGGGCCGCGCTGAGCTGGATGGAGCGGCTGGAGGTCGACGACCTCAAAAAGAAGCGGCCCGGCGAGGTCTCGGGCGGCCAGGGGCAGCGGGTCGCGGTGGCGCGCTCGCTGGTCACCAACCCGCGGGTGCTCTTCGCGGACGAACCGACCGGCGCGCTGGACTCCCTCAACGGGGAGCGCGTGATGGAGCTGCTCACGGACGCCGCCCGCTCCACCAACGCCGCGGTCGTGCTGGTCACGCACGAGGCACGGGTGGCCGCCTACTCCGACCGCGAGATCGTCGTACGCGACGGCAAGTCCCGGGACATGGAGCGGGTCGTATGAACGTGCGCCAGTGGGCCGCCGACCTGATGCTGGGCGTCCGCTTCGCCTTCACCGGCGGCCGCGAGGGCTGGACCCGGGCCGTGCTGACGGCGGTCGGCGTCGGGCTCGGCGTGGCCCTGCTGCTGCTGACGACGGCGCTGCCGAACGCGCTCACCGTCCGGCACGAGCGGGAGGCGGCACGCTCCGACATCACCTTCGCCACCAAACCGATGCCGAAGGCGAACGACACGCTCGTGATCGCCCGCGTCGACGAGGAATTCCGGGACGACGACGTCCGGGGCCGGGCCCTGGAGCCCGAGGGCCCGCGGGCACCGCTGCCGCCGGGGGTGGAGAAGTTCCCGGCGGTGGGCGAGATGGTGGTCTCCCCCGCGCTGAAGGAGCTGCTGAACTCGGACTCCGGCGCGCTGCTGCGCGAGCGGCTGCCGGACCGGGTGGTCGGCACGATCGCCGAGGAGGGGCTGATCGGCTCGGCCGAACTCGCCTACTACCGGGGCGCGGAGGGACTCGCGGAGCACATCACCGCGGGCAAGACGGAGCGTATCGACCGGTTCGGCGACCCGGAGCCCGGGGAGGAGCAGTCCGACCCGGTGCTGCTCCTGCTGATCCTCGTCGTCTTCGTGGTGCTGCTGATGCCGGTCGCGGTGTTCATCGCCGCCGCCGTGCGGTTCGGCGGCGAGCGGCGGGACCGGCGGCTCGCGGCGCTGCGTCTGGTGGGCTCCGACAGCCGCATGACCCGGCGCATCGCCGCCGGTGAGGCGATGGCCGGCGCGGCGCTCGGGCTGGTCTTCGGTGCCGGGTTCTTCATGGTCGGACGGCAGCTCGCGGGCAGCGCCGAGGTGTTCCGCATCAGCGTGTTCCCCAGCTATCTCAACCCCTCACCGGTGCTGGCGCTGCTGGTGGCGGTGGCGGTGCCGGCGGCGGCGGTGCTGGTGACGCTGTTCGCGCTGCGCGGGGTGGTCATCGAGCCGCTCGGCGTGGTGCGTGCCGGGCGGCCGGCCCGGCGCCGGCTGTGGTGGCGGCTGCTGCTGCCGCTGGCCGGGCTGGCGATGCTCTACCCGATGATCGGCAACGGCCGGGACAACGGCGACTTCAACCAGTACCTGGTGACCGGCGGCGTCGTCCTCCTCCTGGTCGGCGTGACCGCGCTCCTGCCGTGGATCGTGGAGAGCGTCGTCGCCCGGCTCGGCTCCGGCGGCGTGGCCTGGCAGCTGGCCGTGCGCCGGCTGCAGCTGAGCAGCGGGACGGCGGCCCGGATGGTCAACGGCATCGCGGTGGCCGTCGCCGGGGCGATCGCGCTGCAGATGCTGTTCGCCGGTGTGGACGACGACTACACCAAGTCCACCGGGCAGGACGTGTCGCAGGCGCAGATGGAGGCGATCCTCCCGAGCGGAGTCGCCATGGACCAGGCGGCCGGGAAGTTCCGCGACACGAAGGGCGTCGAGGCGGTCTACGCCTTCTCCGAGGCCTGGCTGGGCGACCGCCCCCGGGAACCGGAGCACGGCACGACGCTGACCGTGGGCGACTGCGCCTCGCTGCGGGAGATCGCCACGCTGTCCTCGTGCGCCGAAGGGGACGTGTTCGTCGTCCACGGCGCCGAGTGGGACGGCGGGGAGGACGTGACGAAGCTGGCCGCGCCGGGCCGGAAGCTCTACGCGGACCCGTCCTACGAGGGCGGCCCGAAGCGCCCGGGGGTCCCCTGGACGGTGCCGGAGGGCGTCAAGGCCGCGAAGCCGCGTACCGGTCTGCTGGCCGGGACCGACCGGGGCGGCTTCCTGATGACCCGGACGGCGATGCCGGAGGCCTTCGCGCCGGCGCTGGACGGACACGCCTACCTCAAGCTGGACCAGTCGGTGCCGGACGTGCACGACCTGGTACGGAACACCACCGCTGCCATCGACCCGCTGGCGGACGCCGTGACCTGGGCGGCGACCGAGCGGACCGACCGGTTCGACGCCATCCGCACCGGCCTGTTCGTGGGGGCGGCGTGTGTGCTGGCGCTGATCGGCGCCAGTCTGCTGGTCTCGCAGCTGGAGCAGCTGCGCGAGCGCAAGAAGCTGCTGTCGGCCCTGGTCGCCTTCGGCACCCGGCGCCGCACGCTGAGCCTGTCGGTGCTGTGGCAGACGGCGATCCCCATCGTGCTGGGCCTGCTGCTCGCCTCGGTGGTGGGCCTGACCCTGGGCACGGTGCTCCTGAAGATGACGGGCACCCCGGTCGGCGTCGACTGGACCGGCGTCCTGGCCATGACCGGCATCGGCGCCGCGGTGGTCCTGGTGGTGACGCTGTGCAGCCTGCCGCCGCTGCTGCGGCTGATGCGGCCGGAGGGGCTGCGCACGGAGTAGGCCCCGCGGGTGCCCGACCGAGGCACCGAGGACCGCGGCGCTGAGGGCCCCGGGGACCGCGGCTCTGAGGGACTGAGGGACCGAGGGACCGCCCGGCCGGGTGGTCCCTCGGTCCCTCAGTCGTGCACCGTCCGCACCGGCAGGTCCGCCATCGCCTCGCGCAGGGCCGCCGCCAGTTCCCCGTACTCCGCCGAGCGGGCCGCGCCCGTGCGCATGGCGAGGGCGATACGGCGGGTGGGGGCCGGGTCGGTGAAGGACGCGGTGAGGAGCTGGCTGGAGCGGGAGGTCTCCACCCGGACGGCGGTGCGGGGCAGCAGCGTCACCCCGAGGCCGCCCGCCACCAGCTGCACCAGCGTCGACAGACCGGCGGCCGTGGTCGTCGCCGGGACGCCCGCGCGGCCCGCCTCCCGGCAGATGTCGAGCGCCTGGTCGCGCAGGCAGTGCCCCTCGTCGAGCAGCAGCAGCTTCAGCTCGCGCAGCACCGAGCGCTCAAGGCCCTCCCGGCCGCCGAGCCGGTGGTCGAGCGGTGTGACCAGGACGAAGTCCTCGTCGAAAAGCGGGAGTTCGGTGACGCCCGGGACACCGAGGGGCACCGCGAGCAGCAGCAGGTCGAGCCGGCCGGTCGTCAGGCCCTCCAGGAGACTCGCCGTCTGCTCCTCGTGGACCTGGAGGTCGAGGTCGGGATAGCGCTCGTGGACGAGGCGCAGCACCGTCGGCAGCAGGTACGGCGCGACGGTCGGGATGGCGCCGAGCCGCAGCGCGCCGGTGAAGGGCGCCCGCACCGCCTCCGCCTCCTCGATGAGCGCGCCGACCTCCGCCAGTACCGCCTTGGCCCGCACCGCGAGCCGTTCGCCGGCCGGGGAGAGCAGTACCTTGCGCGTCGTACGCTCCAGGAGGGTGACACCCAGTGCCTCTTCCAGGGCGGAGACGGCGCCCGAGAGCGCCGGCTGGCTCATGCCGATCGCGGCGGCGGCGTCGCGGAAATGCAGGTGCTCGGCGACCGCGTCGAAAGCCCGCAGCTGAGCGAGGCTGGGCTGCCTCTTCTTACTGGACACTAATAGCTACCTCCGATCAACTCGACCGAGTGTAGCTATTTCACTAATCAATGCACCCTGTGCCAACATCACTAACGTCCAACCCATGGGAAACGCTCGCAAAATGGGCGTTTCTTCGCTGCGCTTTTGGAGAGCACGTGCTCACTGTCGGTGACAAGTTCCCCGAGTTCGACCTGACCGCCTGTGTCTCGCTGGAGAAGGGCGAGGAGTTCCAGCAGATCAACCACAAGACCTACGAGGGTCAGTGGAAGGTCGTCTTCGCCTGGCCCAAGGACTTCACCTTCGTGTGCCCGACCGAGATCGCCGCCTTCGGCAAGCTGAACGACGAGTTCGCCGACCGTGACGCCCAGATCCTCGGCTTCTCCGGCGACTCCGAGTTCGTGCACCACGCCTGGCGCAAGGACCACCCGGACCTGACCGACCTGCCCTTCCCGATGCTGGCCGACTCGAAGCACGAGCTGATGCGTGACCTCGGCATCGAGGGCGAGGACGGCTTCGCGCAGCGCGCGGTCTTCATCGTGGACCAGAACAACGAGATCCAGTTCACGATGGTCACCGCCGGCTCCGTGGGCCGTAACCCCAAGGAGGTCCTGCGGGTCCTCGACGCCCTGCAGACCGACGAGCTCTGCCCGTGCAACTGGAGCAAGGGCGACGAGACCCTGGACCCGGTCGCGCTGCTCTCGGGAGAGTGATCTGACATGTCCCTCGACTCCCTGAAGTCCGCCGTTCCGGACTACGCCAAGGACCTGAAGCTCAACCTGGGTTCGGTCATCGGCAACTCCGGCCTCCCGGCGCAGCAGCTGTGGGGCACCGTGCTGGCGACCGCCATCGCCTCGCGCTCCCCCATCGTGCTGCGCGAGCTGGAGCCGGAGGCGAAGGCCAACCTCACGCCCGAGGCGTACACGGCCGCCAAGTCGGCCGCCGCCGTGATGGCGATGAACAACGTCTTCTACCGCACCCGGCACCTGCTGTCGGACCACGAGTACGGCACCCTGCGCGCCGGTCTGCGGATGAACGTCATCGGCAACCCGGGCGTCGACAAGGTCGACTTCGAGCTGTGGTCCTTCGCGGTGTCCGCCATCAACGGCTGCGGCATGTGCCTGGACTCGCACGAGCAGGTGCTCCGCAAGGCCGGTGTGGACCGCGAGACGATCCAGGAGGCGTTCAAGATCGCCGCCGTGGTCGAGGCCGTCGGCGTCACGCTGGACGCCGAGGCGGTCCTCGCCGCCGAGTAGTCCCGCCCGGGATTCGTCCCCGGCCCGCCACGCACGGCACGGGCCCCGCCCACCGAGAGGTGGACGGGGCCCGTTCGCATGCCGGTGCGCCGGCGGCGCGCCGCTAGCGCCTGTCCGGCGGATCAGGTCGCAGGGCAGACACGGCACTTCATCAGCGCCGGTGAGCGGGGTCTGGTGCGTGCGGCTGCAAGGCGGAGGAAGCAGTCGACGCGATGGGGGTCCCCCGCGTCTGCGGCATGATCCGCCGGACAGGCCCTGGCTAGGCCGGGGAGGTGTCCGGCGGTGGGCCGTCCGTCGGCGGGCCCGGGGGCTTCGGCGGTCCCGGCACGCGGTCGACGGCCGGGGCGGCGTCGGTCGAGGTGGCTCCGTGCGGTCTCGGCGTCTGCCGCAGGGCGGCCTCGCGGGAGTACGCCCGCAGGTAGCCCACGACGGTGTTGGTCACCGCCACCAGCGGCACGGCGACCACGGCGCCGCCGATGCCGGCCACCATGCCGCCGGCGGCCACCGACAGCACCACCGCCAGCGGATGGACCCGCACCGCGCGTCCGAGGATGAACGGCTGCAGGATGTGCCCCTCGATCTGCTGCACCGCCAGCACCACGACGAGCGTCATGACCGCCGCGAACACGCCCTGGGTCACCAGCGCCACCACCACCGCGAGCGCGCCCGACACCACCGCGCCGACCAGCGGGACGAAGGCGAACAGGAAGATGAACACGGCCAGCGGGACGGCCATCGGCACGTCCAGGAAGTAGATGCCGAGGCCGATGAAGATGGCGTCGATCAGCGCGACTATCACCGTGCCGCGCACGTAGGCGGTCAGCGTCCGCCAGGCGCGCGGGCCGGCCCCGGCCACGCCAGGCCGGGCCGCCGCGGGCACCAGCTTCAGCGACCACTGCCAGATGCGCTTGCCGTCGTAGAGCAGGAACAGCGTCGAGAACGCGGCCAGCAGGATGCCGGTGAGCGCCTCGACGACGACCGTGACGCCTTCGAGTCCGGCCGACGTGATCTGGTCGGTGTTGGCGCCCACCGCGTCGCGAAGGTTCTTCGCGATCTCGTTGATCTGCTTGTCGGTGACGTGGAAGGGGCTGTTCAGCAGCCAGTTGCGCAGCTCGTCGATGCCGTCCTGGACCTGGTCGGAGAGGTTGTCGATGTTCTCCATGACCTGCCAGGTGACGAACCAGCCGATCAGTCCCATCACCACGAAGCCGAGGATCGCGGTCAGGGCGGTGGCCGGCCCCCTCGGCACCCCGTGCCGGCGCAGCCAGGCCACGGCCGGCTGGAGCAGCGCGGTGATCAGCAGCGCGGCCACGAACGCCAGCACCACGAGCTGTACGGCGCTGATGACCCGCATCAGCACCCACACGGTGCCCGCGAGCACCAGCAGCCGCCACCCCGCCTCCGCGGCCACCCGTACTCCCCAGGGCACGGCCTGAGCCGGATCGGGACGGTTGGCGAGCGCGACCGGGCGGTGGGCGGCGAGGTGCTCGGCCGCGGAGTCCCCGGCCGCGTCCCCGGCCGTGTCCTCGGCCGTGTCGTTCGGGGGCCGCCGCTCGTGGTGGGAGGCCGGCCCGGGGCCGTCGTCGGCGTCGGCGCGCCGCGCTTCCTCGCGGCGCTGCTCCAACCGCTCGCTCGCCCGCGTCAGTCCGGCGCCGAGCCGGCCGAGCCACCCTGGCACTCGTGACATGATCCGTCCTCTTCCCCCGTCCTTCCCCACCACTCCCCCCTGGAGTCGTTCCGGTCCGACCGTACATGGCGGGAGCGCGAAAGCCCCTCACCATAAGACGGTGAGGGGCTGCGCGAGGTTGAGCGTGGACCGCGGCGCCGGGGAAGGCGGGCGACTACGGGCTCAGTACCAGTGGTTGGCCTGCCAGAAGGCCCAGGCGTCGCACGGGCTGCCGTAGCGGTTGTCCATGTAGCTGAGGCCCCACTTGATCTGGGTGGCCGGGTTGGTCCGCCAGTCGGCGCCCGCGGAGGCGTACTTGCCGGCCGGGAGGGCCTGGAAGAGGCCGTAGGCGCCGGAGGAGGCGTTGACGGCCTGGTAGTTCCAGCTGGACTCGTGGTTCACGATGTTGCTGAAGCACTGGAACTGGCCGCTGGGCACCATCTGGCGCGCCATCGCCTGGATCTGGCCGGTGCTGTAGGAACTCTGGACGGCGAAGCTGGTGGACTCGCGCTTGGCGTCGCGGCTGGCCGCTTCCTTCTCCGCCTCGCGCTCCTTGGCCTCCGCGGCCGCCTTCTTGGCCTTCTCCTGCTTGTCCACGGCGGTCTTGGCGGCTGCCTTGCGGGCCGCCTCCTCGGCGTCCTTCTTGGCGCTCGCGTCCGCGGCGATGGCCTGAACGTCGGCCTGCTGCGTCAGGGACGCGGTCTGCACCTGCGCCTGCTCACCCATGGGGATGTCGGCAAGCAGGGTGGTGCCTGCTGCCGTCGCCTCCGCGTCGTCGTTGTTCTGCGCGACGCTGCCCGAGGCAACTCCGACGACGCTTCCGACGGCGGTGACCGCCGTGGCCGAGGCCACTGCGAATCCCCGGACCGAGATCCGGCTCACACGGTTTCCTTCCAGCATCGCCCGCTTCGGTGACCCTCGCGGACGCAATCGTGCCCCTGGCACTGGCCTCCCCAACTACGGGTCACGGGAGGCACGGGCCCGGTGGACAACTCCCTCGGCGGGAGCGCCGCGTGGTGCTCGGGCGGCATACGACTCTGCTATGGAGTTGGATCTGGTGCTTCTGGGGCGCCGTACCGCTGGGGGTACAACTGTGTCGTATGCGGGGCCTGACAGGAGTGAGACTCTGCCGTAACCCGGCGGGGTGAGGCAATTCTGTGTTGCGTGTGAAAGCTCACATCTCGTTTGGCCCAGGGGATTCACGGAAATCCGCACACGCCGAGGCGCCGCCCGGCTAGGCTCTGGGCCTTTCCGGACGGCGCCGAACTGACGGGTAACCGGCCCGAGTCGGGTCGGAGTTCTCGGACGGGTCAGATGTGACCGTCCTCCAGCATCTCGGTCACGAGCGCCGCGATCTGGGACCTTTCGGACCGCGTCAGGGTGACGTGCGCGAAGAGCGGATGCCCCTTCAGTTTCTCGACGACGGCGACGACTCCGTCGTATCGGCCCACCCGCAGATTGTCCCGTTGTGCCACGTCATGGGTGAGTACGACCCGTGAGTTGGCCCCGATCCGGGACAGCACGGTCAGCAGGACGTTCCGCTCCAGCGACTGCGCCTCGTCCACGATCACGAACGCGTCGTGCAGCGAGCGCCCCCGGATGTGGGTGAGCGGCAGTACCTCCAGCATCCCGCGCGCGGTCACCTCCTCGATGACCTCCCGGCTGGTGACGGCCGACAGCGTGTCGAAGACCGCCTGCGCCCAGGGGCTCATCTTCTCGGCCTCGGAGCCGGGCAGGTAGCCGAGCTCCTGCCCGCCCACCGCGTACAGCGGCCGGAAGACCATCACCTTCTGGTGCTGCCGGCGCTCCAGGACCGCTTCGAGGCCCGCGCACAGGGCGAGCGCCGACTTGCCGGTGCCGGCCCGGCCGCCCATCGACACGATGCCGACGTCCGGGTCGAGGAGCAGGTCGAGCGCGATCCGCTGCTCGGCGCTGCGGCCCTTGATGCCGAACGCCTCCCGGTCGCCGCGCACCAGCCGGACGTTGCCGTCGGGCGCGACCCGGCCGAGGGCCTTGCCGCGCTCGGACTGGATGGTCAGACCGGTGTGCACGGGCAGGTCGGTCGCCTCGGGGACGTAGACCCTGCCCTCCTCGAAGAGCACGTCCACCTGCTCACCCGGCAGGGTGAGTTCGGACATTCCGGTCCAGCCGGAGGCGTCCGTGATGGCCAGCTCGGCGCGGTACTCCTCGGCCAGGAGTCCGACGGAGGACGCCTTGATCCTGAGCGGGAGGTCCTTCGAGACGACGGTGACGTCGAATCCCTCCGCCTGGAGGTTGCGGGCGACCGCGAGGATGCGGGAGTCGTTGTCTCCCAGGCGGTAGCCGGTGGGCAACACGCTGGGGTCCGAGTGGTTGAGCTCGACGCGGACGGTGCCGCCGAGGTCCCCGATCGGGATGGGGGCGTCGAGGCGACCGTGCCGCACCCGGAACTCGTCGAGCAGGCGCAGGGCCTGCCGGGCGAAGTAGCCGAGTTCGGGATGGTGCCGTTTGGCCTCCAACTCCGTCACCACGACGATGGGGAGCACGACCTCGTGCTCGTCGAAGCGGTTCAGGGCGTTCGGGTCGGCCAGCAGGACGCTGGTGTCGAGAACGTAGGTGCGCCTATCTGGCTTGTGGCGCTTTGTGCTGGTCACCACGGAAGGACGTACCCCCTCGGAAGAGGTCGGGGAGCGACGGAGTGGACGCTGGGCCGGGAGGGCGGGAACGAGCCGCGCCGGGAGGGCGGGAACGAGCCGACCGGTCGGAGGGCCGCCGGACGGTCGTCGTCAGGCAGGTCCCTGGGGCCGCCCTGCACTGGCGCGGACCGCGGACCGGTCCTCCGCCGCGTCTTCCGTGCCGTGACCGCACGGTGGGGCTGGTGCAAAGGGCCTCCCGGGCGGACGGCTCCGTGCCGTCCGCTGAGATCCGACACCCGTGGTTCGGGCGTCGACCTGCTTGGCTTATGCCCTCGAACAAGCGCCGCCATGCCACGACACAGGACGGCGCACCGGTGAACTCCTCGTTACGGGCGTACCGCTCGCAGGCGCCGCCCGGCCGGGCAGAAAAAACGGGCCGGTCCGTGGGGGGGGATACGGACCGGCCCGAGGGGGGGTTTCCACCATAACCCTTCGTAAGTGATGCTGCGTGCATCGGCGTGCCACAACTACTCTCCGGAGTTGCCCGGCGACGTCCGGATGACCGCGGAAGCCCATATTCCGGCCTGAACGGTGGCCAAATCACTGCGCGCCTTCGGGCGGGCGGTGATGCGCGTGCGACTGGTGTGGCGCGGCGGCGCCGCCGACCGGCGTGACGGGGTGGAAGTCCGCTTCGCCCGTCCGGGTGACGCGACCGGCACGGCCGGCTTGACCGGGGCCGGTCCGGTGGCCGGCCCGGCGACGGCGGCGACCGGTCCGGCGACTGATCCGGCACCGCGCAGCCCCCTCCACTGCGCGGTGCCACGCGCGCAGCTTTGCTCACGCGAATTACCTGGCTCCGAACCTACGCGACCGGGCGGGTCGTTTTCGACTCGAAGAGGACATCGATGAATAACGATGTGGAAACCCTGTGAGGATCGACGGGTGATTGCGTACCCTGCCTCCGCACACACGGATGTTTGCGAAGGTGCGCCACTTGAGCCCGGAAGATCCACCCCCGGACGACCGAGGGCGACCCCGGACGACCGAGGACGGAATCCGTCCTACTTCTCACCTAACGTCGCCTCATGACGAAGACGACGGGGATCACTTGGGCCGCGGCGAGCGCACGACGCCTGGAACGGCAGTTCCTGGCCAGGCGGGCCCGAACGGGCACGTCCGTCGCCGACGTGGCCGCCGCGATGCTCGGCGTCCACGCCCAGGTACTGTCCGCGGCCGAGCTGTCGGTCGGCCTGCGGGCCGACGGCGTGACCCGCACGGACGTACGCGACGCCCTGTGGCCCACCGCTCCGCCCACGCCCACGCCCGCGCACGTGCCCGCGCCCGCGCTGGTGAAGACGCACGGCCCGCGCGGCACGGTGCATCTGCTCCCGCCCCGCGACCTCCCCATGTGGTGCGCCGCGCTCCCCGCGATCCCGTCCGGCACGGCCGCCTTCCCCACCGACGTACGCCTCACCGGGGAGCAGGCCGGGCAGGTCGTGGCCGCGATCGCCGACGCGCTCGACGGCGCCTTCCTGACCATCGACGAACTCGGCGAGGAGGTCGTCGCGCGCACCGGCCCCTGGGCCGGCGACCTGGTCATGCCCGCCTTCCAGACCATGTGGCCGCGCTGGCGCCAGGTCCTGCACCGGGCGGGCCAGTGCGGCGCCCTGTCCTTCGGCCCGAACCGCGGCCGCAGGGTGACGTACACCCGGCCGCCCCACTTCACCCCGCTGCCGCCCGAGGAGGCGTCACGGCTCCTCGTACGCCGATACCTGTACGCGTACGGACCGGCGACGCCCCAGCACTTCGCCCGCTGGCTGGCCGCACCACCCGGCTGGGCGAAGGCCCGCTACGCCGAGCTGGCCGCCGCGGGCGAGATCGAGCAGGTCCGCTTCGAGGGCGCCCCGGCGTGGGTGGCGGCGGGCGACACCGGCTTCCCCGACGCCGCGGAACGGGACGAACCGCTGCGCGGGGTGCGGTTGCTGCCGTACTTCGACGCGTACGTCGTCGCCGCCCAGCCGCGGGAACTGCTCTTCCCGGGGGCCGCCTACCGGCGGGCGCTGGCGGGCGGGCAGGCGGGCAACTTCCCGGTGCTCCTGGTCGACGGGGTCGCGGCGGGCGTCTGGCACCAGCGCCGCCGGGGCCGCCGTACGACGGTCACGGTCGAGCCGCTGGCCCGCCTGACGGCACGACAGGAACGCGAGCTGGCGGACTGCGCGGAACGGGTGGGGGCCGTACTGGAGGCGGCGGCGGCGGAGCTGGTGATCGGAGAGGTGACGGTGGGGGCGCACGCGTGAGGACGCGGGCCCGGGCCCGGCAGATGGGTGTCAGGGCCGCGCGCCGGGCCCGCCCGTGGCATCCGGCTTGCGCACGTCGAAGAGATGACGGGAGCTGTGGGCGACGAAGGGCCCGTCGGCCTCGATGCGTTCGTGCAGGTCGCGCAGCCGGTCCCGGTACGCCTCGACGGTGAACCCGGGGACCATCCACACCACCTTGCGCAGAAAGTGGACCACGGCACCGATGTCGAGGAACTCCATCCGCAGCCGCTCCGCCCGCAGCTCGACCACCTCCAGGCCGACCGCCTCGGCGTCGGCGCGCTCACGCTCGGGGTCACGGTGCCGGCGGCTGTCCTCGGGCAGCGGCCCGAGGAAGTACTCGATGAGTTCGAAGACGCTGGCAGGCCCGACGTGCTGGGCGAAGTAGGTGCCGCCGGGCGTGAGCACGCGGGCCACCTCGGCCCAGTGCGGCTCGACGGGGTGCCGGCTCACGACCAGGTCGAAGGCGCCGTCCGCGAAGGGCAGGGGCGCGTCGTCGGCCGAGGCGACCACCGTGACTCCGCGCGGACGCAGCAGCCGGGTGGCCTGGGCGGCGTTGGGCGCCCAGCCCTCGGTGGCGGCGACGAGCGGGGCCCGGTGGGGGCCGGCGGCTTCGAGGGCGAAGTCCAGCACCTCCCCTCCCCCGGTCTGCACGTCCAGTACGGCGGTGGCCCCGGCCAGCCGCCCGGCCATGGACCGCGCGTACCCCCAGGAGGGCCGGGCCTCGGTGGCCCGCCCCTCGAACCAGGAGAAGTCCCACCCTTCGGTGGGGACGGCGGCACCTTCGGCCACGAGGCGCTCGAAGGGTGCGGGGTGGGCAGGGGGCGTCATGAAGAAGGCTCCGCTCGATAGCTTTGGGGGGCGGTGATGTCTGGGGCTGCTTGTTCTGCGGCTCGTTCTGCGGGTGTTTCTGTTTCTGCGGCCAGTTCCATACAGCGCCGGCGGGCTGGGGAGAAGTCGTAGGGCATCCAGCCGGTGGCTTCGAACGCGCTGACGGAGTCGGCCTCGCCCCCATCGGCGGTGGCAGGGTGCGAGGTGTCCCAGGCGTCGAAGAGGGCATCGTCGTCCGCACCCAGGCCGGACTCCTCGATGGCGGCCTCCAGGGCGCTTTCGAAGGCGCGCCGCTCGACGGCCACTTGCGCGACCCGGGGATCATCGACGGCGACACTGTCGTCGAGTGCCTCCTCGGCGTCGTCGACGCGGTCGGACTCCTCCCGCAGAGTGGGATGCGTGGCCAGGACGACGAAGCGGGTGGCCTGCACGGCCGCGCCGAGCGGGCCGAGGATCCGCTCAGTGACCAGCAGACTGTCCAGGTCCGCCTGACGCAGGGAGCCCTCGGGCAGGCTCCTGAGGCGTTCGGTGACGAAGTCGGAGAGCAGGCCCGTCCGGCTGCCTTCGGTGCGCATCCGCCGCACGGCGGCCCGCTGCCGCCGCAATTCCGCCTCCCGCGCGGCGAGGGTCTCCTCCAACCGCTCCAGGATGCCCGCGACGCCTTCTGCGCTGTCACCACCGCCGGGAGCCGTGCCGGTGGCAAAGCCGGTGGCGGAGGCGGTGGCAGAGGCGGTGCCAAAGGCGTCACGGATGTCGTCCAGGGCGACGCCGGCGTCGGCCGTCCTGCGGATCCACAGCAGGCGGATCATGTCCTCGTACCCGTAGCGGCGGCGGCCGTCGCCGCCCCGCTCGGGCTCGGGGAGCAGGCCGATCTCGTGGTAATGCCGGATCGCCCGTGGCGTGCTGCCGACGAAGGCCGCCGCGTCACCGATCCTGACCCGGCGGGGTGGCATGAAGGACGAACGCATGAGCAGGGACCCTTCCTCACGGCATCGGGACGTAGGTCCACCGGACCACATGCCGCTACGGAAGGTGCAACCCGTACGGCACGAGGCCACCGTCAGCGACCCTCAGGCCACCAACGGCCGGACCCGCTCGGCGGCGAACCGGACGAACCCCTCCGGATCGGGCTCGTCCCCGGTCGGCTGGAGGATCACGGTGTCGGCCCCGGCCTCGGCCAACCGCCGCACGGCGTCCGCGACGGCCTCCGCGTCTCCGGCGACCCCGAGATCCGGCACCGCCCCGACGCCCTCGGCGACCAGTTCGGCCCGGAGCCGGTCGTGGGCACCGGCTCCGGTGGCGGCGAGGAGGTACACGACGACCCTGTGCGCTTCCGTCCGCCCGCTCGCCGCCCGCCCTTCGTCGATGAGCCGCCGGGCACGGCGCACTCCGTCGGGCGGAGTGTTCGCGGTGAGCACGGTGCCGTCGGCGGCCTCACCGGCCAGCCGCAGCGAGCGCGGCCCGGTGGCGCCGGCGAGCACCTCGACGGGCTGCTCCGGCGGCCAGTCCAGCGCGACGTCGTCGAGTCGGACGTAGCGCCCCGTGGACGTCACCCGCCCGCCCCCCAACAACGCCCGCAGCGCCACGAGATACTCCCGCAGCAGCGTCAGGGGCGACTCGGCCCGGGCCCCGACCTGTCCCATCCAGTCCTGCACCCCGTGTCCCACGCCGAGGACGGGGCGGCCGGGGAACATCCGGTGCAGCGTGGCGGCCTCCATCGCGGTGACGGCCACGTTCCGCAACGGCACGGGCAACAGCCCGACCCCGACCCGCACCCGCTCGGTCCACGCGAGGGCGGCGGCGGCCGTGGAGATCCCGCCCTCCCGGAAACAGTCCTCCCACAGCCACAGCTCCTCGAGCCCCACCTCATCGGCGACCCGAGCCACGGCACGGAGCCGCTCGGGGGCGAGCTGGGGGCGGAACACGGCACCGAGTCCAGTCATGCGGCCTTCCTACCTTCGGCCGAGGGCCCCGTTCAACACCATTACGAGGGCGTGGCCCGGTGTCGAGCCGGGCTCACGTCACGTACTTCAGCGCACTGTCTCCTTCGGCAGCACCGCCCACATGCGCGTCCCACCGCCCGGTTCGCGAGCATCGCCGAATCCCCAGTCTCCGCGGCAGGCCCGGACGACGCAGGCCATGACCCGAAGCGCCGACCGCCGCCGGGCTTCGCAGGCGGCGGCGAGGCGCGGGTGGATGTGGCGGGGATGGCCGTCGAAAAGGATCAGTCGAAGGGCCTCGTCTCGACTCACAGACAGCCTCGCGTGATCTCGTCCGACATGTCGTCCGTGAGTTCTGAGGAGATCGCTACCGTGTCAGGCGTCAACTGGGAAGAGCCCTTCTGCGGCGAGGGTAACAATTGCTTCCGCATAGGTACCGATGACGAAGACAACGCCTACATCGCCATCGCCGGGCAGGAAGACCGCCCCCTCACCGACCGCCGCGAAGCTCTTCGGTCGCTCATTCTCGAGATCAAGGCGGGCAAGGCGGACCACCTCCTCTGAGCGCCTTCCAAGAGCTTGATCCGGACTGGCGCGAACGATCAGCGGTTGACGGCCTGGATCTCCTGGACGACGACGTCCTGGGTGGCGCCGAACGTACCGTCGGGCAGGTCTCCCCCCGCGCCGCCGGTGCCGGTCCAGTGGATCTCCCACGTGACCGTCGCCTGGAGCGGGAACGTGCCGTCGCCCGAGGAGCGCAGGTACTTCACCCCGCACGGCGGTGTGTCGTCCGCCCTCCCCTTCTCGTACGGAGCGCCGATACGGCCGTCCTTGATCGCGCAGACTCCCGATGCCGGGTAGATCTCGGCGTCCGGGGTGCCCGGCTCGATCTGCAGCGAGACCGGCTCAGCCGTGGCCGTCGCCTCGATGCCGATCTCCTCCACGGACGCGGTGACCGAGACCGGCTTGAACTCGGCACCGTCCAGCCACGCCCACGTCGGAAGGTTCACCTTGGTCGCCCCGGCAGGCGCCAGCGTCACCTCGGTCCCGGGGACGCGGATCTCCGCGTAGGCGAGTTCGGCGAGGACCTCCGGGGTGACGGCGTTCTCCTTGTCCGCGGGTGGCGGGTCACCCTTGTCCACCCAGAAGTATTCCGTGTCACACTTGTCCCAGCCGGGCGGGTAACTCTTGTTCACGTACGAGCCCCACCAGAAGCCCTTGCCCGTCTTGTCCTTGTTGAAGCCCTTTTTCTCATCCTTCGCGTTGTACTTCTCGCGCTGCTTGGCATCCCACTCGTATCCCGTGGACTCGGCCTCCCAGATCGGTTCCAGGTAATCCTGCAACTCCTTGGGCGTGTACTTCGGGGCGTACCAGCAAGCCGGTGGACTCCAGGACGTGGACGACGTCATCGCACCGACCGAGTCACCGCTCCCGTTCTTGGAACGATCGAAGACGACACCACCCACGGTGACCGAAACGGTCCCGTCGTCGCCGGTGTCGGCACGCTGCTCCGTTCCCGAGTTCTGCGTGTTGCCGTCCAGAATGTCGTCGGCGCGTGCCTGTCCGGGCAGGACGAGAACGGAGAGACATGCGCTCACCACGAGCGTGGCCGGTAGTGCCTTCACTGCATGTGTCAGGGCTGGCACTTGGCACTCCCACTCTCCGAAGCGATCTCCTGGATCTCCCACACGCCTTCCTCGTTCTTCTTCAGCGACGTGTGGTAGATGACGTAGCTCTTCGCAGACACCTCGGTCTTCCTGACCTTGTTGGTCTTGAGGTACTTCACATACGCCTTGCCCTGGTCTTCGCAGTACGTGAAGGAAGCGGTACCGTCCCCATCGACCGCTACTTGAGGGGCATAGAAGCGGTAGCTCCCCGTGAGTCCTGCCTTCTGGTCAACATAGTTCTGGATGAACTTCTGCGTGCCGGCGGCAGCCTCGCCCTCGTAGTAATAGAGATACGCCTTGTCGAGTGCGTCCTGGTTGACAATGGCCAAGTCCACGGCCTTAATGGACTGTTCGGTGTCGTCAAGGATCGCGTCCTTATCCTTGTCCCCCGACTTTGGCCACTCGAACGTGTAGGAGAGATCAGCCGGAAGTTCGATCTTCGGCCTACCGGCCTTCGACGGCTCGGAAGAAGTCGGCGAGGCGGACGGGGTAGTGCTACCCGTTTCCACCCCTGCGATCTTGTCCTCACCCTCCCCCTTGCCGGAACTGTCGTCGCTGCCGCACGCGGACAGCGTCAAGGCCGCTGTGGCGGTCAGCGTGAGCGCTGCGAGGAGGGTGGGGCGGCGGCGATTCACTGTAGGCTCCTGGGTGGGACGAGGCTTTTCTTCAGCGAAGCAACGCTATCCACCGGGGACGGACGGCACCAGAGTGACACCTGTCTCGCCCTGGCCACCCGGGAGTTCAAACCCTCTGCACTTGTGGCTTCTTGGGCCATAACGGTTCCGTAACGCACCGGAAGCAGCAAAGGGCTCCGGCTGTCGTCTGCGTGGCAGATACCTTCAGCGAGGTGACAGGGCTGAACGGAGGGCAGCTGCATGGGACGGCAGAGGTGGCGGAACGGGGTGGGGATTCTGGCCGTGGTGGGGCCGGACGGCGAGCGCGTTCGTGTTCCGCTGGAGGTCGCGAGCTCGTACCGCGCACGGACCAAAGGGCTGTTGGGGCGCGACTCGGTCGACGGGGCGATGCTGCTGACCCCCGCCAGCGGTGTGCACACATTCCGGATGCGGATGGACATCGACGTGGCCTACCTCGACCGGCGGCTCAACGTCGTCGCCGTGCGCACGATGCGGCCGGGCAGGCTGGGGCTGCCCCGGCTGCGGGCGCGGCACGTGCTGGAGGCGGAGGCCGGGGCGATGGGTGAGTGGGGGGTTCGGGTGGGGGCGCGGGTGGAGGTCGTGGAGGGCTCGGCCGAGTCGGCCGGCGGAGTCGGTCAGCAGGACTAGTCGTTCGTGACGTCGGCACCGAGCCGACCGCGCGGCGCCTCGCCGAGCGGGCCCGATCGTTCAAGACCGCGCGGGAAGACCCTCCGGACGGCGTCGCCGCCCGGCACGGCGTCAGCGGCCGAAGCCCGCCAGCTTGGCGCGCAGTTGCAGCACCGACTTGGTGTGGATCTGGCTGACCCTGCTCTCGGTCACACCCAGCACGTTCCCGATCTCGGCGAGCGTGAGGCCCTCGTAGTAGTACAGCGTGACGACGGTCTTCTCGCGCTCCGGCAGCGTGTTGATCGCCCGGGCCAGGAACCGCCGCAGCTCACGGTCCTCGGCGACCTCCACCGGGTTGTCGGCGGCGGTGTCCTCCAGGGTGTCCATCAGGCTCAGCCGGTCGCCGCCCTCGCCGCCCGCGTGCAGCAGTTCCTCCAGGGCCACCACGTTGGCCAGCGACAGCTGACTGAAGACCGCGTGGAGGTCCTCCACCGCGATCCCCAGCTCCACGGCGACCTCGCTCTCCGAGGGGGTGCGGCGCAGGCGCGCCTCCAGCGTCGCGTACGCCCGCTCCACGTTGCGCGCCTTCTGCCGCACCGACCACGGAATCCAGTCCAGCGCCCGCAGTTCGTCGATCATCGCGCCCCGGATCCGGGTGATCGCGTACGTCTCGAACTTGATCTCCCGGTCGACGTCGAACTTCTCGATGGCGTCGATCAGGCCGAACACCCCGGAGGAGACGAAGTCGGCCTGCTCGACATTGGGCGGCAGTCCCACGCTGACCCGGCCCGCCACGTACTTCACGAGGGGCGAGTAGTGCAGGATCAGCTGTTCCCGCAGCCGCTCGTCACCGGTCGCCTTGTACGACCGCCACAACTCCGGCAGAGAGGGCGGAACTCCGGGAGACGGGCTCGGGCCGGTCGGGGAGCCTCCGTCGGTCAGGACGGTTCCCGGGTGTGCGCCGGCAACGCTCTCGGCGGCACCCTGGCGCCGGACGCGGCGCGGTCGTGCACCTGCGGCCCGCTCCACGCTCCCGGCAGAAGACTCCCGGGCCTCGGCCAACCCCACCACGCTCTCGGCACGGGTGTCAGTAGTGCGCCGACGCAGCGTACGTGCCCCCCGAGTGCCCAGGGAGGACTGCTCGAGGAGTTCTTCAAAGGTCCGGTTGTCATCCATGCCGCCACTCCCCCTCACTGCTCTTCGCCTTCTTGCGCCACCGGTACAGGAGTGCCTCGATCACACGGGTCGAGCAAGCGTCCAGCAGTTCCCGGATCTCGTCGTGCGTGTAGTCGGCCAAGGCGCTCGCGGTCACCGCCGTGCGGGTGCGCGGGTCGGCGATGGTCTCGATCACCTGCCGGGCCCACAGGCCCCCGAGCGCCTCCTGCTCCGCGCTCGGGGCGACCTGGTACCTGGCCTGATGCGCCTGTTCCCGGTGCACGGCACGCCGGTAGCGGTCCTCGCCCGCTCTGTACAGTCGGAACTCGTTCGGGAACGCTCTCAGACAGGCACCCATGAAGTAACTGGTCAGGCCGGCTCCTCCGTCGTAGGTCCAGCCTCCCTCGATCAGCGCGGTCTGCCTGAAGCGGGGCAGCGCCCGGGCCACGGTCAAGTTCGCCAGCTCCTCGCGCAGATCGCCGTCGCGGCGCAGCTCCTCCCTTTCCATCTCGGTGGGTTGGACTCCGAAGCCGGTCTGCCGGGCGAGGTTGAAGACCTGCCCGGAATGCAGCCACGCGCACAGGACGGAGAGGGCGTAGCGCACGAGTTCGTTCTGGAACCGCTCGTAGTCGGGGCCCTCGAACCCGCTCTTGGCAAGGTGTTTGAGGAGCAGTTCGTCGGCAGCGCGACGCTCACGGCTGTCCCGGGTCTCGTCCCCCTGCATCGGCCTCCCTTCAGGTCGTACCCACGGGTGTTAGGTGCGGCCCTCGGATCCACCCCACGCGCGTGCGGCGAGATGACCTGAACGGGCGATGTGTGGGAGGTGTGCGTGGGGTTCTCGTGTCGATGCGATCTAGGAACGGCGGCATCACAGCATCTGTTTCAGCCCTCTGTTCCCCCAGGAGCCGTCCGTGCGTTCGTCCGATCACAGCTCGCCGCCCGGGACTCCGGGTCCGTTCCTGACCCTGCACACCGCGCTGGTGCTGCTCACCGCCGTCGTCATCGGGCTCGTCGTGGGCGGCCTGGCCTGGCTGAGTGGCAGTCCGGTCGCCGGATCGGTCCTCGTGGGGCTGGTGAGCTCGGGGGGCAGCGTTCCGGTGCTGCGATCCCTCATCGGTACCTGAAGCACCGGCTCTTCGTGGTACCTGCGGTGCGTCCGGCCGAGCCGGTGTCGCGCGTCACGGGGACACGATGTGGAGGAGTGCCGTGCCGTCCGTGCCCGTCGTCGCCTGGATCACCACGGCGTCGGGCCGCGGGCTCGGGCGGGTGCTGTCGAGGGTGCCGCAGGAGTTGCCGCTGCCACGATCGCGAAGGTAGGTGAGGCAGCCTTGGCCCGGGCCGCTCGCGCCGCCCTTGGACCGGGTGTTGCCGGACTTCACCTCGTACTCGATCTCGTTCGGGCCGACGGTCGTCACCGAGAGCGTTGCCCGGCCGTCGTCGCCCGGTCCCCGGAAGTGGATGGTCACGGGCTCGGTGATCGCGATCTCGCAGTTGCCGTCGGAGCAGGCCGCTGCCGCGGAGGAGGGGGAGGGGGGTGCAGGGGTGGCGCGGGACGGCGTGGGGCGGTCCCGGGGCGTTCGGGGTGGCTCGTCGTCTGCCTCGTGGGTGCTGCCGCACGCGGTCGTCGTGAGGGCCGCCAGCGCCGCGAGGGCCGTCAGGGCGGTGCGGGTGGGACGTGGGCGGGGGTGCATTGGGTACCTCATGGTGCGTCAGGGCTCCGTGCGGGGGAAGGAGACCTCGACCCTGCGGTTCTTCTTGCGGCCGGCCTCCGTCGAGTTGTCGGCGATGGGGTACTGCTCGCCGTAGCCGCGGACCTCGTAGGTGATGCCGGCGTCGTTGAGGGACTGGGACAGGACGTCGTGTACGGCGTTGGCTCGGCGTTTGGAGAGTACGTCGCCGTGGGCGGAGGAGCCGAGGTCGTCGGTGAAGCCGAACACGCGGACTCTTGTGGCGTTCTGGGTCCTGATCTCGTCGGCGATGCCTCTGATGCGGGACTTCGCCTCCGCGCCGAGCTTCGAGCTGTCCTTGCCGAACAGCACCTCGGCCTGGAGCGCGAGCGTCACGCTGGTGTTGGTGTCCTCGCGGCGTTCGTCGCCGCTCTGCTCCTCCACGACCGACTTGATGTCCAGCACCTTCGCCTGCGCGAGCGTGGCCCCGTCCGGGAGCTTCAGGTCGGGGTCGTTGGGGTCCACCTCCACGGGGGCGGTGGCGGAGGGTTCGGTGCCCGGGGGGTCGTTGGGGTCGTCGTCGGCGTGGGCGGTGGTGGTGCCGTAGACGGTCGAGGCGAGCATGAGGGTGACTGCGGCCAGCAGGCGTGGGGGTGAGGTCATGGTGTGCCTCACCCGGAGATCTCGACGGTGCCGGTCGTGAACATCGGCAGCTGGAGCGTCACCTCGGCCGTGTCGGCGGGGGGCGCGGGGAACTGCATGAACACCGGCAGGGACTCGCCCGTCTTCAAGGCAGGGAAATTGGTGGTCGTGAGTGGCCGCCCGTCCGTGTCACGCAGCACGTAGTAGCGCTTCTTGCCCTTGGAATCCACCAGAGTGGCACCACCGAGAGAGCTGCCGTTCCGGATGATCTCGGTCTCGTTGCCACTCAGCTGAGCGGGGACATTGACGGTCTTCTCACCATCGTTCTTCAGGTCGCCACTGATCGTGATGAAACCACCCGCATCCCGCTCCGCGGCGGTGATCTTCAGGAACAGGCCACTGGGCCCCTTCAGCTCCGCCAGCGTCTCGCCCGAATCGCCCTCCTGAGCGTCCGGCTTCGACTCGCTGCTCTTGGAAGCGGCCGTCGACGACTCCGGCTTGTCGTCATCGCTTCCGCCTCCACCACCACAGGCCACCAGGCCGAAGGCCAGCACGATGGCAACGGGCCATGCGGGCAGCCCTCCTCGCGCCCTTGTTGTGAACCGAATGCTCATGACTCGCTTCCTTCGTCCTCGTCGTTCGCTTGTCAACTATCGGCCAGGTGAACGTCGAACAGATCCTCGGGCTTCGGCAGGTCGGAGAGATCGTCCGGCTTGAGATCCCAGTCCTCGCCGCCCTTACAGATGAGGCTCGGCAGCGCATCGGCTTCGGCATCCTCGGCGGGCGGCTTGAGCGAGCAGCGGGCTTCTATGACGGCCGTCGCACTCTCCGTCGCCTTCTGGTCCTCTGTGCCCGGCACGATGGTGTCGCCGACCGTGTCATTGGTCTCGGCGGAGACGCTGTAGCCCAGAAGGCCATCCGGTGCGCAGTCCACCCCCGCGCCGTTGCGCGCCGCCAGTTCGTGGGCACGCCAACACGCGTTGGGAACGGCCACCTTCCCCTCGAAGATGTCCTGCCAAGAGTCCGGCTCCCGGACGTTGTCGAGCCACTGGTCCGCGAGGCGGTCCCGGGTTTCGAGAGCCGCCGCGAGCGCCGCAGCGTCTGCTGCCGTCTGCGCCTCGCTACGAGTTCCTGCAGCCTGGCCGACCGCGAAATACGCGAGCGCGAGAAGGAGCAGGCCCCCCACCACCGTGATGTAGATAGGGAAAGCCTGCCCTGCGTCGTCGTATACACGTGCCGGCGTCAACCGCCGGTGACCTCGGTGATCTTGTCCTTGATCGCGTTGTAAATCGTCTGCCCGATGTCCGTCCCCGTGATCGCCAGCACGATCGCCACCACCACGGCGATGATGCCCAGGTACTCCACCGCCGTCTGGCCCTTGTCGTGTTGGGTGGTGAGGCGGGTGTGCAGGTGTGCGGCGGCGGTGTGGAGCCAGTTGGTCATGGTGTTCCCCTCCAGGGTGGGCGAAGCCGTGTTGCTCGTGCGGGTGGGCGGCGGTGATCTGCTGGCTGGTCGTGCCGGACGTCAGGGCGTCCACGATCTCCACCTCCCTCGCGCTCGGTTGGGACCTCGACCTGTCGGGAGTACCAGGTATCGACTGTCCCACAATGGATTGCAAGTGCGAAAGGTATTGCGGTGAAGTGAGGCCAATGGGTTGTTGGGGGGCGATAGTTGTCTTCTCCTGTTCATGTGCAGTCGCACTCCCCTACTCCCCCGTGATCGTTCCGAAGTCCGTCCCCGAGCCCAGGATCAGGCCGGCGCCGAGGAGGATCATCGTGGCCGGGACCATGAAGGTCGTGATCATCAGCGTGGCCTTGGGGACCGCGCGGGCGGCCTTGCGGCGGGCGTTCTGCGCGTCCGTGCGGCGCATGTCCTTGGCCAGCGAGACCAGGGTGTCGACGATGGGGGCGCCCAGTTCCTCGCCCTGCTGGAGTGCCGTCACGAACATCGCCACCTGTTCGGAGTCGTTGCGCCGGCGCAGCTCCGTGAAGGCTTCGCGGCGGCTCATGCCGAGGTCCATCTGGCGGAGCGTGATGCGCAGTTCGTCGGCCCAGGGGCCCTCGTAGCGCGTGGACACCCGGTCCAGGGCCTGGCGGAAGCCCAGGCCCGCGCTGACCACGACCGCGAGGACGTCCAGGAAGTCGGGCAGCGTGCGCTCGATGACGTCCTTGCGGATGCGGATCGCCGACCAGATGCCCACCTCCGTCCAGAACGCGCCGAAGGCGAGGAGCAGGAGGGCCACCAGGTATTGGCCTCGGAGGAGGAAGACCAGGAAGCCCAGCGCGCCCAGGGCGCCGTAGACCGCGCGGCGGGCGGCGTAGCGGTCGATGGTGAGGCCGCCGGGGTTGCCGGCCAGGTCGATCCTGCGGCGGTAGCGGGCGACCAGGGCCGGGCCCATCAGGCGCAGTACGGCGGGGGCGTAGCGCATGCCCATGCGGTCGATGAGGGAGTGCGCCGCGCCGGTGCGGGTGGCACCGACCTCCAGGGCGAGGGCGAGGTCGTCGGGGAGTTTCGCCTCCGCCCGGTACATGCGGATGCCGGCGAAGACGCCCGAGACGGCCAGGGCCATGAGGAGGGCGAGGAGTATGCCGGGGAGTTCGAGGCCCATGTCCTTGTCTTCCCCCTCTCAGACGTCGATGCGGGACAGGCGGCGGATGAGGACGAAGCCGACGGCGTAGAGCGCGAAGGCGGTGATCACGGCGGCCTGGCCTGCCGGGGAGCCCGTCATGCGTTCCAGGGCGCCGTCCTTCACCCCGTTCATCAGGAGCAACGAGCCGATGCCCAGGACGGGGACGGCGTACGACGTCATCGTGACCTGGGAGAGCTGGGTGCGGACCTCGCGCCGGGTCTCCTTGCGTTCCTCCAGGGTCTCCGTCAGGTTGCGCAGCGCGCCGACCACCTGGCCGCCGGCGCGGTTGGACAGCACGAGGGTGGTGACCAGGACCACCAGTTCGCGGGAGGGGAGGCGGTCGGCGAGTTCGCCGAGGGCGTCGTCCATCGAGGCCCCGATGGCGAGTTGGTCGGCCACCTTGCCCAGTTCCTCGCCGGCCGGGGCCTCCAGTTCCTCCGCGGCCATGCCGATGGCGGTGCGCAGGGCGAGGCCGGCCTGGGTGGCGTTGGCGAGGATGCGGGCGAGTTCGGGGAGCTGGTTGATGAACTTCTCGATGCGTTTCTGGCGTTGCCAGTTGAGGAACTGGATCGCCACGCCGATGCCGAGGAGGCCCGCCAGGGGGCCGAAGAAGGGGGCCAGGGCCGCCTGGCCGATCAGCCACAGGCCGGCGACCGTCGCCACCATGTACGCGAAGAACTCGCCGGGGGTCACGTCCAGGCCGGTCGCCGACAGGCGGCGTTCCAGGTTCCGGCCCAGTCCGGTACGGCGCAGGCGGCGGTCCAGGGTCGGGAAGCGGCGTCGGCGTCCGGCCGCCGGTGCCTGGCCGGTCGCGGTGAGGCGGTCGACCAGGGCCGCGCGCTGCGCCTTGCCGGCGGCGTAGGAGTGCAGGCCGACGACCGCCAGGACGCAGGTCAGCAGCGTGATGCCGGTGGTGAGCGTGACGAGCGTGTCGAGTTCCGGTTCCATCGGGCGGTCCTACCTGGCTTCTCGGGTGGTGAGCTGGTCCGGTGTGTGGGCCACACCGAAGGCCTGCGGGATGGGCTGGCCCGCCATGTAGAGGCGTTCGGCGGTGCGGTGCGGGAGCGGGTGGTACTCGTACGCGCCGAGGACGCGGCCGTCGGCGGTCATCGGGCGGGCGTTGAAGCGGGCGACCGTGGCCAGGCGGTAGGGCTCGCCGCCGTGGCTGGCCAGCAGGGCGATCTCGGTGATGCGGCGGGCGCCGTCGGCGAAGCGGGTGAGCTGGATCAGGACGTCGACGGAGCTGTTGATCTGGTCGTGCAGGGCGACGAAGGGGATTTCGACGTCGGACATCGAGGCCAGGGTCTGCAAGCGCATCAGCGCGTCCTCCGCGCTGTTGGCGTGGACGGTGGCCAGCGAGCCGTCGTGGCCCGTGGACATGGCCTGGAGCATGTCCAGGGACTCGCCGCCGCGCACCTCGCCGACGACGATGCGGTCGGGGCGCATGCGCAGCGAGTTGCGGACCAGGTCGCGGATGGTGATGCGGCCCTGGCCCTCGACGTTGGGCGGACGGGACTCCAGGCGGATGACGTGCGCCTGCTGGAGCTGGAGTTCGGCCGAGTCCTCGATGGTGATGATGCGGTCGGATTCGGGGATGAGGCCGGAGAGGGCGTTGAGGAGGGTGGTCTTCCCAGTGCCGGTCGCGCCCGAGACGATGATGTTGAAGCGGGCCTGCACGAGGCCTGCCAGCAGGTAGAGCATGTTCTCGTCGAGCGAGCCGAGGCCGATCAGCTCCTGGAGGGTGAAGGAGCGGGGGAAGCGGCGGATGGTGAGGGTGGCGCCGGTGAGGGAGAGCGGCGGGATGATGACGTTGACCCGCTCGCCGGAGGGGAGGCGGGCGTCGACCATCGGGTTCGACTCGTCCACCCGGCGGTTGACCGTCGAGACGATGCGCTCGATGGTCTGCATCAACTGGTCGTGGGAGGCGAAGCGGAGGGGCAGCTGCTCGACGCGGCCGGCGCGTTCGACGAAGATCGCGTCGGGGCCGTTGACCATGATCTCCGTGATCGAGGCGTCCTCGAGGAGCGGTTCCAGGATGCCGAGGCCGAGGGCCTCGTCGACGACCCGGCGGATCAGCTGGGAACGTTCGAGCGTCGAGAGGACCGGGCCCTCGCGGCTGATGATGTGCCCGAGGACCCGCTCCAGTCGGGCCCGGCGCTCGGCCATCGCGAGCGCGCTCATCTCGGCGAGGTCGATCTCCTCCAGGAGTTTGGCCCGGTAGGAGGCGACCAGGTGTCCGTCCTCGCCCCGGCTGCCGTGCTCCTCGGGGGAGTGGATGCGTGCGCGCAGGCTCATGCGTCCTTCGCTCCTCGGTCAGTGGTCCAGCGGCATGGTGGCGGTCTTGCGGGCCGGATCGAAGTCCCATCCGGGCACGATCGACGGGATCTCGACGGTGGCGGTGACCGTCACCTCGTCCCCGCCCCGCGACTCCGGGCAGTCGGTGCCGTCCGCCAGCCAGCTGCTGACGGCCGCCGCGCACGCCGCCTGCGCGCTCTCCTGGAGCGAGGCGCTGCGCGCCCCCGCGCGGGCCGCGGTGCCGGCCTGCTGGGCGGTGTACGCGATCAGGCCGAGCTGTACGACGGCCATGCCGACGACGACCAGGATCGGGAGGAAGCCGAGGTACTCGATGGCCACCTGGCCCCGGTCCCTCGCCCGTCGCCCTCGGGAGTACGGCATCTCAGTCGTCCTCCTCTTCCACGGCCCCCGCGTGTCCGTGCACGGTGAAGGGGACGCTGAGGGTGCCCGGGAAGAGGAGGGGGACCTCGATGCGCACGTCGGCGGTGACGTAACCGCCCGCGGTGCCGCAGTCCACACTGGCACCTCCCTCCCAGGAGCCCGGCAGCTTGTCCAGGCCCGCCTCCTGGCAGGCCCCCTGCCGCGCCCCGCGCTCGGCCGCCGTCGCCGCCCGTACCGCCTCGTCCGCAGCATTCCCCGCGAGCGTGTACGTGTATCCCACGAGCACGAGCTGCCACAGCACCACCAGCGTCGCGATGATCACCGGCGTCATGCCGAGGAACTCGATGGTGACCTGACCGCCGTCCCGGGCGCGGTCCCGGGCGCGGCCCCACCCGCGTAACCGGCTCACCCGGCACCGTCCTTCCGGCGCCGGAAGCCGGACGCGCCCCGGTCACCCCGGTCGCCCCGGTCCCCCCGGTCCCCGCGCTCGCTCCGGTCGCCCCGCTCCCCGCGGAAGCGGCCGTGCCCCTTCCGGCCCCCGTCGGACACGCCGGCCAGGCCCAGCTCGCCCGCGAGGGCCCACAGGGCCTGTTTCACGGTGCTTTTGCCGTCCAGTTCGTGGACCCGGCCCGCGTCCACGGCGCCCTGCAGCTCCTTGAAGTTGGCGGGGACCGTGGTGGCGGCGATCGCCGTGCCGGTGATCTTCTGGATCAGCGGGGGCTGGATCTCCGTACCCCGGGTGTGCCGGTTGACGACCACGGTGGTCTCCGCCGCCTTGCGGATCTGCAGCCGTTCCCACATCCGCACCGCCCGCTTGGCGCCCCGTACGGCGACCACGTCCGGGGTGGTGACCAGCAGGGCCGTGTCGGCGCTCTCCACGGCGGCGGCGCCTGCCCCGCCGAGCTGGGCGCCGCAGTCGACGACGACGACCTCGTACCGGGAGCGCAGGGCGCCCACGATCTGGCGGGCGGCGCGGTCGGTGACCTCCTCGCCGCGTTCGCCCTCGCCGGGGGCGAGCAGCAGGGCCAGGCCGCTGTCGTGGCGGAAGACGGCGTCGGCCAGCACGCGCGGGGAGAGGTCGGTGATGGCGGCCAGGTCGGCCACGGAGCGGCGGAACTGGACGTCCAGGTAGGAGGCGACGTCGCCGGTCTGGAGGTCCATGTCGAGCAGGGCCGTGGACCGGCCGGAGGCCTGGGCGGCCAGGGCGAGTTGGACGGCGGTCAGGGTGGCGCCCACGCCGCCCTTGGCGCCGCTGACGGTGACGACGGTGCCGCCGGTTCCGGTGAACACGTCGACGGCGCCGCCGAGGTGCCGGCGTACGCCCGCCGACCACTGGGCCACCGCCTGGACGCGGCTGGCGAGTTCCTCGTAGCCGAGCGGGAGGGCGACCAGGCCGCGGGCGCCGTGGTCCATGGCGGCCTGGAAGAGGCCGGGGCCGGGGTCGGAGGTGACGAGGATGACGCCGACGGCCGGGAAGCGGAGGGCGACCTCGCGGATCAGCTCAAGGGCCGGGACCGGTCCGATGCGCTCGTGGACGACGACGACCTCGGGCAGTTCGTCGACCGACTCGGCGGCGAGGCGGGCGAGGGTGTCGACGAGCTGCGTGGAGTCGGTGACCGGGGCGACCGGTTCGGCGTCCGGCAGTTGGCTGAGCAGGGTCGTGAGGGACCGTACGGCGTCCGGGTCGCCGACTGCCGGGAGGATCCTCGTGGCCATACGGCTCTCACTTGTCCTTCGCGAGTTCGTACGTACGGTCCTTGTCGGGGACCGTGGTGTCGCCGCCGGGGGCCACCAGCGCGAGCCGGACGCGCCGGGCGAACGACTCGGCGTAGGTGATGCGCTGCGCGTCGATGGTGGACAGGGCGAAGGTGATGGGGACGGCGTCGGTGGGTTCGCGGTCGCGACTGTCCTCGTCGGGCTCCAGCGCGGTGATTTCGCCGACGTCGATGACCTTGGCGCCGGTCACGATGATCTTCGACTGGTCGGGGTCGCCCTCGCGCGCGCCCTCGAAGGTGGCGTACACGTTGACGGTGGAACCCGGGGTGATCTTCCCGGCGACGCCGGTCGCCGCGTCGATCATGATGGCGACCTCCTGCTGCCCGGGCCGCAGGGCGGGCGTGTCGACGATCATGTCGGTCTGGAGCAGCGAGCCCGCCTTCAGCGTGGTCACGGCTATCTTTCCGCGGACCCGGGACAGGTCGGTGACGGCGTTCTCGGACAGCCAGCGCTCGGGCATCTCGACCTTCTCGAACTGCGTCGCGCCGAGCTCCGTGTAGGGCTCGATGTCGGACTTCACCCGGTACGCGGTCACCTCGGGGCCGACCTTGGACTTCACGTCGTTGATGACGGACAGCACGCCGGCGAAGGCGCCCAGGGCGCAGAGGACCGACAGGATCAGCAGGATGATGCCGCGGCGCTGACGGGAGTTCATGGGCCGTGCAACCTCATTGGGGGGTCGGACGTCCGGGCGGACGGACGGGCGCGGACGGGGATGCGGACGGAGATGCGGACGAGGACGGGGCGCTACGGATCTACCCAGTCAGGGCTCGTCTCTCACGACGGCGGCCGAGGGCGGGATCGCGGCGGTGGCCGAGCGCGCGGTCCAGGCCGCCGCCCCTCCCGTTCCCGCCCCTCCCGTTCCCGCCCCTCCCGTTCCCGCCGCTGTCGTCGTAGTCCGGTGGTGTCGCGGAGCAGAACACGCAGCGGTCGCCGATGACGTCGATGCCGCACCAGTGGCAGGTGCTCCGCCGTACGGACGTGACGAGTTGGTAGAGGACCGAGAGGTCGGGGAGGTACGCGCAGAACTCGGTCAGCCGGCCCGTCCCCCACCAGGTGGCGGACTCGGCGGGCAGGGCCGTCTCGCGCAGCCCCTGGACGTGCCAGGAGGGGGCGAGCGAGCCGGTGACCCAGTCGGTCGGGTGCTGTCCCTTGGCGACCAGCAGCCAGGTGCCGAACTCGGGCCCGGCGAGGGCGGCTTCGGGGCCGATCCTCACCAGTTGCGGCACGGGGTGGGCGACGACGCCGAACTGACTGCCGGGCACCCAGGACCTGGCGTGCGCCTTCAGGCCCACGGGGACGTGGTCGAGCCGGGCGACGGAGCCGAGCAGGGCACCGGCGTGGATGTAGTGGGTGAGCAGCCGGCCGGCCGAGGCGAGGACGCCCGGGCTGAGGTCGCAGGAGGCCAGCTGGCGCAACTGGCGGGCCAGCACCGCGATGCCGAGCGGCGGCAGCGGCGGCCGGAACAGGGCGATGCGGTCGGTCTCCAGGAGGGCGCGGACGGTGTGCAGGCGGCGTTCCACGCTCGCGGGGACGGCCTGGGAGCACACGACGATCACGTGCCCGCACTGGTCGACCAGCGTCTGCAACTCGGCCAGGACCTGCTCCAGGGGGCGCCGGTCGACGTCCTGGAGCACGGCCGCGGGCAGGGTGCGTTCGTCCTGCGGCGGCAGTGCCAGGTCGGCACTGGTCACGGCAATGGCAGTTGGCACGCGCGGCTCCCCGTCTCCCATGCCCGTCGGCCCGCCGGTGTTACTCCGGCACACCCGGATGACTTCACTGCGTGACTACCTGAGCACTGTATCCACGCGTCTGTGACCGGAGAACAGCGTTTCTCCAGCCTGTGGAACAACTTGTGTTGCACAAGACGCGCCAAATCAGGGCAGGTTGAGCATTTTCGATGGCGAGCCACCGCTTTCCGGACGGCAGGGACCCGGCCGCCAACTTGGTCCGCACCTACCCCTTGACACCTTCAATTGGTCTGGACCACCTTGTACGTCAACGGTGGCCACCGTCCCCCATTCCGCCCCACCCCACCCCCGGAGGCAGCAGTGGACCCCGTACGCAGACGCGGCCGCGGAAGACGTCTCGGCTCCTTGACGGGCGCCGTCACCGCCGCCCTGGCACTCGCGTTCACGGCCGTCGGCCCGGCCTCGGCCGCCGACGTCAACAACGCCAAGAACGCCGGTTTCGAGTCGGGTCTGAGCAACTGGACCTGCTCGGCGAACAGCGGCACCACGGTCGCCTCCCCGGCGCACGCGGGCTCCGCCGCGCTGAAGGCCACCCCGGCGGGGCAGGACAACGCCCGCTGCTCGCAGAGCGTCGCGGTGAAGCCCAACTCGACGTACACGCTGAGCGCCTGGGTGCAGGGCGGGTACTCCTACCTGGGCGTGACGGGCACGGGCACGACGGACGTGTCGACCTGGACCCCGGACTCGACGGCGTGGAAGCAGCTGAAGACCACCTTCAGCACCGGCTCCTCGACGACCTCCGTGTCCGTGTACACGCACGGCTGGTACGGGCAGGCGGCGTACTACGTCGACGACCTGTCCGTCTTCGGCCCCGACGGCGGTGGCGGCGACGGCGACCCCGACCCCACGGTCCCGACCGCTCCGGCCGGTCTGAGCGTCTCCGGCACGACGCCGAACTCCGCCTCCCTCACCTGGAACACGGTGTCCGGCGCCACCGGCTACAACATCTACCGCGACGGCACGAAGGTGACCGCGGTGACCGGCACGTCAGCCACGGTGACCGGCCTGGCGGCCTCGACGTCGTACTCCTTCCAGGTCACGGCGACGAACGCGGCCGGTGAGTCGGTGAAGTCGGCGGCGGTCACGGCCCGCACGACGGCCCCGGACGACGGCGGCAACCAGGGCGACCTGCCCAAGCACGCGGTGACCGGCTACTGGCAGAACTTCAACAACGGGGCGACGGTCCAGAAGATCTCCGACGTGCCGGCCGCGTACGACATCATCGCGGTGGCCTTCGCCGACGCGACCACGACGCCGGGCGCCGTGACCTTCAACCTCGACTCGGCCGGGCTCGGCGGCTACACGGTCGACCAGTTCAAGGCGGACGTACGGGCCAAGCAGGCCGCGGGCAAGAAGGTCATCATCTCGGTGGGCGGCGAGAAGGGCACCGTCTCGGTGAACAGCTCCGCCTCCGCGACGAACTTCGCGAACTCCGTGTACTCGGTGATGCAGGAGTACGGCTTCGACGGCGTCGACATCGACCTGGAGAACGGTCTCAACCCGACCTACATGACCCAGGCCCTGCGCGCCCTGGCGGCGAAGGCGGGCCCGGACATGATCCTCACGATGGCCCCGCAGACGATCGACATGCAGTCGACGCAGGGCGGCTACTTCCAGACCGCGCTGAACGTGAAGGACATCCTCACGGTCGTCAACATGCAGTACTACAACAGCGGCACGATGCTGGGCTGCGACGGCAAGGTGTACGCCCAGGGCACCGTCGACTTCCTCACCGCCCTGGCCTGCATCCAGTTGGAGGGCGGCCTCGCCCCGTCCCAGGTGGGCCTCGGCCTGCCGGCCTCCACCCGCGCGGCGGGCGGCGGCTACGTCTCCCCGTCGGTGGTCAACGCCGCCCTGGACTGCCTCACCAAGGCGACCAACTGCGGCTCCTTCAAGCCCTCCAAGACGTACCCTGACCTGCGGGGCGCGATGACCTGGTCCACCAACTGGGACGCGACGGCGGGCAACGGCTGGTCGAACGCGGTGGGTGCGCACGTGCACGCTCTGCCGTAACTCCGGCCGCCTCCACCCATCCGGCTGACCCTGCCGACCCGGCCCCTGCCCGCCCACGCGCGGGCGGGGGCCTGTCGCTGCGCTTCAGGACCGCGCTGCGGCAAACCAGGCTTCGGATCTTTCCAAAGTCGGTCCGTGAACCTCCACGGCACCGGAGACGTACGCGAGCCACCGGAGTTCGTCGCAGGCGAAGAAGGACTCGCCCCACGTGTCCACCCACACACGCGCTTCACGTTCGCCCGACTGTGTCAGGTCCCACCAGGCCCAGCCACGAAACTCGGATTCCGGATCGAACTGATACAGCCACTCCTGAAGGTCCCAGGCCCCTCGTCCGACCGCAGTGGAGTAGCGTTCAGCGCCTTGCGCGGCGAAATCCGGGGCCGGTTCGGCGCTATCCCGGGCGACGGCTGTGAACCAACCGGGGATCGCGTCGACCGGAAGATCCTCGCCTTCGAATGGTTGCGAGACGGCCAGTCGAAGTGCGGGATCGAGCACGGACAGCACCCTGTCGCGGAATTCCGGAACCGGGCAACTGGTCCGTACGTCGAAGGCACAGAAAACGGGCGGCGCCTCCCGCACCGCGGGCCTCTGCGACAGCCGGAGCCGCTCCTGCTCGATGTCCTCGATCTCGTGCAGCATGCGAGACGTTTCCTAACCTTCCTGAACAACCCTACCCGGATACTTTGCCACTTCTTCCCTGAACTCATTGAGCATCCCGCTGGGAATGCCGTACAAGTCGTCCCCCATGGTGGGATCCGAGATCTCCGGACAAATCCGCTTCATCTGCTTCCATTCAGCCTTGCTGAATCCAAGACCAGGCTCCTCCTGGGGCACAGCGGTGCGTCTGATCTTTTCGCGGAACTCGGCCGATATCTGGAACTCGACGATCTGACCACCTTCCCCACGGAATCGAACAGTATGCCCGATGTCGCCGCTCAGATTGACGTAGAGCGCGCCCTTGCCGGTGATGGTGACCTTGCCGTCCTCACCGACATGTATCCGTTTGCTCAGTGGATGGTCGGTCTGCTTGCGGAACCCGGGGACCGCGTCGTCGCACCGCGGGGCCAGACCGAGCGGGTCGGCCCACGAGTGCGGATTGTGAACGTAAGTGGACGGGTTGGGATCCGGTGCCAGGCCGAGCGGGTCCGGAGTGAGGTAGCGCCCGGTTTCCGGGTCGTACATCCGGTGGTAGTTGTGGTGGAGCCCCGTCTCCGGATCGAAGTACTGGCCCGGAAACCTGAGCGGCGTGTATGCCGTGCTGTCGGCGGCCCAGGCCGTTTTGCCCCACACCGTGGCGCGTGTGCGCCAGGAAACGGCCCCTGAGTCGTCCAGTAGCTCGGTCGGCGTACCGACAAGGTCCGTGACCATGGCGAAGAAGCGGGAGTCGATCTCTTCCTGGGAGACCGCGTCGGCACCGAGTCGCTCGCTCTGGGCGATGGGGTGCAGTCCCTGGTGATCCCATGTGACGGTGACCGGTCGGGGCAGCAGCGTCGTCACAGTGGTCTCTTCACAGAGGACGGCTCCGTCCCAGGTGAACTCCGTCCGCTCGACGACACCGACTCCGTCGGTGTCCAGCCGCAGTTTGGCCACACGGCGCCCCAGCGCGTCGTAGTGATAGCGCCACTTGGTGCCGTCCGGTGTGGTCACCGAGACCAAACGGTCCTCGGTGTCCCACTCGTAGCGCCAGGTGTCCGGTTTGCGGGACAGCCGGACCTTCTGTCGTAGCGTGATGCGGCCGGCACTGTCGTGCTCGTATCGGATGTTCCCGGCACGGGTGATCCGTGTGCCGGCGTAACTGCGGGATCCGGTGGCCTCGTGACCGGCGTGCACGGCAGGCCACGAGGCATCGGTCTGGTTGCCGGCCTCGTCGTACGCATAACGCTCGGACCAGTCCTCGGCTCGTACGCCCGTGACGCGGCCGACCACGTCGAGGGCGAAGTCCTTGACACCGGTCAGCCGATCGTCGACGCGGGTCAGACAACCGTCCGCCCGGTAGGTGTACCCCCTGCTCTGAACGGTTTCGCCCGTCGCGTCCAGCACGGACTGACTCGTGCGGCGCCCCAACGCGTCGAAGGAGTGGGACACTGCGGAGCCGCCGATGAGACGGCTCAGCTCACGGCCCGCCGCATCGTAGGCGAACCGGATCGTGTGCCCGTCGCCGGTGATCAGTTCGGTACGTCGCCCCGCCGGGTCGTAGCTCCACTTGCTGACGGCTCCCGTGGGAGTGACACGCTTCGTGCGGCGCCCCAACACATCGTATTCATATCCAGTGGTTCGGCCGTCGGCCGTTTCGGACAGCAGGTTCCCCGCGGGGTCGTAGGTGAAGGCCATGGCGGAGTCCGCCGTCACCGCGGTGGCGACACGTCCTGTCCGCGTATAGGTGTAGTCGGTGCTCCGGTCGAGGGCTGCTTTCCGAGTGACAAGGCCGCTGCTGTCGCGTTCGAATCGAGTCGTCTGCCCCAGCGCGTTGGTAGTGGCGGCGACCCGGCCGGCGCTGTCGTGCGCATACGAGACGACACGACCGTCGAAGTCGGATTCGCTCGCGAGTCGACCGGCCGCGTCGTGGACGTAATTCCAGCATTGTCCCTGCGGGTTGGTGACCTCTATGAGGCGCAGCTCGGTGTCGTAGTCGAAGACGTGACGTGCGCCGTCCGGCCCCGTGCGGACGGTCATCAGATCGAACTGTCCGTACTCGAACCGGGTGAGCGCTCCAGTGGCGCTCCGGTGGCTCTTGCAGTTGCCCTCGGCGTCATACTCCCAGCGTTCGTCGGATCCGTCGGCCAGCACACGTCGACTGAGGTTGCCCTCTGAAGTCCATTCCTGACGAGTCACGTTGCCGAGGGGGTCGGTGAATGCACTCAGACGACCGAAGATGTCCCGGGTGTAGTGGCTGCTTCCACCGAGAGGATCGACAATCTCGACGGGCAGTCCGGCGTCGTTGCACCGAACATGGGTGCGGTGTCCAAGGGCATCGGTGACGGACGTCAGGTGGCCCGCGGAGTTGTAGCTGAAGCGGGTGGTGGCTCCCAGCGGGTCTGTCACAGAGACGCGGTCACCACGTTCGTTGTACGCCTGATGCCAGGCGACGCCGTCAGGACCCGTGACAACCGTGGGCAGGCCATGGGCGTCGTACTCGGAGTACAGCTCCGCCCCGTCGGGGCGTATCACACGCGTGACGTTGCCTCGCTCGTCGTACACATACCGTCTCTCGGCTCCCAGGGGATCCGTGACGGCGGTGAGTTGCAGGTCCTCGTCCCACTCCTGAGTCGTGACGTTGCCCAGGGGGTCGGTCTCGCGGAGCAGGCGCAGCGCCTCGCTGTGCTCGTAGATCCGCATGTGACCGAGGGAATCGGTCACTCGGGTGGTGCGTGTGCGGTCGTCGTAGGCGAGGGCCGAAGCGAGGAAGTCTCCGGTGCCGCCGGTTGCCGCCACGCGCCCCCGTTCGTCGTACGTGTACCGGTACGAGGTGGCGTTGCGATCGGTCCAGGAGGTGACACGGCCTTCGGAGTCGTAGGTGTAGCGCATCGCCGAACCTGAGGAGTTGATCTCCTCGGTCAAGCGGCCCGTTTCGTCGTAGCCGAAGGTGACGAGAGTGACGCCCGGGCCGTCCGGGATCTCGGGATCGAGGAGGCGCAGGCCGGTGATACGCGAGTAGGCCGGGTGGTGGTCCAGGGCTATGCGGTAGCCGCCCGAGTGGACCAGCGCAGCGGGGCGGTCGGCTTCCTCGTAGACAACCGTGATGCGGTTGCCGCTGCGATCCGTCACGTGCTGCACGGGAAGGTCGACTGCTTCGTCCCCGGCGACGGCGATCGGTCCGTTGAAGACGTACGCGAAGCCGGTTTCGGGGTCCGTGATGCGTACGGCGCCGTCCGTCTCGTCGTCCCACGACAGGGACAGCCGGGAGCCTGGGGTTACGGGGCTCACCGCTTCACCCGTCTCCGGGTCGGGGAGCGGGAAGCAGAGGCGGGCACCGTCAGGGGCCGCATAGACGAAGCCTTCGTCGTCGGCCTGTACACGCTGGTCCAAGGTAGAAGCCCATGACGGCCCGAACCAGCCGCCCCAGCGGTACGAGGAGAGATGCGTCCGCAGCAGGATCAGGGGCAGCACTCCCGGCAGCGACACGTCGGTGCGGGTCAGCACCATCTCGCCCGTAGCGACGTCGATGGGGTCGCGTACGAACTTCTTGATCTCGTTGCGGATCGAGGCGGGCAGCTTGTTGAAACCTGGATTGAGTCTCAGCCGCTCGAACGTCGCGCAGTTCAGCTTCAGGCCCTTGCTGAGCTTGGCCAGGTCGGCGGGCTTGAGGGCCTTCAGGCCCTTGCCGAGGGCCTTGCCCAGGGCGCCGAAGCCGACGCCCAGCAGGGCGCCCTCGGTGAGGAGGCCGGCGAGTTTCTGCGGGTCCTTGAAGGCTTCCGGGTCGCGCAGGAGCGTGTCGAAGGCGGAGAACTTCATGCCCTCCTTCGCCATCTTCCCGGCCGCCGCGACCCCGCGGATCTCCTTCAGCGTCTTCAGTGCCCGCTCGACCGCCCGGATGACCTCCATCACCCCGCGGATCGCGGACGCCAGGACGGTGCCCTCCTGCTCGATCCGGGCGACCAGCGCGACCACCTTCGCGGCCCGCGAGCCGGCCATCAGCGTCGACACGACCGCCGACGTGCCGCCGGTCAGCACGGACAGGGCGAGCCCCGCCAGTTCCAGTTCGGCGATCTCCGCCAGGATGACGCCGATCTCCGAGAGCAGTTCGTGCGCCTTGTCCGCGAAGTCGTCCAGCGCCTTCGCGCCCTCGCGGAGGGAGTCGGCCATCTCCGTGGCCTGCTTGCGAGCCGACTTGGCCCGCTTGTGGAGGGCCTTGGCCGCCTTGCCCTCCCACTCCACGTCCGCCAGCGACTTGCGCGCCGCCTCGGCCGCGTCGTCCAGGCCCTTGGCCAGCGCACGCCACCTCTTGGCGAGTTCCCGGATGCCGTCCGGGTCCACCGCCGGGTCGGTGATGCCCAGGAACTCCAAGCCGTCGGCGACCGTGTCGCCGAACATGTGGTTGAACTTGTTGACGTAGTGCAGCGGGTTGAGGTCGACCACGCCCCGCTCAGCCCTTCTTCGCCCGCGCCGCAGCCGTCAGCAGCACCTCGAGCAGGTCGAAGGCGTCACAGACGTCACCCATGAACTTCGCCTCCGTCTCCCACTCCTCGTCCAGCTGCTTCGTCAGCTTCACGAGCGTGGTCATGCCCTCCTCGATGTCGCCCTTCGCGCCGAGGAGCGACCCCAGGGCGCCGAGGGCGGACAGATCCTGCGATGCGGACTCGAACTCCTGCAACGGCTTCGCCGTGTGGTGTCCCACCGCCCGCAGCCCCGACGCCGCCTTGTGCAGCGACGCCGCCTCTTTCGCCAGGTCCGCCATGCCGGCCCTCCCCCGTGATTCACCCTGTGCGCCTGCCAACGCGACGACGGTAGTGAGAGCGGTTCTACGGGAGGTATGGGCGGAGCCAAGGGACGGCAAAGTCCGACTGTGACCTACGTCCTCAAGGCGCCCCGTACGCCGCCGCGCTCGCCCTCGGCAGGGTCGCCCACATGCGGGTGCCGCCACCCGGTTCCCTCGCCTCGCCGAAGCCCCATGTGCCGTCGCAGGCGCGGCAGACGCAGGCCAGGACGCGGAGGGCCGCGCGGCGTCGGGTGTCGCAGGCGGTGGCCAGGTGCGGGCTGGTGTGGCGGGGATGGCTGTCGTAGGCGATCAGGCGGAGGGTGCGGAAGCGGTAGCGGAGGGTCAGGTAGTAGTTCTGGGATTCGGTGAACTGGCAGGCCACCGCTGCCAGTTCGCCGACCGCCTGCAGCGCCGGGTCCAGCATGTCCGTCAGGCCGTGGGCGCGCAGGACCTCCCGGGTCGTCGCCCGCGCGAGCGCTGCGCTGGCCAGTGCGGCGGGGAGCGTGAGGCTGTAGGCCAGGGTTTCGGGGATGGGGGGCGTCGGGTCCGCCGGGTAGGTGGGGGCGGCGGGGCAACGGGTTGTGGGCATGGCGACTCCTTCGTCGGGCGGGTGGGCGGTCGGTGGCTCCGTCGCGCGGGCAGGCTTGCGCGATGCACTGCCGAACGCCGTGTGTAGCGTTTCCCTCACCGAACGTATCGCGGTTGGTGCCACATTTGGCACTCGTCAGTAAAAAATGCGCTCGATCGTGGAGCCTTGCGTGTGCCGACGGCAGACTTGCCCACGACGAGGTGGAGGGAGCGGCACATGGGAGCGAGGACATCAGCCACAGCACGTCAGAAGCGGCTGGGGATCGAGGTTCGTCGCATGCGCACGTCGGCGGGCATGTCCGCCGAGTCTGCCGCGGGGCTGCTCGGGGTTGACCGGGGCACGATCTCGCACATCGAGTCGGGGGTACGAGCCGTCAGCCCGGAGCGGGTCCGCACCCTGGCCTGCAACTGCGACTGTGCAGACGCGGAGTACGTCGAGGCCTTGGTCAGCATGGCCGCAGCCGGTCGGCGGGGCTGGTGGGAGAAGTACCGGGGGTCGCTGCCCCAGGGGATGCTGGACATCGCGGAATTGGAGGCGCACTCCGCCCGCATGCGGGCCGCCTACTCGATGCACATGCCTGGGCTGCTCCAGACGTCCGACCACGCGATGGCTGTCTTCCGGGTCGTCATCCCGCAGTTGCCCGAGCACGAGGTCGCTCTGCGCATGGCTCATCGGGTCGAGCGGCAAAGCGTGCTGGACGGGGCGGAAGCAACGCCGTTCGTGGCCATCGTGCACGAGGCCGCGCTCCGCATGCAGTTCGGTGGGCGGGAGGTGGCCAAGGCACAGCTGCGCCACGTCCTGGAGAGGACGGAGCAGGACAACGTGACGCTCCTGGTGATCCCCTTCGCCGCCGGAGCCTTCCCCGGCGCCGGGCAGACGGTGCTGTACGCGGAGGGGCCTGTGACCCAGCTCGACACCGTGCAGGTCGACAGCTCGCACGGGCCTGATTTCCTGCACGCCGAGGCCCAGTTGGCGAAGTACCGTGCCCATTTGGACTGGATGGAGCGCATCGCCCTCTCGTCAGAGGCATCACGCGGCTTCGTCCACGCGATCGCCAACGACCTCTGAGGAGACGCCCGATGAGCGACATCACCTGGGAAGCACCCTTCTGCGGCGAGGGAAACTCCTGCTTCCGCCTCGGCACCGATGCCACCGGCAACGCCTACGTCGCCATAGCCGGTGCGGAGGACGCGCCCCTCACCGACAGCCGGGAGGCGCTGCGGCGGATGATCCTCGACATCAAGGCGGGGAAGGCCGACCACCTGCTGTGAATCCTGCTGTGAAGTCCGTATGAAACATTTCCCGGGGTCCACCGCATCAATGAGGTGAAGGCGGTACACGGCGGCGGGGACTTCGGGGGAGCGGACGGATGAGGCAGGGGCGGGCGGACGAGTACGCCGAGTTCGCGGTGGCGCGGGCCGGGCACCTGTACCGGTCCGCGTGTCTGCTCACCGCCGGGGACACGCATCTGGCCGAGGATCTCGTGCAGGAGACCTTCGGGCGGCTCTACGTGCGGTGGGGGCGGGTGTCGCGGGCGGAGAACCCGGCCGCCTACGCGCAGACCGTGCTCACCCGCGCCTTCCTCGCCCATCAGCGGCGGCGCAGCAGCGGGGAGCGGGCGACCGACGTGTTCCCCGATCTGCCCGGCGCCGGTGACGGGGACGCGTCCCTGCGGCTGACGCTGCTGGACGCGCTCGCGCGGCTGCCCGCCAAGGACCGGGCCGTCGTCGTCCTGCGGTACTGGGACGACCGCTCGGTCGAGCAGACCGCCGACGTGCTCGGCGTCAGTTCGGCGGCGGTGCGCACCCGGTGCTCGCGGGCGCTCGGCCGGCTGCGGGAGCTGCTGGGCGAGGACCTCTCGGAGTACGCCAGACCCTAGGCGGCTCCCGTCCGGCCCGCCGCCTGTCCGCCGCTGTCGACAGCTCATCTCAGACTCACTAGTGGAAAGGGTGGTTCGCCATGCTCGAAACCGATCGTCCCGACCCCTTCGAGGACCGTCTGTCCGCCGCCCTGCGCGACGCGGGTGACGACTTCCAGGCCGATCGCACGGCCCTCGTCTCCGCCGGGCGGGTCCGGGGGCGGCGGGCCCTGCTGCGGCGCCGGACGGCCGTGGTGGGCGGGGTGGCCGGGGTCGCCCTCGCCGGGGTGGGCGGGGTGCTCGTCCTCCCGGCGGACGACCCGGCCGGCCGCGACCGGACCAGTGCCGCCCCCGCCGACACCCCGAACGGCACCGCGACCGCCGCCGCGACCGTCGTCACCGGCGACGACCTGCTGCGCGAGCTCAAGGGCCTGCTGCCTCGGGGGACGTACGGCGAGGAGTGGGCCCGGGGCTCGGACCACCAGCTGGGCCCGGCCGCGCACCTCGTGTACGACGACGGGGCCGGGGCCGCCGCCATCGGCATGGGCTTCGCACGGGTGGAGCCGGGGAGCGCCCAGGCGCGGCAGCTCACGGCGTGTCCCGACCACAACGTCACCCCGTACGACGACTGCACCTCCGACCGGCTCCCCGACGGCTCGACGCTCAGGTTGTACCAGGGCTACGAGTACCCGGACCTGCGCGTGGACACCAAGCTCTGGACCGCCGACCTCGTCACCGCCGAGGGACAGCACGTCAGCGTCTCCGAGTGGAACTCCCCCGCGGAGAAGGACGCGCCGGTCAGTCGTGACACGCCTCCCCTGCCGCCGGAGCGGCTGCGGACGCTGGTCACCGCCGGGGTGTGGCGCGAGGTCGTCGACGCCATTCCCAAGAGCCCGAAGCCGCCGCGGTCGGCCGCGCCCCGCACCGAGCGGCCCGAGGTCTCCGGGAAGTCGGTCGGCGACACGCTCGCCGCGCTGCTCCCCGACAAGCTGGACGTCGTCGCGCGCGGCGGGCAGGAGTCCGAGTACGCCTACGTCGTCGTGGACGACGGGCGGGGCCGCAGCCTCGTCCAGATCAACGTGCAGTACGGGATGGCCGACGACGCCGGGCAGTTGTACGCCGGCGGGGAGATCCTGCCCGACGGCACCCGCCTCGTCACCCGGCAGGGGCCCGGCGAGAAGGCCGGTTCGGGCGTGGTGATGTGGACGGTGGACACGCTGCGCCCCGGGCCGGAGGGCTTCCGCGTGGTGATCAGCGCCTTCAACACCGGCGACCAGAACAAGGACGCCACCCGCGACGCCCCGGCACTGACCATGGAGGAGCTGCGGGTGCTCGCGCTCAGCGAGAGGTGGGGCGGGGTGCGTTAGCGCGGTGACCGCTCGCGGGCGCAGGGCCCGGCCGCGCGGCTGGTCAGCGGGGCACGTTGCACTTGACCAGCCGCCAGGTGATCATTTTGGTGTCCAGCCAGGCGTTGAAGTACTTGACCGCGTCGCCCGGCTTCGCCCACTCCCATTTCTGGTTGTTGGCGTTCTGCTGGACCCACTGGGCGAAGTGCGCCGTCTTCGCCAGCCCGTAGGACATCACACCCGACTCCGGCTTCTGGGTGACGCCGGTGTACTCGAAGATGTCCTCGTCGATCGACACCTGGGCGGCCCTCGCACTGCTGCTCAGCTCGAACCGGACGAGGTATCCCGGCATGCCGACGTACTTGTCCGCATAGTCACGGGTGGGTGAGAGTCCCTGATAGCCCTTGTCCCGTTCCTCCATCCGGCCGCTCGCCGCGAACTTCGTGAACTCCTCCTCGGTCATCCCCCGGTAGTAGATGTTCTGGCCGTCGGACGAGGGCACGCTCAGGGAGGCGAACTCCTTGCTCTTGCCCGCGAAGCGGTCGAAGAAGAGCCTTCCCTGGGCGAAGGCGTGGCCCGCGTAGGTGTTCCTGGCCCCGAGCCTCTTCTTGAGGTCGTCCACGTCCTGCTCCGAGGATGGGGCACGTTGCACCGTTGAACGGTGCACCACCTGGGTCGCAGCCCGGTTTCCGACACTTCGCTGCAGGGCGGACATGCCGTCGGGCGACAACTGCCCGCTGGTCTCGAGCGGCCGGACGAGACCGGGGTTGCCGCGGCCCCGCGCCGTGTCCGGCTTCGGCCCCGACAGGTTCTCCTCCTGTTCGCGCACACGCATGGAGTTCTGATCCTTCCGATCCCGACGAGCAACTGACCACGTCTACCTCGCGCCGACCCGAACGGGACAGGTACGCAGGGGCAGCCGTCCGGGCAAGGCGTCCGTGCCCGCCGGTTCCGGAACCTAGAAGAACTCCGACCACGGCTGGTCCCAGATCTGCTTCACGCACAGGACGAGGAACAGCAGCCCGGCCACGGCGAGCATGCCGTTGCTGAGGCTGCCGTTGCGCCATTCGCGGGGTGTGCGGGAGGAGTTGAGGAGCCACATCAGGGTGAGGGCGAGGAAGGGCATGAAGGCGGCGCCCAGGACGCCGTAGATGATGATCAGGCGGAAGGGCTCGTCCTGGAAGAGCAGGATCATCGGCGGGAAGGTGAGCCACAGCAGGTAGGCGCGGAAGGCCCAGGAGCGTTCGCGGCGGCCCGAGGCCAACTCGTCGCCCCGCGCCTCGCGCTCGCCGCGCCGGCGGGCCAGGAAGTCGGCGAACATCAGGCTCACGCCGTGCCAGACGCCGATCAGCGAGGTGAAGCTGGTGGCGAAGAAGCCGATCAGGAAGAGCTTGCCGGTCGTCGTGCCGTACTGGTCCTCCAGGATGTCGCCGAGCTGGATCAGGCCCTTGTCGCCGCTCGCGATCGCGATGTTGGCCGAGTGCAGCAGTTCGGCGCCGACGAAGAGCATCGCGACGACGAAGATGCCGGTCGTGGCGTAGGCGACCCGGTTGTCCAGCCGCATGACCTTCATCCAGCCCGTGTTGGTCCAGCCCTTGGCGTTGACCCAGTAGCCGTACGCGGCCAGCGTGATGGTGCCGCCCACGCCGCCGATCAGGCCCAGCGTGTTGAGGACCGAGTCCTTCTCGTCCGGGAGGACCGGGAGGAGTCCGGCGAAGGCGTCGCCCAGGTTGGGCGTGACGCGGATCGCCAGGTACACCGTCACCACGAACATGACGCCCACCAGGACCGTCATGACCTTCTCGAAGACGTTGTACTTGTTGAACCAGACGAAGACCAGGCCCACCAGGCCGCAGGCGATGCCCCACCATTCGAGGTCCATGATGTCCGGGAAGAGGGCCTGGAGGGGGAGGGCGCTGGACGACATCGCCGCGGCACCGTAGACGAAGCCCCAGATCACCGCGTAGATCGCGAAGAACCACGTGGTCCAGGGGCCGATGCTGGCCCAGCCGTCGAAGAGGGTGCGGCCGGTGGCCAGGTGCCAGCGGCCGCACGCCTCGGCGAGGGAGATCTTCACGAGGCAGCCGATGACCGCCGCCCACAGCAGGGTGTAGCCGAAGTTGCTGCCCGCGATGAGGGTGGCCACGAGGTCGCCGGCGCCCACACCGGTCGCGGCGACGACGATCCCCGGGCCGATGTAGCGCCAACTGGACTTACGGGGGGCCTGGTCGGCCCCGACCGATACGCCTGCGTCTGAGGTGTTGCCCGTGGTGTCCGCCATGGGGGTCAAGAAAGCCCATGGCCGCCGGCGCCACAAGAGGGCGTGCACGGATCTTCACCCGAAACGCTTACTCCGCGCGGGCCTTGGCCTCCTCGGCGCCCTCCTCGGCGCCCTTCTCGGCGCCCTTCTCCGCCGTGTCCGAAGTCTCTGCCGTGTCCGCCGTCTCTTCGGATTCCGCTTCGGTTTCGGACTCCACCTCGGTTGCGGACTCCGCCTCGCCGTCCTCGAAATACGCGTCCAGGACCTCGTCCAGGGCCGATTCCCACTCGGTGAAACGGCTTCGGGAGGCGGCCTCGATCTCGATCGGGTACCAGCGGCGGTCCGGCGTGTGCACCGTGACCGTGAACCGCTTGCCGAAGCGGCCGGTCTCCGTCTCGACCGCCCCGACCTCGTCCCAGCGGAACTCACAGCCCTGGTCGTCGAGGGAGAGACGTACGCCCTTGTGGTCGGCGACGATCTTGGCGCGGCGGTCGGCGGCCTCGAAGACGGGGCCGTCCACGGGGGCCTCGTCCTCCGGTTCCCGGGCGTCCTCGACGTCCTCGGCGACCGCGGTGTCCGCGGTGGGCGATTCGCCGGCGGCCGAGGGCTCCGCGGTCTCCGCGTCGGCGTCCTTCTCCGCCTCGTCGCGTCTCACGTCCTCGGGCTCACCGGACACGGGGGCGGTGAGCCCGGGGATGAATGCCGGGTCGAATCCGGCGCCTTCCAGGGGCTGGCTCGTCGATCCTCTGCGCTGCTCCACGCGGGCAGTATGGTGGACGATCCTGTGTCGGGCACAGCCAGCCCCAACTTCGTTATCAGACGCCTACACGAACAGGCTCACCACCGCGGCCACCACGAACCCGGCGACCGACAGCACGCTCTCCAGCACGGTCCACGTCTTGAGCGTGTCCCGCTCGCTGATGCCGAAGTACTTGGCGACCATCCAGAAGCCGCCGTCGTTGACGTGCGAGGCGAAGATGGAGCCCGCCGAGATGGCCATGATGACCAGCGCGACGAACGCCTGCGAGTGGTCGCCCTCGGCCAGCAGCGGCGCCACGATGCCCGCCGTCGTCACGATGGCCACCGTCGCCGAGCCCTGCGCGACCCGCAGCACCACGGAGATCAGGTAGGCGAGGACGATCACCGGCAGGCCGACGTCGTTGAAGGTGTCGGAGAGTGCCTGAGCGACGCCGCTGGCCTTGAGGACGGCGCCGAAGACACCGCCCGCGCCGACCACCAGCAGGATGTTGCCGACCGGCTTCAGCGAGGCCGTCGAGACGGTCTCCAGGGACTTGCGGGGCCAGCCGCGACGGATGCCGAGCAGGTAGTAGGCGAGGAGCAGGGCGATGGTCAGGGCGACGAACGGGTTGCCGAAGAACTCGATCACCGAGCGGAGGGTGGACGGGTCGAGGGCGATGGAGGAGAAGGTCGCGGCGAGGATCAGGATCAGCGGGGTGCCGATGATGCCGAGGACGGTGCCGAGCGCGACCGGGGTCTCGGTCGGCGCGACGCCGGCCTTGCGCTGCTCCTCGATGACGGCCTGCTTGGCCTCCTCGGACGCCTCGACCATGTCCTGCGGCACGGGCACGAAGATGCGGCGGCCGATCCAGGCGGAGAACACCCAGGCGGCGAGGACGGCGGGGATGCCGCAGACGATGCCCATGAGGATGATCCAGCCGAGCTTCACGTTCAGCAGTCCGGCGGCGGCCACCGGGCCGGGGTGCGGCGGCAGGAAGGCGTGGGTCATGGACAGGCCGGCCAGCAGCGGCAGGCAGTAGAGCAGGATCGACTTGCCGGAGCGCTTGGCGGCGGCGTAGACGATGGGCGCGAGGACGAAGATGCCCACGTCGAAGAAGACCGGGATGCCGAAGATCAGGCCGGTGAGGCCCATGGCGAGCGGGGCGCGCTTCTCCCCGAAGAGGCCGAGGAGGCGGGAGGCCAGCACCTGGGCGCCGCCGCTGACTTCGAGGATCGCGCCGAGCATGGTGCCCAGGCCGATGATGATGGCGACGTGGCCGAGGATGCCGCCCATGCCGGACTCGATGGTCGAGACGGCGTCCGACTTCTGGACGGTGCCGAAGAGTTCGGTGACCGACAGGCCGGCGAGCAGGCCGACGGCTATGGAGACGGCGAGCAGCGCGACGAAGGGCTGCAGCCGCACCTTGATGATGAGGAAGAGCAGCAGTGCGATGCCGAGGGCGGCGATGGTCAGCAGACCCGCCGTGCCGTCGATCAGGGTGAGCAGACCGCCGGTGTGGGGTGGGGCCTCGGAGGCGGCGGCAAGAGGGAGGGACGCGTAGGACATACGGGGGTCCTCTGGGTAAGTACATGGTGCTTTCGGGCAGGGAGGAGCGCGGCACGGCGCCCCCGAGGGGAGGGGGACGCCGTGCCGTTCACAGACAGGCGGTCAGACAGGCGATCAGACAGGCGGCGCGGAGGGACCGTCAGCCGAGGACGGCGAGCGCGTCGATCTCGATGAGGAGGCCGGCGGGCAGACCGACGTAGACGGTCGTGCGCGCGGCGGGCGGCTGGGTGAGGCCCTGCTCCTCGAAGTAGGCGTTGTAGATCTGGTTCATCTCGGCGAAGTGGTCCACGTCCGTGAGGTAGACGCGGAGCATCATCACGTCGTCCCAGGAGGCGCCGCCCTCCTCCAGGATCGCCTTGACGTTGGCGAGGGTCTGGAGGGTCTGCTCGCGCAGGGTCGGGCCGGCCGGGGTGGGGGCCTTGCCCTCCTCGTGGGGGAGGAAGCCGACCTGGCCGGCGACCTGGAGGATGTTGCCCTTCTTCACGCCGTGGCTGAACTTCGCCGGGGGGACGGTGTGGGTCGCGGGGACGAGAGCGATCTTGTCGGTCATGCGGTGACTTCCTTGACTGGGGTCCTGCCGGAGTACTCGCCGCTGATGGCGTCCGCCGTACGGCGCACCAGCGGGAGCAGGGTGAGGAGTTCGTCGGCGGTGACGACCACGTTCGGCGCGGAGACCGACATGGCGGCGACCACCCGGCCGTCGGCGCCCCGGATGGGCGCGGCGACGCAGTTGATGGACTCCTCGTGGCCACCGAGGTCGGTGGCCCAGCCCTGTTCGCGCACCTTGGCGAGTTCCTTGAGGAACCCGTCCGCGTTCGGTGTCGAACGGGCCGTGTACATGGGGTAGTCGAGCTGCTCGGCCACGGCCCGGCGCTCGTTCTCGGGGAGGTCGGCGAGCAGCAGCTTGGCGACGGCCGCGACGGTGATCGCGACGGGCTTGCCGATCCGGGAGTACATGCGGACCGGGTAGCGGCTCTCGACCTTGTCGATGTAGAGGACCTCGTCCTCCTCGTGCACGGCGAGGTGGACGGTGTGCCCGACCTGTTCGTTGAGGCGTACGAGGTGGGGGTGGGCGATCTCGCGGACGTCGAGGTTCTCCATCGCCTCCTGGGCGAGGGAGATGAGCCGGGCGCCGAGGCGGTAGCGCTGGTCGGACTGCCGGTAGACGAAGCCGTGCTCGTGGAGGGTGCGCAGCAGCCGCAGGGCCGTGGACTTGTGCACGCCCAGGCGCTCGGCGACCCGGCCCAGGTCGGCGGGGCCCTCGGCGAGCAGCGGCAGGATGCTGAGCGCGCGGTCGACGGTCTGACTCATGGCGTACGTACCTCCTCCTCGGCCCCTTCCGCGGCGTGTGTCCAGCCGGGGCCGAGTCGCAGTCTCCCCCACGCTGCGTCGTCGAGGGCGACGAGGCGGTCGGCGTGGCCGCGGGCGGGGGGTGCGGCGAGGTCGGCGGGGGCGGTGAGGGCGGCGGCGGCCCAGAGGTGGCCGTGGCGCAGGCGCTCGCGTACGGGCTTCTCGCGCAGGGTGGCGGAGAGGAACCCGGCGGCGAAGGCGTCGCCCGCGCCGACGGCGGCGACGACGTCGACGTGCAGGGCGGGCACGGAGGTGGCGTCGGTGCCGTGGAAGGCGGTGGCGCCGCTCGCGCCCTGTTTGACGACGAGCAGTTCCGGCTCGGGCAGCGCGGCGCGGACGGCCTCGGGTCCGTCGAGACCCCAGGCGTCGCGTGCCTCGTCGTCGCCGACGAAGACGAGGTCGGCGCCGCGGGCCAGTTCCAGGAGCACCTCGGGGCCGTGTCCGTGCCGGGCGTCGCGCCACAGGCCCGGGCGGTGGTTGACGTCGAAGGAGACGAGGGGCCGGCCGGGGCGGCGGGCGGTCAGCTCGCGCGTCAGGCCGAGGCAGTCGGCGGAGAGGGCGGGGGTGATGCCGGACAGGTGCAGGACGCGGCCGGAGCGGATCGCGTCGAGGTCCATGGTGTCCACGGACATCGCGGAGGCGGCCGAGCCCGCCCGGTAGTAGGCCACCTCGTGCGCGTCGGTGGCGCGGTCGCCCGCGGTGCGGAAGTAGACGCCGGTGGGGCGGGCGGGGTCGCGGCGCACGGCGCGGACGTCGACGCCGTACGCGCCGATCGCCTCGACGAGGTGGTCGCCGAAGCCGTCTGCGCCGGCCCGGCCGACCCAGCGGGCGGAGTGTCCGGCGGCGGCGAGCACGCAGGCCACGTTGGACTCGGCGCCGCCTATGGCGCGGTCGAAGGAGGGGACGTCGGCGAGGCGCCCGGGCCGGGAGGGCAGGAAGGTGACCATGGACTCGCCGAGCGCGACGACGTCCACGACGTCGGGGGCGGTGCTGCGGGGTCCGTCAACGGTCACGATGGTCCTGGCTCCTCTTCGCGTCTCGCGGGCGGCGGCTCCGTTGACCCCGCGTTCGCCGAGATGTTAGACAGCAGTAAGCGATATACGCAACGATCGTTGCAGGATTTGCAACGAATCAGATCAGGGAGACTCCATGGCCCTCGACAACGGCCCCGCAGGCGGCCGCGATGCCCTCGCCGAGCTGGCCGGGGAGCGGGTCGACCACCGCTTCAAGGGCCTCCCGCCGGACGCGTACGGCCTGACCCTCGCCGAGCTGGCCGGGCAGCGCCGCAACCTCTTCACCGGCGGTTTCACCACCCCCGTGCTCGCGCTGTCCGCCGAGCGCCTGGAGCACAACCTGAAGCTCATGGAGACGTACTCCGCCCGGCACGGCCTCGCCTTCGCGCCGCACGGCAAGACCTCCATGGCGCCGCAGCTCTTCCACCGCCAGATCGAGCACGGCGCCTGGGGCATCACCCTCGCCGTGCCGCACCAGGTACGGGTGGCGCGGGCGTTCGGTATCCAGCGGGTCTTCCTGGCCAACGAACTGGTCGACGCCGCCGCCCTGCGCTGGATCTCGGCCGAGCTGGACGCCGACCCCGGCTTCCGCTTCGTCTGCTACGCCGACTCCGTGCGCGGCGTCGAGCTGATGGACGCGGCCCTGTCCGGGGCCGGGGCCCGCCGTCCGGTGGACGTCGTGGTCGAGCTGGGCGCCGGTGAGGGCGCCCGGACCGGTGTGCGCACCGAGGCCGGGTGCGCGGCGGTCGCCGACGCGGTGGCCGGCACCCGGACGCTGCGGCTGGCCGGTGTCGCCGGGTACGAGGGCGAGGTGCCGGACGCCGACCCGGAGCGCGTGCACGCGTGGCTGCGGCGGCTGGTCGCGCTGGCCGCCGACTTCGACAAGGCCGGGCGGTTCGCCGGGAGAGGCCTCGACGAGATCGTGCTGAGCGCGGGCGGCAGCGCCTGGTTCGACGCGGTCGCCGACGTGTTCGCCGAGGTCCCCGGCCTCTCGCTGCCCGTCCTGAAGCTGCTGCGCTCGGGCGCGTACGTCTCCCACGACGACGGCCACTACCGCGAGCTGACCCCCTTCAACCGGGTCCCCGCGGAAGGCGCCCTGGAGCCCGCCTTCCGGCTGTGGAGCCAGGTCGTCTCCCGCCCCTCCCCCGAGCAGGCGTTCACCAACGCGGGCAAGCGGGACGCGGCGTACGACCTCCACCTGCCCTTCGCCCAGGTGGTGCGCCCGGCGGACGGCGGCCCGGAGCGCCCGGCGACCGGCATCGAGGTGACCGGTCTGTCCGACCAGCACGCGTGGGTGCGTACGACCGGGGAGGCGGAGCTGGAGGTCGGTGACTGGCTCGGGACCGGCCTGTCCCACCCGTGCACCTCCTTCGACAAGTGGCAGCTCATCCCTCTCGCGCAGGCGGACGGGACGGTCGTCGACTACATCCGCACGTTCTTCTAGAGGACCGGGTAGAGGATCCACGCACCGGATCCAGGCAGAGGAACCAGGAGGAGTCAGGCATGGAAGAGCTGGTCATCAGGGACGCCGACGTCGTGGACGGCTCCGGCGGCGCCTCCTACCGCGCCGACGTCGTGGTCGACGGCGGCCGGATCGTCTCGATCGTCAAGGAGGCGGCGGCCGCCGGCTGCCAGCGCCCCAAGGCGCGCCGGGAGCTGGACGCCGAGGGTCTGGTCCTGTCCCCCGGCTTCATCGACATGCACGCCCACAGCGACCTGGCGCTGCTGCGGGACCCGGACCACAGCGCCAAGGCCGCCCAGGGCGTCACCCTGGAGGTCATCGGCCAGGACGGGCTGTCGTACGCGCCGGTCGACGACCGCACCCTCGGCGAGGTGCGCCGGGCGATCGCCGGGTGGAACGGCCACGGGGACGACGTCGACTTCGACTGGCGGTCGGTCGGCGAGTACCTGGACCGGCTCGACCGCGGCATCGCCGTGAACGCCGCGTACCTGATCCCGCAGGGCACGGTGCGCGCCCTCGCCGTCGGCTGGGACGACCGGGAGGCGACCGAGGCGGAGCTGGAGCACATGCGGCGCCTGGTCGCCGAGGGCCTGGAGCAGGGCGCGGTCGGCCTGTCGTCGGGGCTGACCTACACGCCCGGCATGTACGCCAAGGACGCCGAGCTGACCGAGCTGTGCCGGGTGGTCGCCCAGTACGGCGGCTACTACTGCCCGCACCACCGCTCGTACGGGGCGGGGGCCCTGAAGGCGTACGAGGAGATGGTGGAGCTGACCCGGGAGGCGGGCTGCCCGCTGCACCTGGCGCACGCCACCATGAACTTCGGCGTGAACAAGGGCAAGGCGCCCGAGCTGCTGACCCTGCTCGACGAGGCACTCGCGGGCGGCGCCGACATCACCCTCGACACCTACCCCTACACCCCCGGCTGCACCACCCTCGTGGCGCTGCTGCCGAGCTGGGCGAGCGAGGGCGGCCCGGAGCAGATCCTGAAGCGGCTGGCGGACGACGACACCGCCGAGCGGATCCGGCACCACATGGAGGAGATCGGCTCCGACGGCTCCCACGGCGTGCCCATGGAGTGGGAGACGATCGAGATCTCCGGCACGGGCGACCCGGCGCTCGCCGAGTACGTCGGCCGTACGGTGCTGGAGTCGGCGCGGCTGCGCGGCGAGAGCCCGTGGACGGTCGCCCGGCACCTGCTGCTCGCCGACCGGCTGGCGCCGACCGTCCTCCAGCACGTCGGCCACGAGGAGAACGTGCGCGCGATCATGCGGCACCGGGTCCACACCGGCGGCTCGGACGGCATCCTCCAGGGCGCCAAGCCGCACCCGCGCGCCTACGGCACCTTCCCGCACTACCTGGGTCACTACGTGCGCGAGCTGGGCGTACTCCCGCTGGAGGAGTGCGTCGCCCACCTCACCTCGCGCGCTGCGGCCCGGCTGCGGCTGCCGGACCGGGGACTGGTCCGCGAGGGGTACCGGGCCGACCTGGTGCTCTTCGACCCGGCGACGGTGGCCGCGGGCAGCTCGTTCGAGGAGCCGCGGGTGCTGCCTACCGGCATCCCGTACGTGCTGGTCGACGGGCGTTTCGTGATGGAGGACGGGCGGCGCACCGACGTACTGGCCGGACGGTCGGTGCGCCGGGTTCCGCGCTGATCCCGGGCCGGTCCGGCAGGGCCCGCCGGACCGGCCCGGGGCCCCGTCGTCAGGGCTTGGGCAGGGCGCAGCCGCTGCGCGAGAGGTCGAGCTTGTTGTCGAGGCCGAAGCAGCCGGGGATCCGGTAGGTCTGCTGGCCGTAGTTGATGCCCTCGCGGACCGTGACGGTGCCGTCCTCGGCGACCTCGCAGGGATTGTTGTCGGTGCAGCGTCCGCCGTCCTCGTTGCCCGTGTTGTTGACGGCGACGACCTCGCCGGTGGCGTTGTCGACCACGGGCGATCCGGAGGTGCCGCCGATGGTCTGGCAGGCGGAGGTGTAGCGGACCGAGTCCTTCCAGGTCCACTCCCCCTCCTTCAGGCGGTACGCGAACCCGTCGACGTCGCAGGCGTAGGTGCGCTTCCAGTAGCCGGAGACGACGGTGATCGCGGTGCCCGCCGCGGGACGGCTGTCGTCGAGGGTGAGCGGGCTGATCCCGTAGGAGCCGCGGATCTGGGCGTACGTGCTGGTGAGCTGGTAGAGCGAGACGTCCGTGTCGGTCATCGTCGCGTAGGCGATCTTGCCGGCCCGCAGGGTGCCGACGCGGCTGCCGGAGGCGTTGAGCAGCCCGAAGGTGCGGCTGGAGGGCTGGTCCACGACGACTTCGCCGGCCGCCGGGAAGCCGGTCTCCAGGCAGTGGCCGTTGGACATGACCAGCGCCGGGTCGTCGTCCTCGGAGGCGGGCAGGCGCACGACCGAGCCGGAGCAGTTGCTGAGCGCGACGGTGCCGGCGAAGGACACGGCGCGGGTGGCGGGAGCCGCGGGTGACGCGGGAGCCGCGGGTGACGCGGGTGACGCGGGTGACGCGGGTGACGCGGCCGCCGGTGCCACGCCGACGCCGGTGACGGCCAGGGTGGCGAGCGCGGCAAGGAGAGGCTTGTTCATGTGGGGGTCCCCTCTATGGAGGGCACCGGCCGGAGGTCGTCCGGACGGCACCGTATTGTCATGAGCATTCTCATGACGGAGAGGGGTGCGGACAAGGGCCGGTAACCGGCCGCCAGTTGGCGGGAACCGGCCCACCGGGCACCGTCACCGGCGGCCGCGACCACCCGGACGGGGGCGTCTCACGTGGTGGAAAACACGGCCCATGGGTCGTAACCGGGTCGTAAGCTCGCGGACATGCAGGTGATCCAGTCGACCAAGCTCGCCAACGTCTGTTACGAGATCCGGGGCCCGGTGCTCGAGGAGGCGATGCGGCTGGAGGCGGCCGGACACCGCATCCTGAAGCTGAACACCGGCAATCCGGCCGCCTTCGGCTTCGAGTGCCCGCCGGAGATCCTTGAGGACATCCTCCGCAACGTCTCCACGGCGCACGGCTACGGCGACGCGAAGGGCCTGCTGGCGGCGCGCCGGGCGGTCGTCATGCACAACCAGACCCTCGGCATCGAAACGGACGTCGAGCACGTCTTCATCGGCAACGGCGTCTCCGAGCTGATCGTGATGGCGATGCAGGGCCTGCTCGACGACGGCGACGAGGTCCTCGTCCCGGCCCCGGACTACCCGCTGTGGACGGCCGCCGTCTCACTGTCCGGCGGTACGGCGGTGCACTACCGCTGCGACGAGCAGTCCGACTGGATGCCCGACCTCGCCGACGTGGAGCGGAAGATCACCGACCGCACCAAGGCGCTGGTGATCATCAACCCGAACAACCCGACGGGCGCGGTCTACGACGACGCGATGCTGCGCGGGCTGACGGACATCGCGCGCCGACACAACCTGCTGGTCTGCTCCGACGAGATCTACGACAAGATCCTCTACGACGACGCCACCCACACCCCGACCGCCGCGATCGCCCCCGACCTGCTCACCCTCACCTTCAACGGCATGTCGAAGGCGTACCGGGTGGCCGGTTACCGGGTCGGCTGGATGTCGATCTCCGGGCCGCGCGCGCACGCCGAGTCCTACATCGAGGGCCTGACGATCCTGGCGAACATGCGCCTGTGCGCCAACATGCCGGGCCAGCACGGCGTGGTCGCGGCGCTCAGCGGGCGGCAGACCATCAACGAGCTGGTGCTGCCCGGCGGGCGGCTGCGCGAGCAGCGGGACGCCGCCCACGAGGCGCTGACCAGCATTCCCGGCGTGACCTGTGTGAAGCCGAAGGGCGCGCTGTATCTCTTCCCGCGGCTCGACCCCAAGGTCTTCAAGATCAAGGACGACCGGCGGATGGTCCTGGACCTGCTGCGCCAGGAGAAGATCATGGTCGTCCAGGGCACCGGCTTCAACTGGCCCGAGCCCGATCACTTCCGGGTGGTGACCCTGCCGACGGCGGTGGACCTGCGCGAGGCGGTGGGCCGGATCGGGAACTTCCTGGACGGGTACGGGCAGCACTGAGTGCACCCCGGGTATCCCGAACACCGTCAACTTTAGACCCTTTAGACCCGAACGCCGTCAACTTTAGATTGAATCTAATGTAGGATGGCTTCCTGAAGCACACAGGAGGCCATCCATGTACGAGCCGATCCGCAGCAAGTCGGTCCACAGCACGATGGCCGGCCCCACGGACTTCCCCCGCCGGTCCCGGGACGAGGAGCTGGACATCCAGCTCGCCGGCCACCTCGCGGCGCTGCTCGCCGTCACCGACGAGCTGCGCGCGCTGGCCCCCGACACCGGCCTGGACACCGGCCTGGACGCCGCCGCCGAGCGGCTCGCCGAGCAGGTGACCCGGCTGCGGGGAGGTCGGGCGCCGGTCCGGCTGCAGGTCGCCGCCGGCCGCCAGGAGCCGCGTCCGGCGGCTCTGCACGGGCGGGCGCACACCCTCGCGGCCCGCGCCCTGGTGGTCGCGGCCTCCCGCGCCGACACGGCGGTCGCGATCCTGACCGCCGAGCGCATGGACGCGCACTCCGCGGCCCTGGAGCCGCGCCCGCTCGCGTCCCACTGAGCCCTCCCGGGCCCTCGAACGGCCCCGGTCCGCGCGCACCCGCAGCGACGCGCGGACCGGGTGCCACACACCCTCCGTCCCTCCCGCGCGCGGAGCGGCGCATGCCCGTCGCCCGCCGGGGCGTTGTCGGCGGCCGCGCCTATGCTCGCCCCGCGTCAAGGTGATCAGGGGCGTCGGCGGCCCGGCGGCCGGCCGGCGCACCGAGCGAGCGGACGGAGAGCGCCGTTGTCCTCGATACACGACTTCGCGACCTGGGAGCCGTTGCTGCGGCTGGTGCGGGCGTCCCACCCGGAGCGGCTCGCCGGGCCCGGGGGCCACGTCATGGGGCAGATCGGTCTCGGCGGGTGGAGCGTGCCCGTGCGGCGGCCGCACCCCGCGCCCGGGCGCGCGTCGCTGGTGGAGGACATGCAGGACGAGTTCACCGCCGTGGAGGCGATCCAGGCCGCCCTGAGGGCCCACGGCACGGACTCCGTGTCGTTCATGGTCGAGACGCTCGTGGACGGGAGGACCGCGCTCCAGGTCGTCGACTCCGGCCCCGCCGTGGAGCCCGGCCTCGTCAGCCCCTTCGTCGGGACCCTGGTGCTGGTCGAGGGGGCGGTCCCCGAGCCCTGGCGGCGGCTGCCCGAAGCGGTGCCGGGGGCGGTCCCGGCCCCGTCGGCGGACCCGGCGCTGCTGGAGCGGACCCTGCGCGAGCGGCTCCCCGAGGCCGTCGGTGCGACCGAGGCGGAGATCGCCGAGGCCGAGGCGCGCCTCGGTGTCACGCTGCCCGACGAGCTCAAGGCGCTCTACCGCGTGATCCGGGCCCGGTGGCAGGACTGGCGCGGCGACTACGCGGCTCAGGAGCGCGTCATCGACGCCGTCGGCTGTGAGCTGCTCCCCCTGGACCAGCTGTACGTCGCGGACGCGCGCTCCCGCCCGAGCCTGTGGCAGTTCGCCGCCACGGACGCCGTCGTCACCGCACCGGACGCCGCCGTGCAGGGCCTCGTCGGCTCGCCCGGCTGGATCGCCTTCGGCGACAACGGCGGCGGCGACCGGCTCGCCCTCGACCTGACCCCGGGGCCGGGCGGGCACACCGGGCAGGTCGTGATGATCGGCCACGGGGACAGCATCGGCGCCGGACTGCTCGCCGAGTCCCTCACCGACATGGTGGTGAACGGCCGGGCGGAGTGGAACGCGGGCCGCGACTGGGACGGACCGCCGGTGGTCGCCCGGCTGGACATCCTCAACGACGACGTGTCGGCTGCCGCCCGTCCCGAGTTGGAGGTGCTCGTGCTCGGCGGCCGGGAGGGCGAGCCGCGCAGCCTCGCCCCGGTCGCCGGACTCCCGCGGCTGCGGACCCTCGACGCCTACCCGGGCACGCTCGCCGACCCGCTGGAGATCGCCGGGCTGACGCGGCTGGAGTACCTGCGCCTCGGCCCCGAGGAGTGGCGGGTCCTGCTCGACGCGGGCGCCGTCCCCCGGGGTCTGCTGGCGGCCCACATCGAGGTGCGGGGCGAACACCACCCGCCGCAGATCATCGCCCTCGCCAACGAACTCCTGTCCCTGTGGGACCGCCCGCTGATCAGCCGGACGGTCCTCGAAGGCGACCTGGACACCGACCGGACGGCGGAGGGCGGCGCCCGGTGAGCAGGGAGTGAGCGGGGAGTGAGCGGGGAGTGAGCGGGGAGTGAGCGGGGACGGTCTCGAAGGGCTGCGGGCGGCCGTTCACCGGCTGACCGCGCTGCCGGACGTGCCGAAGGGCCGGGTCCGTCGCACGCCGTTGTGCGGGGACCCGGCCCGAGCGGGGCTTCCCCGCGCTCCGGGGTGCGAAGAGCTACTGGAGCGCGGGGAAACCCCCTACGTGACCGGCCTTCGTGACGACTTCGCGGGTCAGGGCTAGTCGGACCGGCCACGGAGCTGGGCGGTGGGGACGGGTGCTCAGCCCAGGCGCCGCACCAGCGCCCGGTACTGGTCCCACAGCTCGGCGGGCGTGTGCTCGCCGAAGGTGTTCAGGTGCTCGGGGACGAGTGCCGCCTCCTCGCGCCAGACCTCCTTGTCGACGCCGAGCAGGAAGTCCAGGTCGGCGTCGGCCAGGTCGAGACCGTCGGTGTCCAGGGACTCCTTGGTCGGCAGCACGCCGATCGGCGTCTCGACGCCCTCCGCGCGGCCCTCCAGGCGCTCCACGATCCACTTCAGGACGCGGCCGTTCTCGCCGAAGCCGGGCCAGACGAACCTGCCCTCGTCGTCCTTGCGGAACCAGTTGACGTAGTAGATCTTCGGCAGCTTGGACTGGTCCTTGTCCTTGGCCACGTCGACCCAGTGCCCCATGTAGTCGCCCATGTTGTAGCCGCAGAACGGCAGCATGGCGAAGGGGTCGCGGCGCAGCTCGCCGACCTTGCCCTCGGCGGCGGCGGTCTTCTCGGAGGCCACGTTGGCGCCGAGGAAGACGCCGTGGTTCCAGTCGAAGGACTCGGTGACCAGCGGTACGGCGGTGGCGCGGCGCCCGCCGAAGAGGATCGCCGAGATCGGCACGCCCCTGGGGTCCTCCCACTCCGGCGCGATGATCGGGCACTGCGCGGCGGGCGTGGTGAAACGGGCGTTGGGGTGCGCGGCGGGCGCAGCGGACTCGGGCGTCCAGTCGTTGCCCTTCCAGTCCGTGAGGTGTGCGGGAGTCTCCTCGGTCATGCCCTCCCACCACACGTCGCCGTCGTCGGTCAGGGCGACGTTGGTGAAGACCGAGTTGCCCCAGAGGGTCTTCATGGCGTTGGCGTTGGTGTGCTCACCGGTGCCGGGGGCGACGCCGAAGAAGCCGGCCTCGGGGTTGATGGCGTACAGGCGGCCGTCCTCGCCGAAGCGCATCCAGGCGATGTCGTCGCCGATGGTCTCCACGGTCCAGCCGGAGATCGTGGGCTCCAGCATGGCGAGGTTGGTCTTGCCGCAGGCCGACGGGAAGGCGGCGGCAACGTACTTGGGCTCCCCGGTGGGCGGCGTCAGCTTCAGCACCAGCATGTGCTCGGCGAGCCAGCCCTCGTCGCGGGCCATGACGGAGGCGATGCGCAGGGCGTAGCACTTCTTGCCGAGCAGGGCGTTGCCGCCGTAGCCGGAGCCGTAGGACCAGATCTCGCGGTCCTCGGGGAAGTGCGAGATGTACTTGGTGCTGTTGCAGGGCCAGGGGACGTCGGCCTGGCCGGGCTCCAGCGGGGCGCCGACGGAGTGCACGGCCTTGACGAAGAAGCCCGTCTCGCCCAGCTCGTCCAGGACCGGCTGTCCCATACGGGTCATGGTGCGCATGGAGGCGGCGACGTACGCGGAGTCGGTGATCTCGACGCCCAGCGCGGAGAGCGGGGAGCCGAGGGGGCCCATGCAGAAGGGCACGACGTACATGGTCCGGCCGCGCATGGAGCCGCGGAACAGCCCGCCCTCGCCCTTGTCGCCACGGAAGATCTCCCGCATCTCGGCGGGGTCCTTCCAGTGGTTGGTCGGGCCCGCGTCCTCCTCCTTGGCGGAGCAGATGAAGGTCCGGTCCTCGACGCGCGCGACGTCGGTGGGGTCGGAGGCCGCGTAGTACGAGTTGGGGCGCTTGATCGGGTCGAGTTTGCGGAAGGTGCCCTTCTCGACGAGCTCCCCGCACAGGCGCTCGTACTCGGCCTCGGATCCGTCGCACCAGACCACTGTGTCCGGCTGGGTCAGTTCGGCGATCTCGTTGACCCACGAGATCAGTTCCCGGTGCTTGGTGGGGACGGGGGGAGCCGCGATGTCGCGCGCCACGATTGCTCCTAAATGAGGGGTTTTTTGTTGGAGGCCCCGTGGGGGCTGCGACCCGGATGCGTGACGTGTGCCTCGCGGGCGCTCATCCGGTGTCGACCGCACTCATTTGATCATCCGACCTGAGTGCCCATCTGTCCAGAGGGCGTCACAACTGAGCGGAGTGAGGATCGCCACGCCGCCGGACCGGGGATGCCCCGCCGGCTCCCCCGTGAGACGATGGCCACTCGCCGTTCGTCATACGTCCGTACTGATACGTAACTTACGGAACCGTAGGTACGATGCGCCCATGACTGCGTCCGTCCCCGACGCGCCCAGGGACCTGCCGGCCGGCGGCCGCGGGCCCGTAGCGCTCTCCCTCCCGCATCCGGTCAAGCCGAAGCTGCGCGGCTGGCTGCACCTCGGCATGTTCCCCGCCGTCCTGATCGCCGGTCTGGTGCTCACCGCCCTAGCCGAGTCGCCCGAAGGCCGCATAGCCTGCGGTGTCTACGTCCTGACGGCCTGCCTGCTGTTCGGCGTCAGCGCGCTCTACCACCGGGGCGACTGGAGCCCGCGCATGGACGGCGTGCTGCGCCGTCTCGACCACGCCAACATCTTCCTGATCATCGCGGGCACCTACACCCCGCTCACGATGCTGCTGCTGCCCGGCGCCAAGGGCGAGTGGCTGCTGTGGGGCATCTGGGCGGCCGCCGCGGCCGGCATCGTCTTCCGCGTCTTCTGGGTCGGCGCCCCGCGCTGGCTCTACACCCCCTGCTACCTCGCCATGGGCTGGGCGGCCGTCTTCTACCTGCCCGAGTTCATGCGGGCCGGCGGCATCGCCGTCCTCGTCCTGGTGATCGTCGGCGGCCTGCTCTACAGCGCGGGCGGCGTGATCTACGGCCTCAAGCGTCCCAACCCGTCACCGCGCTGGTTCGGCTTCCACGAGGTGTTCCACTCCTTCACGCTGGCCGCCTTCATCGCGCACTACGTGGGGATCTCGCTGGTCGCGTACTAGCTGCCGAGGGGCGTCGTCGCACGGTCGCCACCCGGGGCCCCGCGGCCGGGCCTGCGGGAGCGGAAGAAGACCAGGACCCGTGAGGCGATCCGCGCCGCGACCCACGGGCTGATCCGTCAGCAGGGCTACTTCCCGACCAACCAGCGAGGACATCGTCCTCACGGGCGAGTACGACCCGGTCCCGGCCGCGGAACTCGCCGCCCGGCCCGCGGAGGAACCGTGGTCGGACTCCCTGCGGCACGTGCCGCGCAAGGCCCTCGACCTCGGCGCCGGCGAGGAGGCCGAGCCGACCCGGCTGCGGACCCGGCTTCGACCCGGACGGTCTCGAGGTCAGGATCGCGTCGATGTCCCTGGTCGGCGGCCTGATGGAGGCCTCCAGGTACTGGGCCGAGCACGACCACGAGGAGAGGCCGGCCTGGCCGAGCTGGCCGACCGCGCCCTGGACGCCCTGGAGAACGGGCTGCCCGCCCTCCGGGAAGGCCGCGGGGAGAGCCACCGGGGATGCCGCCGGGAGGGCCGTCGGGAAGGCCGTCGAAAAGACTGAGGCCCGGGCCCGGGCCCGGCCCCGTGGCATCCTGACCGGGTGAACGGTCCCGAGATCCACGTCGAGTTCGCCCCCGAGCTGCACCTGTTCGTCCCGCGCGCCCGCCCCACCGGCGCCGCCCGCGCGGCCACCGACGGCGTCTCCACCCTCGGCCATCTCGTCGAGTCCCTCGGGGTCCCGCTGACCGAGGTCGGCGCCCTGCTCGTCGACGGCCGCGAGGTCCCGCCCGGCCACATCCCGGCGGGCGGCGAGTCGGTGCGCGTCCGGCCCGTCGGGCACCCCCAGCGGGTCCCCGGCGCTCCCCTGCGGTTCCTGCTCGACGTGCACCTCGGTACCCTCGCGCGCCGGCTGCGGCTGCTCGGCGTGGACACGGCGTACGAGTCGACGGACCTCGGCGACCCGGCGCTCGCCGCGCTGTCGGCGGCCGAGAAGCGGGTCCTGCTCAGCCGCGACCGCGGTCTGCTGCGCCGCCGCGAGCTGTGGGCCGGCGCCTACGTCTACAGCACCCGCCCCGAGGAGCAGCTCCCGGAGGTCCTGGACCGGTTCCGGCCCGCGCTCAGCCCCTGGACGCGGTGCACCGCCTGCAACGGACTGCTCAGGGCGGCCACCAAGGAAGAGGTGGCGGAGCAGCTCAAGGGCGGCACCCAGCGGTCGTACGACGTCTTCGCCCAGTGCACCGCGTGCGGCCGCGCCTACTGGCGGGGCGCGCACCACGAGCAGCTGGAGGCGATCGTGGAGCGCGCCGTGGGCGGCACCCGGGACGTCTGAGCGGGCCGCCTCAGCCGGTCGGGGCGCCGCCCAGCGCCGCACGCAGCCGGTCCGGGTCGGTGGTCGGCGCGTCGCAGGTGAAGTTCCGGCAGACGTACGCGGCCGGTGCCCCGCCCACCAGGGGCCGGTCGGCGAGCAACGGGAACTCGTCGCTCCCCTCGGTCCCGAAGGCGACGACCGCCCCGGGCGCGGTCCCGAGCAGCGCCGTACGGTGCAGCCCGCGCGCGGCGGGGTCGGCCGGTCCCGCGGCGACCACGGCGACCTCGCGCGGGCCGTCGAGCAGCGACTCGGCGGCCGCCAGCCCCCAGCCGATGAAGCGCGGGACGCGCGGGCCGAGCGCCTTCACCACGCCGAGGGCGCGTTCGGCGGCGGTGCGGTGGGGCTCGGAGCCGGTGTGCGCGGCGTACGTCAGCAGGGCGCCCGCGGCGGCGCTCCAGCCGGACGGGGTGGCGTTGTCGGTGGGATCCTGGGGGCGGCGGATCAGCTGCTCGGCGTCGGAGGCGGTGTCGTACAGCGAGCCGGACTCGTCCGTGAAGCGGATGAGGACGTGGTCGAGCAGGAAACCCGCGAAGTCCAGCCAGACGCCCTCCCCGGTGACCGACGCCAGCGCGAGGAAGCCCTCGGCCACGTCGGCGTAGTCCTCCAGCACCCCGGCGTTGGCTCCGGCCCGGCCGTCCTTGCTGGTGCGGGTGAGCCTGACCTGCTCGTCCAGGTGCAGGCGTACCAGCAGGTCGGCGGCGGCGACGGCGGCCTCGACCAGGTCGGGGCGTTCGAAGTAGGCGCCGGTCTCGGCGAGCGCGGCGATCGCCAGGCCGTTCCAGGCGGCGACCACCTTGTCGTCCCGGCCCGGGGCGGGACGTCCGTCCCGGGCGGCGAGCAGCCGCTCCCGCACCGACGCGATCCGCGCGGCGTCGAAGACGCCCTCCTGCTGCGGCAGTTGCAGCACGGAGGCGCCGTGCTCGAAGGTGCCCTCCTGGGTCACGCCGAAGTACTGCGCGGCCAGTTCCGCGTCCTCGGCGCCGAGGACCTCGGTGAGCTGGGCGGGCGTCCACACGTAGTAGGCACCCTCGACGTGCTTCCCCGTCCCGTCGTCGCTGTCGGCGTCCAGCGCGGAGGCGAACCCGCCCTCGGCGGTGCGCAGTTCCCGCACCATGAAGTCGGCGGTCTCCAGGGCGACCCGGCGGGCGAGGTCCGAGCCGGTGGCCCGCCACAGGTGGGCGTACACCCGGCACAGCAGCGCGTTGTCGTACAGCATCTTCTCGAAGTGCGGCACGACCCACTCGCGGTCCACCGAGTAGCGGGCGAAGCCGCCGCCCAGCTGGTCGTAGATGCCGCCGCGGGCCATCCGCTCGCAGGTGTCGGCCGCCATCTGGAGCGCGCCCTCGGCGCCGGTGCGGGCGTGGTGGCGCAGCAGGAACTCGATCACCATGGACGGCGGGAACTTGGGCGCCCCGCCGAACCCGCCGCGCTCGGCGTCGTACTCCCGGGTGAGCCCGAGCAGCGCCTGCCCGAGCTGCTCCTCGCCCGGTGCCTCGGCGTCGCCGTAGGAGATCTCCCGCCCGGCGAGGTCCCGCACGATCTTCCCGGCGACCTCGTCGACCTCGCCGCGCCGTTCCGCCCAGGCCTGCTGGACGCCCTGGAGCACCTGGCGGAAGGAGGGCATGCCGTGCCGGGGCTCGGGCGGGAAGTACGTGCCGAAGTAGAAGGGCTCCGCGTCGGGCGTGAGGAACACGGTCATGGGCCAGCCGCCCTGACCGGTGGCCGACTGCACGGCCTCCATGTAGACGGCGTCGACGTCGGGGCGCTCCTCGCGGTCGACCTTGACGCTCACGAAGTGCGAGTTGAGGTACTCGGCGGTGGGCCCGTCCTCGAACGACTCGTGCGCCATGACGTGGCACCAGTGGCACGCGCTGTAGCCGACGCTCAACAGGACGGGGACGCCGCGCCGCCGGGCTTCTTCGAACGCGTCGGCCTCCCACGGCCACCAGTCGACCGGGTTCTCCGCGTGCTGGAGGAGGTAGGGGGACGTCGCCTGCGCAAGTCGGTTGGGCATGTCTCCATCCTGGCGTACGCGCCGCCGCCCCGCCCATACGCCACGGGTGGAGGGGCGTGCGGACGGGGCGGCCGGGGCCTCGGAGCGGCTTGTGCTCAGTAGTCGACGCGGTCCGTCTTGGCGATCCAGGCGTCGAACGGCTGGGTGCGGTGGGGCAGGTCGAGGTGTTCCACGGTCATGGGCCAGTTCGCCTGCGGCCGCTTCTCGAACAGGTCGTAGAACTTGCGGTCGTCGAAGCCGGCCACGGCGGCGTCGTGGCGGTCGGCGGAGAAGACGAGGCGGTCGACGCGGGCCCACAGGGCCGAGGAGAGGCACATCGGGCAGGGCTCGCAGGACGTGACGAGCGTGCAGCCTTCCAGGCTGAACGTGTCGAGCGTCTTGCAGGCGGCGCGGATGGCGCTGACCTCGGCGTGCGCGGTGGGGTCGAGGCCGGCGGTCACCTGGTTGTTGCCGAGGGCGACGATCTCACCGCCCTTGGCGATCAGGGCGCCGAAGGGGCCGCCGCCGTTGCGGACGCTGGTGGTGGCCAGCTCGATGGCCTTGTCCATCCAGGCGCGCTCGAACTCGCGGATGCCGGTCTCGAGGGTGTCGGTCGTCATGCGTGCTCCTTCTTGGGCGGGCAGCGTGCGGGAGTACGGCGTGCGGGCCGGTGCGCTTCGCGGGGAGGATGCGTAGGAGCAGTACACCGCTCGCCGACGAGAACCGGCCAGGGGCCGAATACATGAACTACGGGCAGGCTGCGACCGGCGCTTCGTAGATTCCCACAAGGGCCCACAAGGGCCCACAAGGGCCCTGGAGGGGTCAGGCCCCGTCCGCCTCGAAGGTGCGCAGCAGGTCCGCCGCGACGCTCACGGCGATGGTCGCGGGCTCCTTGCCGGTGATGTCGGCCAGCCCGATCGGGGTCTTGATCCGGTCGATGACGGCGTCGTCGTGGCCGCCCTCGTCGGCGAGGCGCTTGCGGAAGCGCGCCCACTTGGCCGCCGAGCCGATCAGTCCGATGGACCCCAGATGGTCCGTGCGCAGGGCGGCGTCGCACAGGGCGGCGTCCTCGGCGTGGTCGTGGGTCATGATCAGGACGTGGGTGCCGGGCGGCAGCTCGGCCAGCACCTCCTCCGGCAGCAGCGGCGTGTGGTGCGTGTGCACCTGCGCCACGGCGTCCGACAGCACACCGAGCCGCTCCTCGGCCAGGAGCTCGGCGCGGCTGTCGACCAGGTGGAGGTCGAGGTCCTGACGGGCCAGGACGCGCGCCAGTTCCAGACCGACGTGCCCGACGCCGAAGACCGCCACCGCCCGGACCACCGGCAGCGGTTCGAGCAGTACGGCGACGGTGCCGCCGCAGCACTGCACGCCGTGCCGGTTGGTCACCTTGTCGTTGAGGGCGAAGTCCAGCATCTCCGGTTCCGGTGCGGCCGCGGCGATCATCTCCCGGGCCCGGTCGACGGCGACGGCCTCGACGTTGCCGCCGCCGATCGAGCCCCATGTGCCGCTGCGCCCCACGACGAGTTTCGCGCCGGCGTCGCGCGGGGCGTGGCCGCGCACGGTCGCGACGGTCACCAGCACGCCGGGCTCCCGGCGGGCCCGCAACCGCGCGACCGCGGCGACCCAGGTCATGTCAGGCACCGCTCAGCACTTCCACGCCGGTGCGGACCGCGCCGTCGTCGGAGGCCGCCGCGCCGTGGGTGCGGCCGTCCCCGGCGGTGCCGCCCTGCCGGGCCGACTCGACCGCCCAGTACACCGCCTCCGGCGTGGCGGGCGAGGCCAGCTCGACGGCCGTCCCCCTCGGCCCGAACGCGGCGGCCGCCTGACGCAGCGCCTCGCGCACCGAGAACGCCAGCATCAGCGGGGGCTCGCCCACGGCCTTGGACCCGAACACCGCCCCCTCCTCCGTCGCGTTCTCCAGGAGGGTGACGTTGAACTCCTCGGGCATCTCCGAGAAGCTCGGCAGCTTGTAGGTGCTGGCGGCCTGGGTCAGCAGACGCCCGCGGTTCGGGCCGTCGCCGGTGTCCCAGCGCAGGTCCTCCAGGGTCAGCCAGCCCGCGCCCTGCACGAACCCGCCCTCGACCTGGCCGATGTCGATCAGCGGGGACAGGCTGTCGCCGACGTCGTGCACGATGTCCACCCGGCGGATGCGGTAGGCGCCGGTGAAGCCGTCCACCTCCACCTCGGTCGCGGCGGCGCCGATGGCGAAGTACTTGAACGGCGACCCCTGGAAGGCCTTGGCGTCCCAGTGCAGCCCCTCGGTCCGGTAGTAGCCGGCCGCCGAGAGCTGGACCCGCTGGAAGTACGCGGTGCGCACCAGGTCGTCCCAGGCCAGCTCCTGATCGCTGCCCAGGCTGCGTGCGACGCCCTCGACGATGCGCACGTCGGCGGCGTTGGAGCCCAGTTGGCTCGCGGCCACCCGCAGCAGCCGCTCGCGCAGTTGCTCGCAGGCGTTCTTCACCGCCCCGCCGTTCAGGTCGGCTCCGGAACTGGCCGCGGTGGCGGAGGTGTTGGGCACCTTGTCGGTCCGGGTCGGGGCGAGGCGCACCTTGTGCAGCGGGATGCCCAGCGTGGTCGCGGCCACCTGGAGCATCTTGGTGTGCAGGCCCTGGCCCATCTCGGTGCCGCCGTGGTTGATCAGGACGGAGCCGTCCTTGTAGATCAGCACCAGCGCGCCGCCCTGGTTGAAGGCGGTGAGGTTGAACGAGATGCCGAACTTCACGCCGGTGACCGCGAGGGCCCGCTTGGTGTGCGGGTGCGCGGCGTTGAAGGCGGCGATCTCGCGCTCGCGGTCGGCGATGTGGCCGTTGTCCTGGACCTGCTGCCAGACGGCGGCGATCCGCTCGGGCTGGGTGACGGGCTGACCGTACGGCGTCGTCTGGCCCTGGCCCGGCCGGTAGAAGTTGCGTTCCCGCAGCTCCTTGGCGTCCACGCCGAGCTGCGGCGCGCAGCGGCCCAGGATGTCCTCGATCACCAGCATGCCCTGCGGTCCGCCGAAGCCGCGGAAGGCGGTGTTGGAGACCGTGTTGGTCCTGGCGATCCGGCCCGCGACGCGGGCGTTGGGGATCCAGTAGGTGTTGTCGATGTGGCACAGCGCCCGGGCGAGCACCGGCTCGGACAGGTCCAGGCTCCAGCCGCCGTCCGCGGTGAGCGTGGCGTCGAGGGCCTGGATGCGGCCCTCGGCGTCGAAGCCGATCTTCCAGGTGGCGTGGAATCCGTGCCGCTTGCCGGACATGGTGAGGTCCTGGGTGCGGTTGAGCCGGAACCGCACCGGGCGGCCGGTCAGCTTGGCCCCGAGCGCGGCGACGGCCGCGAAGCCGTGCGGCTGCATCTCCTTGCCGCCGAAGCCGCCGCCCATCCGCAGGCACTGCACGGTCACCTCGTGGGCGGGCACCCCGAGCACGTGCGAGACGATCTCCTGGGTCTCGGACGGGTGCTGGGTGCTGCTCTGGATGAACACCTGCCCGTTCTCGTCGACCTGGGCCAGGGCCGCGTGCGTCTCCAGGTAGAAGTGCTCCTGGCCGGAGAACTGGAACTCGCCGGTGAACACGTGCGCGGAGTCGGCGAAGCCCGCGTCGGTGTCGCCGTGCGTCATGACGGGCCGGGCGCCGTGGTAGCTGTCCGCCGCGATGGCGTCCTGGAGCGTGATGACCGAGGGCAGTTCCTCGAGGTCCACCTCCACGGCCGCCGCGCCGATCCTGGCGGCCTCCAGCGTCTCGCCGAGCACCCAGGCGACCGCGTGGCCGTGGAACATGACCTCGTCGGGGAAGAGCGGCTCGTCGTGCTTCATGCCGGCGTCGTTGACACCGGGCACGTCGGCGCCGGTCAGCACCCGCACCACGCCCGGCACCGCGAGGGCGGCCCCGGTACGCAGTGCGGTGACGCGGCCGCGGGCCTTCATGACCTGGACCGGGTAGGCGTGCAGCACGTCCTTGGTGCGCTGGACCAGGTCGTCGGTGTACAGCGCGGCACCGGTGACGTGCTGGACGGCACTCTCGTGCGGCATGGAGACGCCGACGACCGGCTTCTCGGGACGCTCGGACAGGTGGCTCATGACGGCACCGCCTCGGTGGTCTGTGCGTACAGCTTCAGCAGGCTCTGGCCGAGCATCGCGGCCCGGTAGCCGGCGCTGGCCCGGTGGTCGCTCATCGGCGTGCCCTCGCCCCGCAGCACCTCGGCCGCGGCCTCGGCGGTCCCGGTGGTCCAGGGCCGGCCCTCCAGGGCGGCCTCGGTGGCGAGCGCGCGGACCGGGGTGGCGGCCACGCCGCCGAGCCCGATGCGGGCCTTGCGGACGGTGCCGTCCTCGACGTCGAGCGCGAAGGCGACCGCGACGCTGGAGATGTCGTCGAAGCGCCGCTTGGCGATCTTGTGGAAGGCCGTGACCGGAGACAGCGGCAGCGGCAGGCGCACGGCGCGGATCAGCTCGCCGGGACGGCGCACGCTCTGCCGGTAGCCGGTGAAGTAGTCGGCCAGCGGGACCTCGCGCTCCCCGTCGGCGTCGGCGAGCACCAGCGACGCCTCCAGCGCGAGCAGCACCGGCGGGCTGTCGCCGATGGGCGAGCCGGTGCCCAGGTTGCCGCCGAGGGTCGCGCCGTTGCGGATGAGCCGGGACGCGAACTGCGGGAACAGCTGCGCCAGCAGCGGGACGCTGCCGTCCAGGCGGCGTTCGATCTCGGTGAGCGTCAGCGCGGCCCCGATCTCGACGTGGTCGGACTCGACCCGCAGGCCGCGCAGTTCGGACAGCCGGTCGACGGCGATCACGCAATCCGCCCGCCGGGAGCGGATGTTGACCTCGACGCCCCAGTCGGTGCTGCCCGCGACCACCACCGCGTCGGGCCGCTCGCGCAGCAGCCGCAGGGTCTCGGCCAGGGTGCCGCGGCGCAGGAAGGCGCTGTCGTCCTGACGGTATTCGGTGGCGACCGGCGCGGGCGGGTCCTGCTCGCGGCGCCGGGCCAGCGGGTCCTCGTCGGTGGGCGTACCGACGGCGAAGGCGGCGTCGCGGATCGGCCGGTAGCCGGTGCAGCGGCACAGGTTGCCGCTGAGCGCGTGCAGGTCGAAGCCGTTCGGACCGTGCTCGGCGTCGCCGCCGTCGCCGCTGTCGCCGCCGTCGGCACCGGCACCGGCCGCACCGGCGGTCGCGTCCGGACCCCGGTCCGCGTGCGCGCAGCGGTCGGGGCGGTAGTACTCGGCCGCCATGCTGCAGACGAATCCCGGCGTGCAGTATCCGCACTGGGAGCCGCCGCGGACCGCCATCTCCTCCTGCACCGGGTGCAGGACGGGCGGCGTGCCGGGCGCCTCCACGGTGGCCAGGCCCTCGGAGGTGACGACCTCCTGGCCGTCGAGCGCCGCGACGGGGACCAGGCAGGCGTTGACCGGCACCCAGTCGGTGGGCTTGTTCACCCCGGGGCGGGCCACCAGGACCGAGCAGGCGCCGCACTCGCCCTCCGCGCAGCCCTCCTTGGTGCCGGTGAGGCCACGCTCGCGCAGGAAGTCCAGCACCGTGGTGTGCGGGGCGGCCGGCGCGATCGGTGCTTCTTTTCCGTTGACCGTGATCCGTGCCGTCACCATGACAGACCTTCAATTCGAATCGGGGCGGGTCGATTCGGGACAGGTGGATTCGGGACAGGTGGATTCGAGGCAGATGGATTCATCGTGTTCGCCAATTTCAGGCAGCTTTCTGTGTCCAAACGCGCCGCGGGAGACCAGCGAGCGCACATCGGCACGCGACAACGGCATGCCGTGAAGTGGTGAAAGTGAAAGAGAAAGCGGAACGGCGTGTCAGCAGCCGTGCGCGACCCGACCCGAAACCCACACGGTGCGGCGGGCGAGGCGACTCAGGTCGGAGTTGGTGTACATCTGCCGGTCGCCTCCTGTCGGTAGTCATGGGTCTGCTTCACTCGAAAATAAGTGGCCGCGGTCACCCGGGTCAAGAGCGGAATTCGTCGATTTTCCCGGCCGGCGCGGACCACCCCTCCCCAGGGTCTCCTCGTCGCAGCACACTTGACCGACGCACAACCGGGGAAGGACCCGGGGATGGGCCGGAGGGCCGCTGGGACGCCTGGGGCCACCGGGGCGCCCGGGGCGACCCGGCAGGACACCGATGCCGCCGGAGGGGGCGCGACATGCGGGACAGTCATCGGGTGGAGGCCGAAGGGCTGCTCAGGCGAGCCGTGGAGGAGGAGGTACGGCGCTCGGGCGGACGCACGGACGGGAACGTACTGCTCTCCCGGGCCCGCGCTGCGCTGGACGCGATGGCGGGCACGGCCGGCGAGGAGTACTCGGCCTACACCCACGCCCTCGACGAGGCGGCGGCGGGACAGCTCACCTTCCGCCAGCGCTACGCCCGTGAGGGCGCCGGCACGCCCCTGCTGGTGGCCGCCGTGGCGGCCGTCGCCGCGGTGGTGGCCGACGTGGCGCTGGGCACCGGCACCGGCACCGCGGTGGGCGCGGGCGTGACGGTCGGGGTCGTCGGCGCGGCGGCGACCGTGGTGAAGGTGGTCGGGGCCCATGTGCCGGCCGCCCACCACCGGGCCGGGGCGGTCAGCCAGCCCGGCGGGCCCGAGCAGCTGCGGCTGCAGTGGCTCACCGCGCTGGAGGTGCGCGGCATCCGGCCGTTCCTGGACCAGCAGCGGATGCTCGCCGCGTCCACCGGACCGGCCAAGACCGGGCCGAAGCTGCGGGGCGCCGACAAGAGCGCGGCCGCCCGGGGACGCAGCGCGCTGGAGCAGTCGTTCGGGCAACTGCCCGAGCCCGAGGGCGTGTTCGCGGGCCGGCGGCAGGAGATGGCGCGGCTGCGGCAGTGGGTGCAGGCGGCCCGCGCGAGCACGGAGACCAAGCCGACGGTGGTGGTGCTGCACGGGGCGCCCGGCAGCGGCCGTACGGCGCTGGCGGTCCGGGCCGTCCACGAGCTGCGGGACTACTTCCGCGGGGCCTGCCTGGTCGATCTGCGCGGGGCCGGGTCCGGGTCGGGCGGCGCCGGATCCGGCGGATCTGGATCGGCCGGCTCCGCGGACGGCGGGGAGTCGCCGCTGAGCACCCGGGACGCCCTGCTGCACCTGCTGAACCGGCTCGGGGCGCCGCGCGAGCAGTTGCTGTTCCGGGAGCGCTCCTCCGCGGACCATCAGGTCAAGCGGCTCAGCGAGCTGTACCACAAGCATCTGACGGGCGTCCCGGTCACCGTCGTCCTGGACGACGCCTCGGACCCCGAGCAGGTGCGCACGCTGGTGCCGGAGCGCTCGGACAGCCTGGTGCTGGTCACCGCGCGGGAGGCACTGCGGCTCCCGCCCGACCTGCCCGCGCGGGTGTACGACCTGCCCGTGGAGGCGCTGGACGCGGCGGGCGCCGAGGAGCTGCTGGGCGCCGCGGCCGAGGACGCCTCGGGGCCCTACGACGCCGAGTCGAGCGAGCTGATCCGGCAGTTGTGCGGCGGGCTGCCGCTGGCGCTGCGCATCGCCGGATCGTCGCTGGGCCCGCGCTCACCGCGCGCGCTGGCGACCGACCTGGGCGCCTACGGGCCGGTGGAGCCGGTCGAGCGGGCGCTGTGGCTGCGCTACACCGACCAGTCGGAACCGGCCCGCCGGCTGCTGCGCCGGCTGGCGCTGGCGGGGCGCACCTCGCTGGGCGCCGCGGCCGCGGCCGCGCTGCTGGCCACAAACGAGGCGGAGGCGACCCGACAGTTGACGGCGCTGTCGCGGGCGGGGCTGATCGACCACGTCCGGGGCAGCCGTTACCGTCTGCACGACGTGGTGCGTGTCTTCGCCCGCGCCCGGCTCGCCGACGAGGAGGAGCCCGCCGACCGGACGGCCGCGCAGGAACGGCTCATCGCCAACTACGCCGAGCTGGCCGACTCCGTGCTGCGCCTGGTCGACGGCAACATGTCGACCCGCTCCAACCAGTTCGGGCAGTACGGCTTCACGTCCCTGGACGAGGCGCTGCGCTGGCTGGACGACGAGTCGAGCTTCATCACGGCGGCCCTGCGGCACGCGGAGGGCGTCGACCAGGGCGCGGTGCTGAACCTGCTGGGCGCGCTGTGCGACTACTGCCTGCTGCGGGGCGACCTGTACCGGCTCGGTGAGATCAGCGAGCTGGCGCAGTCCGTGGACCAGGGGCTGCTGGTGCGCTCGGTGCAGTGGCGCACCGGCATCGCGGCCCGGCAGCTCGGCGAGCTGGACAAGGCGCGTACGACGCTGGCCTCCGTGGTCGACCTCTACCGGGACGCCCACCACGACGCCGGTGCGGCGCGGGCCCTGTGCTCGCTGGGGATCACGCTGCACCACCAGGGCAACCTGACCGACGCGGCGGCCAAGCTCCAGGAGGCGCTGGACCTCCAGGCCGTGCCGGAGCTGGCCACCGACCGGGCCTGGACGATGCACGCGCTGGCAGCGGTGCAGCGCGACCGGGCCAGGCTGGCCGAGGCCCTGGAGCTGCTCACCGAGTCGCTGGTGCTGCACCGCGCGGGCGAGTCGGTGCACGGCCAGGCGTGGGCCCACTTCCAGCTCGGCCAGCTCCACCTGCGCATGGGCGACGTCCCCGGGGCGGAGTCGGACCTGCGGGCGGCCCTGGAGCTGTACGGCCGCACCCAGGACGCCCGCGGCGAGGCCTGGGCGCTGACCCAACTGGCGCGGGCCCGGCTGGTGGACGGGGACGTGTCCGCGGCGGTGGAGGGGCTGCGACGGGCGGAGACCCGGCACCGGGAGAACGCGGACGCGCGCGGCAAGGCGTGGAGCATCTACTACCTGGGCCAGGCACTGGAGGAGACGGGCGCGCTCGACCAGTCGGTGCGCGCACTGGAACGCTCCCGCACGATGTTCTCCCGGATGCGGGACGTGTACGGCCTGGCCTGCGCCCGGCACCACTCGGCGCGGGTCACCCGCGACCAGCGGGCCGCCCAGACGGGATCCCTGCGCAACTCGGGCTTCGCCCGGCAGCTCCTGGTCGACGCGCGCGCCGACTTCCAGCGCATCGGCGTCGGGCACGGCGAGGCGTGGACGTGCCTGGAGCTGGCGGTCGTGGACGCGGGCAACGCCCGTACGCCGCAGGCGCTGGCCCTGTGCGACGAGGCCGCCGCCCTGTTCGCCGGGTACGGCGACCGGCGGGGCGAGGACTGGGCCCGCTTCCTGCGCTGCACGCTGCTGCCGTACGCCGCCCCGGGCGGGGTGGAGATCGGCACGGCGGTGGCGCAGGAGGAGCTGGCCCAGCTCTCCCGCGCCCGCCATCCCGCCCGCGACACCAAGCTGGACGACTACGTGGACGCCTACCAGCTCCTGCTGGAGCGCGGCGTACAGCTGGAGGCGGGCTGGCAGGCCTGGCGCCTGGGCATGGTCCCGGGCCGCCAGGCGCGGGAGGTGATGGGCGTGGCGGTCAAGGCCTGAGCCGGGCCCGCCCGCCCGTGCGGCGGCCGACCCGGGGTCAGCTCCGCTGAGGCTTCGCCTCACCGCCGCCGCCGGCGGCGTCCCGCTCCGCCGGCTCCTTGAAGTCCACCTTGCCCATGTGCCGGTTCATGGACTTCATCAGTCCCCACACCGCCAGGGCCATCACCGCGAACACGATGAACCCGAGGACACCGGGGGTGACCTTGTCCTCGTCCAGCTCGGCGAGGGTGACGAGGTGCGTCATTGCCAGGCTTGCGCTTGCACTCATGTCAGGCATTGTCCCGGATGCCCGCGAAGAGGTCGTCCTCGGGGAGGGAGGTTTCCACGAGGGACTTGGCCAGCTCGTACTCCTCGGTCGGCCAGACCTCCTTCTGGATCTCCATCGGCACCCGGAACCAGCCCCCCTCGGGGTCGATCTGCGTGGCGTGCGCGATCAGCGCCTTGTCGCGGATCTCGAAGAAGTCCGCGCAGGGCACGTGCGTGGTGAGGGTGCGCTCCTTGCGCTCGAACTCCGCCCAGCGCTTGAGCCAGTCCTCGTAGGGCGACTCCAGGCCGCGGTCCAGCAGCGCGTGGTGCAGCGCCTCGGTGCGGGGCCGGTTGAAGCCCTGGTTGTAGTAGACCTTCAGCGGCTGGTAAGCCGTTCCGTACTCGCCCTCCGGGTACTTCTCGGTGTCCGCCGCGCCCTCGAACGCCACCATCGTGATCTTGTGGGTCATGATGTGGTCGGGGTGCGGGTAGCCGCCGTTCTCGTCGTAGGTGGTGATCACCTGGGGGCGGAAGGAGCGGATCTTCCGCACCAGCTCGCCGGCCGCCTTGTCGACGTCCTCCAGGGCGAAGCAGCCCTCCGGCAGCGGCGGCAGCGGGTCGCCCTCGGGCAGGCCGGAGTCGACGAAGCCGAGCCACTCCTGCCCCACGCCCAGGATCTCCCGGGCCTCGTCCATCTCCTTCCTGCGCACCTCGTGGATGTTCTCCTCGATGTACGCGTCCCCCTGGAGCTTCGGGTTGAGGATGGAGCCGCGCTCCCCGCCCGTGCAGGTCACCACCAGCACGTCCACCCCCTCGGACACGTACTTCGCCATGGTGGCCGCGCCCTTGCTCGACTCGTCGTCGGGGTGGGCGTGAACGGCCATCAGTCGCAGCTGGTCAGTCAAGACTCAATCCTCGGTCAGTCGGCGCCCCGGCGTGCAGCGGCGCAATCGCAGGCTTCTATAGTGACCGAATCGGGAGCGGAATAATTCCGGGGCCCGAGAACCCGGACCCGCTCCCGCGGAGAGGACGATCATGAGTACGGCGAGCACGCGGACTCCTCAGGGCCGCTACGGCCGCTCCTCGGACGAGCAGGCCGACCGCACGCTCAAGATCGTCGGTGCCGTGCTCGGCGCGCTCCTGCTCGCACTGATCGGCTGGTTCGGCTACCACTACGTCGGTCAGAACAAGATCAGCGGCGAGCTGATCGGCTTCGAGCTCGCCGAGGACTCGGTGCAGGTGCACCTGGAGGTCCGCAAGGACGCCGGCGTCACCGGCTACTGCACCGTGCGCTCCCAGGCGGAGGACGGCGACGAGGTGGGCCGGGCCGACTTCCGCTTCGACGGGGACGACACCCGCATCGACAAGGTCGTCACGCTGCGGACCAAGGCCGCCGGGACGACGGCCGAGCTGCTCGGCTGCCATCCGGAGTGATGCGGCGAGCCCCACTGACGCCAATACCTGCCGCCTGACCTGCGGTGACAGGAATCTGGTGGCTTATGTCCTCCCCCTTTGGCCACTGAATTGTTAGGCTCGTGGTTTCGCCCTTCCGTGAAGGAACATCCTTCTGGGTAGGGCGTTGATTTGTATTCCCAGTACCAACGAGGAGCACCCGTGACCCAGACCAGCGAGAACGTCACCTGGCTGACCCAGGAGGCGTACAACAAGCTCAAGGAGGAGCTTGAATACCTTACTGGTCCTGCGCGCACCGAGATCTCTGCCAAGATCGCCGCGGCTCGTGAGGAGGGGGACCTGCGTGAGAACGGCGGGTACCACGCGGCGAAGGAGGAGCAGGGCAAGCAGGAGCTCCGCGTGCGCCAGCTGACCCAGCTGCTCGAGAGCGCCAAGGTGGGCGAGGCCCCGGCCGCCGACGGCGTCGTGGCGCCCGGCATGGTCGTCACGATCGCCTTCGACGGCGACGAGGACGACACGCTGACCTTCCTGCTCGCCTCGCGCGAGTACGCGAGCTCGGACATCGAGACGTACTCGCCGCAGTCCCCGCTCGGCTCGGGCGTCCTCGGCCACAAGGTCGGCGACGACGCCCAGTACGAGCTGCCCAACGGCAAGCCGGCCTCGGTGAGGATCCTCAAGGCCGAGCCGTACAGCGGCTGACGCGCCGCCCACCGCCCACCGCCGACGAGCCCCCGGTGTCCCCGTGACGCCGGGGGCTCGTCGGCGGGAGGCGGGAGCCGGGAGGCGGGAGGCGGGAGGCGTGGCCAAATCGCCCATGCGCCATCAAATTCCGCATCACCCGTCAGACCAGTAGAGTTGCTGCCTCGCTCGGCACCCACCGTCTTCTGCGTGGGTGGCGGGCACCGACACCGCGAGGGGGCTGCGTGTTTCGACCTGGCGAGGACGAGAAGCACCGAGCCGCTCCATCGGGGTCAGCACGCAGGGCGGCACCGCGACGAATCCGGGCCTGGGCGGCATCGCTCACCGGTGTCCACAAAGCGACCCTTGCAGCTCTCCTTGGATTACTTGTCTCCGTCACGTTGACGTTATGGGTCGACTTGGACCCGAAGGAGGCAGAAGACTCAGCGTGCGGCAGGGAAGCGGCTTGCAGCAGCGACGACCTCTTCGACGCGGAGGTGAGCCGTGCTCGCACGCGGCTCTTCACCGGCCGTCTCGATTACAGCAAGCCCTCCTCGCTCGATCTGACGGTCGGCAGGCCGTCCTACTTCCGAGCTGCTGTCTCGGGCACCTGGGTGGCGAAGAAGGGCAGGGAGAAGAGCACGGAGAAGGACACCGAGAGCGAGAAGGTGACCGTGGGCGGCCAGGTCACCGTCAGCCTCCACTGCTCCGGTGTCGCCACCTGCACGCCCATCTCCTCCAAGCGCCGACTCGTGACGGAGGACCGTCGGTTCACGGACGCACCGGCCTGGGTCTGGGAAGTGACGCCCAAGAAACCCGGCACGGTGTACTTCGCCCTCACCGTGACTTCCTACTACGGGAACACGACCACCGTCCTCTACGAGAAGCCGCCGATCACCGCCGACGCAAAGGCCAAGGAGGCCCCCAAGGAGGACGGCGCCTTCTCCTGGGCCGCCGACACCTACGGCTGGCTCAAGAAGATGGTCGAGGAACTGGCCTTCCTCGCGACCGCCCTTGCCGCCGTCCTGGGACTGTGGCTCGCGTGGAAGCAACGGCGCTCTCCCCAGCCCACCGGCGCGCATGTACCGCCGCAGGCGCAGGCGCAGGGCACCGAGCCCACCGAACCGACCCGGCCGGAACAGTCCCAGGCCTCCACCACCACGACGGCGCCACCCACCCCGACGGCCGGGAACAACCCACCGGGCGGGAGCCCGTAGGCAGCCCGTCCGCGTGGCCGCGCACCCTCGCGCCCTCGCGCCCCAAGTCCTCCGTCAGATGGACGCGGAGCGGTACTTGCGGACCGCCAGCGTCCGGAAGACCGCGATGATCAGGACGGACCAGATCAGCGAGGCCCAGACGGGGTGCTGCATGGGCCAGGCGTCGGACTGCACGACGCCGGGGTTGCCGAACAGCTCGCGGCATGCCTGCACGGTGGCGCTGAACGGGTTCCACTCGGCGATGTGCCGGAGCCAGGGCGTCATCTGGCTGGAGTCGACGAAGGCGTTCGAGACGAACGTCACCGGGAACAGCCAGATGATCCCGCCCGAGGTCGCCGCCTCCGGGGTGCGCACGGACAGACCGATCAGCGCCCCGATCCAGGTGAAGGCGTATCCCAGGAGGAGCAGCAGCGCGAATCCGGCCAGGATCTCGCCGGCGCTGGTCGGGTCGGCGGAGCCGGTGCGCCAGCCCACGATCAGCGCGACTATCGCGAGGACGAGCAGGGTGATGGCCGTCTGCACGAGGTCGGCCACGGTGCGGCCGGTGAGGACCGCGCCCCGGGCCATCGGCAGGGAGCGGAAGCGGTCGACGAGCCCCTTCTGCATGTCGTCGGCGATGCCCGCCGCCGATCCGGCGGTGGCGAAGGTGACGGTCTGGGCGAAGATGCCCGCCATCAGGAAGTCCTTGTAGACGTCCGCGTCGGTGGTGTTGCCGATCTTCAGCGAGCCACCGAAGACGTACGTGAAGAGGACCACGAACATCACCGGCTGGATGACCCCGAACAGGACCATCTCCGGGATCCGGGTCATCCGGATCAGGTTTCTGCGGGCGATGACCAGTGAGTCCCGGACGGACTGGCTCACGGGGTTGCCGGGCGCCGTGACCGGCGCCGTGTCGGTGGCGGCGCTCACTTGGCGGCCTCCTTCTCCTGCTCGTGGCCTGCGTCGTCCGCCAGGTTGTTCTCCTCGTCCTTCACCTCGGCCACGTGGCCGGTGAGGGAGAGGAAGACGTCGTCCAGGGTCGGGCGGCGCAGGCCGATGTCGTCGATCTCGATACCGCGGACGTCGAGTTCGCGGATGACCTCGGCGAGCAGCTTCGCGCCGCCGGTGACGGGGACGGTGAGCTTGCGGGTGTGCTCCTCGACGGTGGTCGAGCCCTTGCCGAATCCGGCGAGCACCTCGGCGGCCGTCGCCATGTGGTCGCGTTCGTGGACGACGACCTCGACGCGCTCTCCCCCGGTGCGGGCCTTGAGCTGGTCGGAGGTGCCACGGGCGATGACACGCCCGTGGTCGACGACCGCGATGTCGTGCGCGAGGTGGTCGGCCTCCTCCAGGTACTGCGTGGTCAGCAGCAGGGTCGTACCGCCGGCGACCAGCTGCTTGATGACCTCCCACAGCTCCTGCCGGTTGCGGGGGTCGAGGCCGGTCGTGGGTTCGTCCATGAACATGACGGGCGGGGAGACGACCAGGGCGGCCGCCAGGTCGAGCCGGCGGCGCATGCCTCCCGAGTAGGTCTTGGTGGGGCGGTCGGCGGCGTCCGAGAGGTGGAACTGGTCGAGCAGCTCGGCGGCCCGCGCCTTCGCCACCTTGCCCTTCATCTGGTAGAGCTGGCCGACCATCTGCAGGTTCTCCCGGCCGGTCAGGTATTCGTCGACCGCGGCGAACTGGCCGGAGAGGCCGATGGAGCGGCGTACCTCGTTGGGCTGCCTGAGGACGTCGATGCCCGCGACGACCGCCTTGCCGCTGTCGGGGCGCAGTAGCGTCGTGAGGCAGCGGACGGCGGTGGTCTTGCCCGCGCCGTTCGGTCCGAGCAGGCCCAGGACCGTGCCCTCGGGAACGTCGAGGTCGACGCCGTCGAGAGCCCTTACGTCACCGAAGGTCTTCACCAGGCCTTCGGCATAGATGGCGCCTGGCATATGAGTCTCCACGTCGTCGGGGATTCTTCGGAAAGCCTAGGTTTGTACGTTTCGCCGCGCTCAGCGAGCGATTTACGACACACCATAACGCGATGTATCGCGTCTCACAATGCAATTGCTCGAACGAGTGACGAAGTGACTGCCGGTGCCCCGCCCGGCCTCAGGCGATGACGGTGTATCCCGCTTCCCGCAGCGCCCGGCCGACCTCGGCGCAGTGCTCCGGGCCCTTCGTCTCCAGGTGCAGCTCGACCTCCGCCTCCGTGAGCCCGAGCCGCGGATGGGTTCGGACGTGGCTCACATCGAGGACGTTAGCGTCGACTACTGACAACACCCCGAGAAGCGTGGCCAGCGCCCCGGGCCGGTCCGTCAGCCGCAGCCGGACCGCCAGGTAGCGGCCCTGCGCGGCCATGCCGTGCCGCAGCACGCCCTGCATCAGCACCGGGTCCACGTTGCCGCCGGACAGGACCGCCACCACCGGCCCCTCGAAGGAGCCCGGCGCGCTCAGCAGCGCCGCCACCGGACTCGCGCCGGCCGGTTCCACGACCAGCTTGGCCCGCTCCAGACACAGCAGCAGAGCGGTGGACAGCTCGTCCTCGGAGACCGTGCGGACCTCGTCCACCAGCTCGCCGACGATCCCGAACGGCACGTCGCCGGGCCGCCCCACCTTGATCCCGTCGGCCATCGTCGCCGGGTTCTCGACGGCGACCGGGCGCCCGGCGGCCAGCGAGGGCGGGTAGGCGGCCGCACCCTGGGCCTGCACGCCGACGATCCGCACGTCCGGCCGCAGCGCCTTCACCGCGACCGCGATGCCGGCCGCCAGCCCGCCCCCGCCGATGCCGACCACGACGGTCCGTACCTCGGGGCACTGCTCCAGGATCTCCAGCCCGACCGTGCCCTGGCCCGCGATGACGTCGGGGTGGTCGAAGGGGTGGATGAAGACCGCGCCGGTCCGCTCCGCGTACTCCTGCGCGGCGGCCAGCGTCTCGTCCACCACCTGGCCGTGCAGCCGCACCTCGGCGCCGTAGTCCCGGGTCGCGCTGATCTTCGGCAGCGGCGCCCCCTGCGGCATGAACACCGTCGAGCGCACACCGAGCAGCGACGAGGCCAGCGCGACGCCCTGCGCGTGGTTGCCCGCGCTCGCCGCGACCACGCCCGCGGCCCGCTGCTCGGGCAGCAGCCCGGCGATCCGCACGTAGGCGCCGCGCAGCTTGAACGAGCCCGTCCGCTGGAGGTTCTCGCACTTGAAGTGCACCGGGGAGCCGACCAGCTGGGACAGGTGCCTGCTGCCCTCCATCGCCGTCACCCGCGCCACGCCCGAGAGCATCTTCTGGGCTCCGCGCACGTCGTCGAGGGTGACGGGAGCGACGCGGGACGCTGTGCTGTAGCTCATAGCCTCCAGCATCGCAGTTCACGGGCGCCGTGCGCCGTTGTGACCAACCTCCGAGACCCGCTTTGCCCAGCGCCGGTACGCCTTGCCGCCGGGCCGCGTACCCTGTCCCCCAATTAGCAGCCCTCCACGAAGTGAGCCCCCGGCCATGCCCACAACACCTGAAATGTCGATGGACATGACGACCGCCGGTGACACCGGTCTTCTCGAGACGCTCCAGCACGAGGTCGCGCTCTTCGCCCGACGTGCCGAACAGACCCGGCTCGGCGGGGTCGGACAGGTGCGCAACTCCATGGACCGCGCCGCCTACCTGCTGCTCAACCGCCTCGACAAGGAAGGCCCGATGGGCGTGAAGGCGCTCGCCGCGAGCATGGGGATCGACTCCTCGACGGTCACCCGCCAGGTGGCCCCGCTCGTCGACACCGGACTCGTCAAGCGGACCTCGCACCCCGAGGACGGACGCGCGGTGGTCCTCCAGCTGTCACCGCGCGGCGTGGCGCGGCTGGAGGAGGTCCGCTCCTCCCGGCGTCAGCTCATGGCCGAGCTGACCCACGACTGGGCGCCGCAGGAGCGCGAGACGTTCTGCGCGCTCCTCGCGCGCTTCAACGGCGCCCTGTCCGCCCGTATGGCCCCGTCCGGCGTGTCGCCCACGGACGCCCCCTCGGGCTCCTGAACGACCCTTCCCGTCCTTTCCGGAGCTTCTCAAGCCTTCCCGAGCCTTCCTGAGCCGTTTGATCCCTCCCGAGCTTTCCGGAACGGGGTTCGCACCGAACCCTTGACCGGCGGCCCGCCCCTGGCCTGATATGAGACCTCAGGGGTCGTCGCCGTCTGGGCGGGAGGCGCGGTGCGAGAACGGCAAGCGTCCCGAAACGCCCGCCGGGCCCGCGAGTTCGAGACGTTCGTCGCGGGCGCGGCCGGGCGGCTTCTGCACGCCGCCACACTGCTCACCGCCGAGGCCCCGGACGCCAACCCGCGCGCGCGGCGCCTGCTCGCCCTGAGCCTGGCCCACACGTACGCGGACTGGGACCGCCTGCACGGGGAGGACCCGTACGACCGCGCCCGCCAGCACCTGGCCACGCGCTTCGCCCGTGAGGCCTGGCACCGGTACGGCGCTCTCGGCCGGACCCGCCGGCACCCCGCGGGCCCCCTGGGCGGGCTCGCCCCGCAGGAACGCCTGCTCCTGGTGCTGAGGCTGTACGAGGGAGTCGCCGAGGAACAGACGGCCGCGCTGCTGGGCCTGCCCGTGGAGCGGGTACGGACGATCTGCGACCGGGCGACCGCCGCTCTGCTGCGCCCGCCGCCGGCACCCGCCCGCCCGGTGACGGCGGACGCGAAGGCGGCGACGCCATGACGGACACGGCGACCGGCACGCGCGCGTGGCGCCCGGGGAGGTGCCGGTGAACCGTCCCCGGCGCGAGGCCGCCGCACGGCAGATCATGGAGCAGTCGCCCCCGCGCGTGCCGCCCGACCTCTACGCGGAGGCCGTCCGCCGAGGCGGCCGCATGCTGCGCCGCAGGACCGCCGCCCGCCGCCTGATGTGGCTGCTGCTGGGCGCCGCGGCCGTGGCGTTCGCGGTGTGGGCGCTGACCGTGCAGCCCTGGGTGGAGCCGCCCTCGGAGACGACCCCACCCGTGACCGGCTGGGAGGGCTGGTGAGCCCTCCCAGGCCCTAGCCCAGCGCCTGCTGGAGGTCGGCCAGCAGGTCGTCGGCGTTCTCGATGCCGACCGACAGCCGCACCAGGTCGGCGGGCACCTCCAGGGCGGAGCCCGCCGCGGAGGCGTGCGTCATCCGGCCCGGGTGCTCGATCAGCGACTCGACGCCGCCGAGGGACTCGCCGAGCGTGAAGACCTTCGCGCGGTCGCACACCTCGACGGCGGCCTGCTCGCCGCCCTCGACGCGGAACGACACCATGCCGCCGAACGCCTTCATCTGCTTGGCGGCGACCTCGTGCCCCGGGTGCTCGGGCAGCCCCGGGTAGAGCACGCTCGTCACGCGCGCGTGCCGGGAGAGCATGTCGGCGACCTTGGTCGCGTTCTCGCTGTGCCGGTCCATGCGCACGGCGAGGGTCTTGGTGCCGCGCAGCACCAGCCAGGAGTCGAAGGGTCCGGCGACCGCGCCCATCGCGTTCTGGTGGAAGGCCAGCTCCTCGCCCAGCTCCGGGTCGTCGACGATCAGCGCGCCGCCCACGACGTCCGAGTGCCCGCCCATGTACTTGGTCAGCGAGTGCACGACGATGTCGGCGCCCAGCGCCAGCGGCTGCTGGAGGTACGGGGTGGCGAAGGTGTTGTCGACGACGAGCCGGGCGCCGGCGTCCCGGGCGACCTGGGCGACCTGCGCGATGTCGGTGATGCCGAGCAGCGGGTTGGAGGGCGTCTCCACCCACACCGCCTTGGTCTTCGGGGTGAGGGCGGCCCGCACGGCGGCGGCGTCGCCGGTGTCGGCCACCGACCACTCCACGCCCCACCGGGTGGCGACCTTGGCGAAGAGGCGGAAGGTGCCGCCGTACGCGTCGTTCGGGATCACCACGTGGTCGCCGGGGCGCAGCAGCGTACGCAACAGGCAGTCCTCGGCCGCCAGTCCGGACGCGAACGCGAGGCCGCGACGGCCGCCCTCCAGGGCGGCGAGGTTCTCCTCCAGCGCCGTGCGGGTCGGGTTGGCGCTGCGGCTGTACTCGTAGCCGCCCCGCAACCCGCCGACGCCGTCCTGCTTGTAGGTCGACACCTGATAGATCGGCGGGACGACCGCGCCCGTCAGGGGATCGGCGGTGTTGCCCGCGTGGATCGCGAGCGTCTCGAAGTGCTGACTGATGTGCCTGTCGCTCATGGGCACCGAGGGTAGCCGTGCGGAACGCTTCGCGCGTTTTCCACAGGGCGGGGGACGGGTTGGCCAATTGTCGGCGGCGTCTGGTTCGCTTGAGACATGGAGATTCTCTGGGTCCTGATGGCACTGGTCATGCTCGGCTTCGTGCTGCTCCAAGTCTCGCGGCGCCGGCGCGGCGCGGTCGGCCTGGTCGAGCCCGGCCACCCGGACGCCGCCGACCCCGCGAACTACGGCTTCGCCCGCGAGGAGGAGCTGGACATCCGGATGCCGGGCCCCGACCAGGACCTGCTCGACGTCCTGGACCTGGTGCAGCGCACCCAGGACTACCGGGGGGCGATGCAGCTCCTCGCCGGCACGGAGGCGGAGGGTGAGCGGCGCTGGCAGCGGGTGCAGGCCTTCGCGGGTGCCGCGTCGCTGGAGCTGCGGCAGCGGCCCGGCGGTGTCGGGGAGACGCCGGGCGGGCAGTGGCTGCGGGTGTGGCGGGCCGAGGCGCCCAAGGACGCGGGCGGCGCGGCGGTGCACGCCGAGTTTTTGGTGCAGCAGGCGTGGCGGACGTCGACGCCGGGCTCGGACGACTTCCGGATCATCATGGAGGAGGCGAAGGCGGCCTGCGGCGAGGCGGCCCTCCTCGCGCCCGGGGACCCGATCCCGTACATCGTCGAGCTGTCGGTGGCCCGTGGTCTGGGCTACTCGCGCGAGGAGTTCGAGCAGCTCTGGCTGAAGATCCTGGACCGCGCTCCCAACCACATGGGCGCGCACCTGGCCGCCCTGCAGTACTGGTGCGAGAAGTGGCACGGTTCGCGCGAGCTGGCGTACTCCTTCGCGGAGGCGGCGGCCGCACGGGCCCCGCGGGGCTCGCTTCTGGCGGCGATGCCGCTCTTCGCGGTCTTCGAGCACCTGCCCGAGGTCAATCTGGTCAGCGGCTTCTACCAGAGCGAGGTCGTCACCAAGGCCGTCCACGGCGCCCTGCACGCGGTCCACTCGGCCCGCCCGGACGACCCCATGCAGGCGCACGTCCGCCACCTTCTGGTGTTCTTCCTGGTCCGCGGCGAGCGCTGGGCCGAGGCCATGAACCAGTTGACGGTGATAGACGGCCACGTGGGCGCCCTGCCCTGGACGCTGTCCACCGACCCGGCGGCGGAGTTCGCGGTGTACCGCGCGCTCGCGGTGGCGGGGTACGAGGCGAACGGCGGCAGCCCGGCCACGCTGCCGCACTGAGCACCGGGCACGCTCACAGGAACGCGGCCCCGCCGTCACCGGCCGGACCGCGTCCCGCTGAGTCTCGTCCCGCTGAGCCTCGGACGCTCAGCCCTCGCTGCCGCTGCGGGCGGGCAGTCGCCACCCCGGGCGCGGGAAGTGGCAGGTGTACCCGTCCGGGTAACGCTGCAGGTAGTCCTGGTGCTCCGGCTCGGCCTCCCAGAAGGGGCCGACCGGCTCCACCTCGGTGACGACCTTGCCGGGCCACAGTCCGGAGGCGTCCACGTCCGCGATCGTGTCCTCGGCGACCCGCTTCTGCTCGTCGTCCACGTAGTAGATCGCCGAGCGGTAGCTGAGGCCGATGTCGTTGCCCTGGCGGTTCTTGGTGCTCGGGTCGTGGATCTGGAAGAAGAACTCCAGGAGCGCGCGGTAGTCGGTCGCCTCGGGGTCGAAGAGGATCTCGATGGCCTCCGCGTGCGTGCCGTGATTGCGGTACGTCGCGTTCGGGACGTCACCCCCGGTGTATCCGACCCGGGTCGCGGTCACGCCCGGAAGCCGACGGATCAGCTCCTCCATGCCCCAGAAGCACCCGCCCGCCAGCACGGCCCTCTGCGTCTGCGCAGCCATCGCGGCCCTCCAAAATTCTCTCGACCCGGTCGTTCGGAGCGCTCGGCCCGCACGTCACCGGCCTCCGTCTCCACCCTGTGTGCAACACACCGGGCTCCCCAACGATTCCATGCCCGGCCTTCCGCCCGACCAGGGCAGCGGGTGCGTGACCGCCTCGGACGGGCGTATCGGTTCCGCCTCACCCGTTCGGGCGGTGCGTCGACGCGTGTGCCGGACAGCCTGATGCGTGGGACCAGAATCGCGCCCATGGGAGTAGCAATGACCACCTCCGCCGCCGGGCAACCGCTCATCCCCCAGCCGCGGACCAGTCCCGGTAGGGATCGGATCTGGCGCCCCTGCAGCGGTTCATCGCCCAGATGACGGCGCTGGGGCGCTGGGCGGTCGAACACGGCGACGAACTCCTCAAGGCCCAGGAGAGCGGCACCGGAAGTCTTTGAGCGAGGCGTGACGGGAGTCAAGCCGTCGTTCCCGGGGATGACTTGGCGCTGCTGCGGACGGGCCGCCGCGGCGGTACGGCTCAGCGGGGTACGCCCGCCGCGTCCAGGTACCGGTGCATGGCTTCCGCGGGCAGGCTCGCGTTGGTCAGCGCGTGGGAGGAGAGTTCCGGGTCCTCGCAGCTGCGCAGGATGAGTGCGACCGGCAGCGCGGGGTGCGCGGCCGCCATGGCACGTACACGCCCGTCGGAGTCGGCGAGCAGGCGGGTCACGATGTCCACGGGCGCTTCGGGGTCGAGCCCCACCAGCACTCGCCTCTCCGGACGGGGGTCGTCGGCGAAGCGCTCACCGTTGCCCGCAGTCGGGAAGTTCGGGTGGCGCAGCAGCGCGCCCTTGGTGATGACCTCGCAGTCCAGGTACGTCTGCAGCACCACTTCGCCGTCGACGGTCGGCTGGTTCTCGCACAGCAGGAGCCGCACGGCGTAGTCGTCGTCCTCTGCGAGGAGGGCGACGGCGTCGGCGGGGAGGTGCGGGCTGAGGGCGGCGCTGCGCCGTAGCAGGCTGTTGGCCGACTTGGCGCACTGCCGCAGGGCGTCCGGGTCGTCGCAGAGGCGGACCCACTCGACGGGCTGGAGGCGGTCGGACGGCTTGATGGTGACGTCGACGGCGAGGCGTTCGCTCTCCGTCAGCTCCGGCCGTACCGACACCGCCAGCCGGACGCTGTGCACCTCGTCGTCCTTCAGGGTTCGGACGATGTCGACGGGGACGGCGAGGTTCGCCGCCAGTTCGCACCGGTCGGCCTCTTCACCGCTGGTCGCGAGGCGTTCGGCGGTCGTGGTCGTCATCCCACCGCGGCGGATCACCTCGTGCCGGTCGAAGGAACCCAACTCGGTGGCGAGGAGGAGGTCCGTCCAGTGCGCGTCGTCGCGGCAGGCCCTCATCATCGCCGCCTTGCGGACTCCGTCGTCGGCGTCCCGGAGCAGTCGCTGACGGGCGTCCTCGGAGAGCAGGGACCACTGGCCGCAGGCCGCTCGCCGAAGGCCGGCTTCCTGATGACCGGCGAGTCCGGCGACCAGGTCGGGGTCCGTGTGACGGCAGAACGCCGCGCCCTCGCGGACCACGGGGTCCGGATCGGCGAGCAGGCGACGCTGGACGGACCGGGGCAGGGGTGGCGCGGGGACCCGGAACCAGTCCGGTCCGTAGGCCAGTTCCCGGCGGACGCGTGCGTCGGGGTCGTCCACCAGCCTGGCGCGTTGCTCCGCCGCCACCGCGACGTTCGCCGTGAACGCGCCCCGCACCCTGCGGTCGGGGTGCGCGAGGACGGCGTCGATCACCTGGTCCGGCAGGGCACGCCAGGCGACGATGTCCCAGGCCGCGGCGGCTTCCGTGCTCAGCAGCCTGATCAGGATCTCGGCCGGTGCCGCCGGGTTGTAGGCGATCGCGGTGAGAGTCTCTCGCGTACGGCAGTCCCGGTCCATGGTCCCCCCCCTGTCGGCCGGCGAACGTCGCCGGCCACCGGATTGTGCGCGCGGGGCCGGTACGGGGTCAACGCCGGAGATCATGACGGGCCGGGTGCGGGCCGGGCCCGTCGTACGCGGCCGGCCGGGTCGTCCCGCCCCGTCAGTCCCGTCGGCGCAACCCCGCGACCAGCACCCCCACCAATTGCCGCGCGTCGTAACTCGGGTTGGGGGTCTCCGCGCCGATGCAGAGGTTGCCGACACCGCGCATGAGCGCCAGGGGCGGTACGTCGGTGGCGATCTCGCCGGAGTCGGTGGCGGCGGCGAGGAGGTCGGTGCAGACGGGGACGAGGCGGTCGAGGAAGTACGCGTGGAGGGTCTCGAAGCCCGCGCTGTCGGACTGGAGGACCGCGGCGAGGCCGTGCTTGGTGACCAGGAAGTCGACGAACAGGTCGATCCAGCCGGCGAGCGCGGCGTACGGGGTCGGGCTGCTCGCCAGCAGGGCGGGACCGGCCTCGGCACAGGCCTCCACCTGGTGCCGGTAGACGCCGATGATGAGGTCCGCCCGGGTCGGGAAGTGACGGTAGATCGTGGCCGTGCCGACCCCGGCCTCGGCCGCGATGTCGCGCACGGGGGCCTCCACTCCCGATCTGACGAACACCGCGGCGGCCGCGTCGAGCAGGGTCTTCTCGTTGCGCCGGGCGTCCGCGCGCTTGGGCCGGGAGGCCGCCTGTCCCGTCGCCGCTTCGCCGTCCTTCACCGTGCCGTTCCCTTCACCGATTGATAAACGGGACACCGTTCCGTATTGTTGGCCGAGTAAACGGGACGGCGTTCCGCTTGGTGTCCTCATGATGCCAGAGCACCGAGCCCGCCACCAAGTCATGCCCCCAACGGAGGAACCGTCATGCAGTACCGCACCTTGGGCCGCACCGGTGTGCAGGTCAGCTCGCTGGCGCTCGGCGCCATGAACTTCGGCAGCATCGGGCGTACCACCCAGGACGAGGCCACCGCCATCGTCGACGCCGCCGTGGAGGGCGGGATCAACCTCATCGACACCGCCGACATGTACGGCCGCGGCGAGTCGGAGGAGATGGTCGGCAAGGCGATCGCCGGGCGTCGCGACGACATCGTGCTGGCCACGAAGGCGTACATGCCGATGAGTGACGAGCCCAACCACCAGGGTGCCTCGCGCCGCTGGCTGGTCACCGAGCTGGACAACAGCCTGCGCCGGCTCGGCGTCGACCACGTGGATCTCTACCAGATCCACCGGTGGGACCCGAACACGAGCGACGAGGAGACGCTGTCCGCGCTCACCGATCTGCAGCGCGCCGGGAAGATCCGGTACTTCGGGTCCTCCACCTTCCCGGCCTACCGCATCGTCGAGGCCCAGTGGGCCGCCCGCGAGCACCGGCTGAGCCGCTACGTCACCGAGCAGCCCAGCTACTCCCTCCTGCAGCGCGGGGTCGAGAGCCACGTGCTGCCGGTGACCGAGCAGTACGGGCTCGGCGTGTTGGTGTGGAGCCCGCTGGCCTCGGGATGGCTGTCGGGGGCGGTGCGCGCGGGGCGGGAGGTCGACACGCACCGGTCCGTGATCCTTCCCGAGCGCTTCGACACCGCGCTGCCCGCCAACCGCGCCCGGCTCGACGCCGTCGAGAAGCTGGCCGCGGTCGCCGACGAGGCCGGGCTCACCCTGATCCAGCTCGCGCTCGGCTTCGTCACCGCGCACCCCGCCGTCACCGCCGCGCTCGTCGGGCCCCGCACCCTGGACCACCTCCACTCCCAGCTCGCCGCCGCCGGCACGGTGCTCTCCGACGACGTCCTCGACGCGGTCGACGCCGTCGTCGCGCCGGGGACCGACCTCGCCGCGCACGAGAAGTTCGACGCCACGCCCGCGCTGCTCGACCCGGCGCTGCGCCGTCGGCGCCGGCGCCACCCGGCGGCCGGCTGAACGGCGGACGCCGTGGGGCGGGCTCCGTGGGGCGGGCTCCGTGGGGCGGGCGCCGTGGGGCGGGCGCCGAGGGGCGGGCGCCGAGGCGTCAGCGTCCCGGCCGGCCCGGTCCCACCTCGCCGCGCCCCCGGTAGCGGTACACGACGTACGGCCGCACCAGGTAGCCGATCGGCGCCGTGAAGGCGTGGATCAGGCGCGTGCAGGGCCACAGGGCGAACAGGGCCATGGCGAGGAGCGCGTGCAGGCGGTAGACCAGCGGGGCCTGGGCCATGGCGGTCACGTCCGGGTCCAGTGCGAACAGGCTGCGGAACCAGACCGAGACGCCGAGCCGGTAGTCGTACGTGGACGTCGCCGTCGCGCCGGACGCGGTGGCCGTCAGTCCGGCGAGGACGACCGTGATCAGCAGGGGGTAGACCACTCGGTCGCTCCGGCTGGTCGCGGCCCGGATCGCGGGGGTGCGCAGGCGCCGGTACAGGAGGAGGGACAGGCCCGCCAGGGTCGCCAGGCCCGCGGCGCCGCCCGCGATCAGGGCGTTGGCATGGTAGACGCGCTCGCTGACGTGGAGGCGGTCGGTCAGCGACTCGGGGACCAGGAGCCCGGCCACGTGGCCGGCGATCACGAACAGCAGGCCGTAGTGGAAGAGCGGGCCCGCGATCCGCAGCAGCCGGCTCTCGTGCAGCTGGCTGGAACGGGTGGTGAAGCCGAAGCGGTCGTAGCGGTAGCGCCAGGCCGTCCCCGCCACCAGCACCACCAGGGTCAGGTAGGGCAGCACGCCCCACAGGGCGGTGTGCAGGTGCCTCATCGGCGGGCTCCTTCGTCGTTCGCCGGCCCAGGGTGGGCGGGTTGCCCCGGCTGGGCGGGGAAGGGTCCCAGGACGTCGAGGCCCACCGCCTCGGTCGGCGGGCCGGTCCGGGTCAGGCGCAGGGCCTCCTCCCGGCTGGCCGGTGCCCGGCCCGGCAGGCACCGGCCGACGGCCTGGAGGAGGGCGGCGTAGGGGCTGCGGTGGGCTTCGAGGGCGTAGCGCAGGACCTCGACCGCCGCGCGGTGTTCCGTCAGCAGTGCGGTGCCCGCCTCGGGGGTGCGGGCGGCGAACTCCAGCATCAGCGGCAGGAAGTCGGGCAGTTCGTCGTCCGGCGGCAGCCAGCCGTGGGTGCGGTACACGGACTTGATACGGGCCAGCGCGGCGCCCCGGCGGCGGGTGTCGCCGTCGGTGTAGTAGGTGAGGTAGAGGCAGCGCCGGCGGCTGCGGTCGAAGGTGGCGACGTACCGGGCGGCGACGGCGAGGGGGTCCTCCCGCTCCGCCCGGTCGCAGAAGGAGAGCAGGAGCTGGATCTCGGGGCCGGGGAGTTCGGCGACCGTCTCGCGGACGGTGTGCGGGCGGCGGGGCCAGTCCCGGTCCGGGTAACCGAGGAGCAGGGCGGCGGCCTGGAAGACCACCGCGGCGTTGGTGGTGTTCCCCGTGCGGCCGCGGTTCACAGTTCCGGCTCCGTCCGCACGGTGCCGCGGGCGCGCGGGAAGAGGCCGTTCGGGCGTCCCCTGCCGTTCCAGTTCAGGAGGTTGACCCGGCCGCGCAGCGCGGACGACGTGCCGGACCCGGCGGTCGGCGGCGCGTGGAAGGCGTCGGGGTCGAACTCCCCGGAACCGGAACCGGAACCGGAACCGGAGCCGGAGCCGGAACCGGAGCCGGAGCCGGAGCCGGAGCCGCCGCCCGCGCCGTCCGGCATCGGCATCATCCCCGGCCCGCCCACGCCGTCCAGGCTGCAGCCCGCCCCGGTGCCGCCCGGGTCGGGGACGGAGCCGGTGTAGGCGGTCGGGATGACGTACCGCTCGTCGTACTTGGCGAGGGCGAGCAGCCGGTACAGCTCCAGGATGCCCGGCTCGTCCAGTCCGACCGCCTCGGCGATCCGCGGGTCCTGTTCCTCGCCGAGGTTGACGCGCCGCATGTGGGAGCGCATCGCGGCCAGCCGGCACAGGGCGGCCTCGACGGGACCGGGATCGCCCGCGGTGAAGAGTTCGGCGAGGTAGCCGAGGGGGATGCGCAGCGTGTCGATCGCGCCGAACAGCGCGGCCGGGTCCTCCCCGTCGTGGCCGCTGCCGGTGAGGGCGTCGACGACCGGGGAGAGCGGCGGGACGTACCAGACCATCGGCATCGTGCGGTACTCCGGGTGCAGCGGGAGCGCGACGCGGTACCGGGTGATCAGCGCGTGGACCGGGGAGCGGCGCGCGGCCTCGACCCAGTCGTGCGGGATGCCGGAGGCTTCCGCCGCGCGGGCCACCTCGGGGTCGTCGGGGTCGAGGAAGCAGCCGAGCTGGGCCTCGTACAGGTCCTTCTCGTCGGTGACGGAGGCGGCGGCGCCGACCTTGTCGGGGTCGTAGAGCATGACGCCGAGGTAGCGCAGCCGGCCGACGCAGGTCTCGGAGCAGACGGTCGGGTCGCCGGCCTCGATGCGCGGGTAGCAGAAGGTGCACTTCTCGGCCTTGCCGGTGGCGTGGTTGAAGTAGACCTTCTTGTACGGGCAGCCGCTGACGCACATCCGCCAGCCCCGGCAGCGGTCCTGGTCGACCAGGACGATGCCGTCCTCGACGCGCTTGTAGAGGGCGCCGGAGGGGCAGACGGCGACGCAGGACGGGTTGAGGCAGTGCTCGCAGATGCGCGGCAGGTAGAACATGAACGCCCGCTCGTAGTCGAGGCGGACCTGCTCGCTCATCCGGGCCAGCAGCGGGTCGGCGGCGAGCTGGTCGGGGCCGCCGCCGAGGTCGTCGTCCCAGTTGGGGCCCCAGGTGATGGCGGTGGGGTGGCCGTCGATCGCCGAGCGGGGCGGGGCGGTGGGGATGTCGTCGCCGAGGGGTGCGGTGGTGAGGTTCTCGTAGTCGTAGGTCCAGGGCTGGTAGTAGTCGTCCAGGGTGGGGAGTTCGGGGTTGGCGAAGAGGCGGGCGAGGCGGCGGGCCCGGCCGCCGCTGCGCGGGACGAGGCGCCCGCCCTTGAGGTGCCAGCCGCCCTTCCACTTCTCCTGGTCCTCGTGGCCGCGGGGGTAGCCCTGGCCGGGGCGGGTCTCGACGTTGTTGAACCAGACGTACTCGGTGCCGGTGCGGTTGGTCCAGGTCTGTTTGCAGGTGACCGAGCAGGTGTGGCAGCCGATGCACTTGTCGAGGTTCATGACCATCGCCACCTGTGCCATGACGCGCATCAGTACGTGACCTCCTGGGAGCGGCGCCGGATGGTGGTGACCGCGTCGCGCTGGTTGCCGGTCGGGCCGTAGTAGTTGGGGGCGAAGGAGAGCTGGCCGTAGCCGCCGATGAGGTGGGTGGGCTTGACGAGCAGCTTGGTGAGGGAGTTGTGGACGCCGCCGCGGCGGCCGTTCGCCTCCGACTTCGGCACGTTCACCAGGCGTTCCTGGACGTGGTACATGAGCACCGTGCCGTCCGGGACGCGGTGCGAGACGACCGCGCGGGCGACCACGACGCCGTGCGCGTTGACGGCCTCCACCCAGTCGTTGTCGGCGGCGCCGATCGCGTCGGCGTCGGCGGGGCTCATCCAGATGACGGGGCCGCCGCGGGCCAGGGTCTGCATCAGCAGGTTCTCCTGGTACTCGCTGTGGATGGACCACTTGGCGTGCGGGGTGAGGTAGCGGACGGTCACCGCGCGGCCGTCGCTCTCGCCTGCCGTCGTCGGGGCGTCGCCCAGCTCGGCCAGGTTCAGCGGCGGCCGGTAGACGGGGAGTTGTTCGCCCAGCTCGGCCATCCAGTCGTGGTCGACGTAGAAGTGCTGGCGGCCGGTGAGGGTGTGCCAGGGCTTCTTGTGCTCGGTGTTGACGGTGAAGGGCGAGTAGCGCCGGTCGGGCGCCTCCTTGCCGGACCACTCGAAGCTCGCGCCGACCTGCACGGGCCGTTCCTGGGTGTCCGAGAAGACCACGCGCCGCTCCGCCACCGACGCGGCCAGCTCCGCGAGCCCGGCGCCGGGGCCGACGCGGTCGGCGAGGCGGTCGAAGCCCTCGGCGGCGAGGCGGCCGTTGGTGGTGCCGGACAGGGCGAGGATCGCCTCGCAGAACTTGACGTCGGTGTCGAGCAGGGGGCGGCCGCGGGCGGGCCCGGCGGGGGCGGTGCCGCAGCGGGCGGCGAGCCAGCGCGACTCCTCGTGCGGGTTGACGGTGACGCCCTTGACGGTCATGCCGTGCTCCTCGGCCAGCGGCCCGAAGGCGGCGAGCCGGTCGGCGACGGCCGTGTAGTCCCGTTCGACGAGGGTCACGTCCGGGGCGTTGCGGCCCGGCTCGACGGGGGTGCGGCCGTCGCGCCAGTCGGTGACCCGGCCGCCGGGCTGGGCTCTCTCGCCGGGAGTGTCGTGCTGGAGGGCGGTGGCGAGCAGGTCGTACGCCGTGTCGAGCCGGCCGGCGGCGAGTTCGCCCAGGCGGCGGGCGAGGGAGTGGAAGATCTCGAAGTCGGTGCGGGCCTGCCAGGGCGGGTTGATCGCGGGGCTGAAGGCGTGCACGAAGGGGTGCATGTCCGTGGAGGACAGGTCGTGCTTCTCGTACCAGGTGGCGGCGGGCAGCACCAGGTCGGAGAAGAGCGTCGTGGAGGTCATCCGGAAGTCGAGGCTCAGCAGCAGGTCGAGCTTGCCCTCGGGGGCGTCGTCCCGCCAGGCCACGGAGCGCGGCCGGTGCTCGGGCGGCGCCTCGTCGCTGGTCGCGCCGTCGCGGGCGCCGAGCAGGTGGCGCAGGAAGTACTCGTTGCCCTTGGCGGAGGAGCCGATCAGGTTGGCCCGCCACACGGTCAGCACGCGCGGCCAGTTGCGGGGCGCGTCGGGGTCCTCGCAGGCGAAGTCGACGGCGCCCGAGCCGAGTTGCTCCGCGATCCAGTCACCGGGGTCCTGGCCGCTCTCGCGGGCGCGGCGGCCGAGGTCGAGGGGGTTGGCGTCGAAGGTCGGGTAGGACGGCATCCAGCCGAGCCGGGCGGACTGCGCGACCAGGTCGGCGGTGTGGCGCCCGGCGAGGGTGCCGGGGGCGGTGGGCGGCGCGAGGGCGTCGGCGGCGTGGGACTCGTACCGCCACTGGCCGGTGTGCAGGTACCAGTACGGGGTGCCCGCCATCTGCCGCGAGGGCCGGACCCAGTCGGCGGCCGTGGACAGCTGCTGCCAGCCGGTGTACGGGCGGACCTTCTCCTGGCCGACGTAGTGGGCCCAGCCGCCGCCGTTGACGCCCTGGCAGCCGGTGAGGATGAGCAGGGAGAGGAAGGAGCGGTAGATGGTGTCGGAGTGGAACCAGTGGTTGGTGCCCGCCCCCATGACGATCATGCAGCGGCCCCGGGTCTGCTCGGCGGTGCGCGCGAACTCCCGGGCGGTGCGGACCGCCGCGTCCGCCGGGACCGAGGTGAGGCGCTCCTGCCAGGCGGGGGTGCAGGGTTCGCCGGCGTCGTCGTAGCCGGTGGGCCACTGGCCGGCGAGTCCGGGCCGGGCCACGGCGTACTGGGCGAGCAGCAGGTCGTAGACGGTGGTGACGAGCCGGCCGCCGATCTCCCGGGCCGGTACGCCGCGTACGACGGTGGCGCCGGGTTCGTCGAAGCGGGGCAGCACCACCTCGACACCGTTGTCACGGCCGCCGTCGGTGTGTCCGTGCAGGGTGAGGAGCGGGTCGGTCCCGCCGAGGTCGAGGTTCCAGCGCCCCGCGCCGTCCTTGCCCCACCGGTCGCCGAGGGTGCCGTTCGGGACGACGACGTCGTCGGTGTCGGCGTCGATCAGCACCGGCATCCAGGCCCGCGCCCCGGCGTCGGCGTGCCGGCCGAGCCCGAGGTCGGCGGCGGTGACGAACTTGCCGGGCGTGTACCTCCCCTGCGCGTGCTCGTCGAGGGCGACCAGGAAGGGCAGGTCGCTGAAGCGCTTCACGTAGTCGGTGAAGTACGGCACCTGCCGCCGCACGAAGAACTCGGTGAGCAGCACGTGCCCCATCGCCATCGCGAGCGCCCCGTCGGTGCCGGGGTGCGGGTGCAGCCACTCGTCGGCGAACTTGGTGGCGTCCGCGTAGTCGGGCGAGACGACGACGACCTTCTGGCCCTGGTAGCGGGCCTCCGCCATCCAGTGGGCGTCCGGGGTGCGGGTGACGGGGACGTTGGAGCCCCACAGCATCAGGTGGGCCGCGTCCCACCAGTCCCCCGACTCCGGTACGTCGGTCTGGTCGCCGAAGACCTGCGGGGAGGCGATCGGCAGGTCGGCGTACCAGTCGTAGAAGGAGATCATCGGGGCGCCGATGAGGGAGTGGTAGCGGGCGCCGACCGCGTGCGAGGCCATGGACATGGCGGGGATCGGGGAGAAACCGGCGACCCGGTCGGGGCCGTACTCGGCGATGGTGTGCACCTGGGCGGCGGCGGCGATCTCCAGCGCCTCGTCCCAGTCGACGCGGACGAAGCCGCCGTGGCCGCGGGCGCGCTGGTAGCGGCGGCGCTTGTCGGGGTCACCGGTCAGCTCGGCCCAGGCGGCCACGGGGTCGCCGCCGTGCCGGCGTTTGGCGTCCCGGTACATTTCCACGAGGACACCGCGGGCCAACGGATGGCGAACGCGGGTGGGCGAGTAGGTGTACCAGGAAAAGGAAGCGCCTCGCGGACAGCCGCGCGGCTCGTACTCCGGCCGGTCGGGACCGATGCTCGGATAATCCGTCTGCTGGGTCTCCCAGGTGATCAGACCGTCCTTGACGTACACCTTCCACGAGCAGGAACCCGTGCAGTTGACGCCGTGCGTGGAGCGCACGACTTTGTCATGCGCCCACCGCTCCCGATAAGGACTGTCATTGACTTTCTGGTCCGTGCGGTACACGGCCCTCAGGTCGAGGGTGGTCGGGGACTTCCGCAGCAGCTGACCGGCCTTCAGCAGCCGGTCGGCGGCGTCGGCCGCGGCCTTCGCCCTGCTTCGCACCACGTTGCCATCTCCTTGCGAACGCGACGGAGCAATGCCCGCCGGGTTCCGGCGGGCACGCTGTGTGCCGCATTCAGCATCTCGCCGAAATTCGCTGCGGAAACGATCCTCCGGCTCCCTTTGCGGAGGAGGGGGCGAAGGTTTTCATTCGCTTTGCAATAGTTGTCATGCGCATATTCTTCGGTTGCGCAGACTTTCGGCCAGAAACGCCGGGAGGGCTCATACGGTCACCCTTTCCGCCAGGAATTCGGCCCACGTCAGCTTGCCGACCAGAGCGTCTTCCAGGGTGAGGTTCTGGCCAGAACGGTACGCCCGCCCCGCTTTCCCGGGAATGCGCACCGGCAGCTTCGGACGCCGGCGTCCGCCGCGTGCGTCGAGGTAGGAACGGGCCAGCGTGACCAGATCGTGGACCTCGGGGCCGGTCATGTCGGGCACCCGGCCGGACGGCTCGGCCAGCGTCAGCTCGGCCAGGCGCGCGGCGACCTCGCGGGCGGCGACCGGTTGCAGCCGCATCCCGCCCGGGACCGGGAGGACCGGCAGCCGGGTCATCTTCTCGATCATCGTCAGGGTCAGCTCGTGGAACTGGGCCGCCCGCAGCACCGTCCAGCCGATCCCCGAGCCGGCGATCGCCCGCTCGGACTCCAGCTTGGTGCGCAGCCAGGCCAGCGGGACGCGGTCGGCGCCCACGACCGAGATGTACGCGAGGTGCCGTACGTCCGCACCGACCGCGGCGCGCACCAGGGTGCGGGTCGCCTCGTCGTCGCCCTTGGGGCCGCCGGCCAGGTGCAGGACGGTGTGCACGCCGTCGACGGCGGCCTCGACGCCCTCGCCGGTGCGCAGGTCTCCGGTGACGTAGGTGATGCCGTCCGCGTCGGGGCGGGGGCGCCGGGTGAGGACGCGCACCTCCTGTCCGGCCGCCCGCAGCAGCGGGACGACGTGGCCGCCGAGGGTTCCCGTGCCGCCGGTGACCAGGAGGGGCGTCGTGGAGGTCGAGGGGTGGGTCATGGCTGCTGCTCCCGGTGTCCGTGGCGTCCGGGGAGCGGGGTGGGAGCCGATGTGGCACCGCCCCGCCCCGGACGTCCGCCGTTGTGTGTCGTGGCGGTATGACCCGGGGCGGGGCGGCTGTGTGACAGGGCGGGGGGAAGAATCCGAAAAGATCTTCCCGGGGGATCAGATCGTCGCGGTGTCGATCACGAAGCGGTACCGCACGTCGCTGCCGAGCACGCGCTCGTACGCCTCGTTGACCTCGGACGCGGCGATCAGCTCGATCTCGGCGCCGATGCCGTGCTCCGCGCAGAAGTCCAGCATCTCCTGGGTCTCGGCGATGCCACCGATCATGGAGCCGGTCAGGGACTTGCCGCCGCCCAGCAGCGCGAACAGGTTGAGGGAGACGGGCTCCTCGGGAGCGCCGACGTTGGCCAGCGTGCCCTCCGTCTTCAGCAGCCCCAGGTAGGCGGCGAAGTCGAGCGGGGCGGAGACCGTGGAGACGATCAGGTCGAAGGTGCCGGCCAGCTCCTCGAAGGTGGCCGGGTCGCTGGTGGCGTAGTAGTGGTCGGCGCCCAGCTTCAGGCCGTCGTCCTTCTTGCGCAGGGACTGCGACAGCACGGTCACCTCGGCGCCCAGGGCGTGCGCGAGCTTGACGGCCATGTGGCCGAGGCCGCCCAGGCCGACGACGGCGACCTTCTTGCCGGGGCCCGCGTTCCAGCGCCTGAGCGGGGAGTACGTGGTGATGCCGGCGCACAGCAGGGGCGCGGCCTCGTCCAGGGAGATGCCCTCGGGGATGCCGAGGACGAAGTTCTCGTCGACGACGACCTTCTCGGAGTAGCCGCCGTAGGTGGGCTCGCCGTCCTTGCCGATGCCGTTGTAGGTCATCACGTTGCCGCCCGTGCAGTACTGCTCACGGCCGGCCTTGCAGTTCTCGCACTCGCGGCAGGAGTCGACCATGCAGCCGACGCCCACCCGGTCGCCGACGGCGAACCTGGTGACGCCGGGGCCGACGGCGGAGACGACGCCCGCGATCTCGTGGCCGGGGACCATCGGGAAGATGGCCTCGCCCCAGCCCTCCTTGACCTGGTGGATGTCGGAGTGGCAGATGCCGGCGAACTTGATGTCGATCAGGACGTCGTGTTCCCGCACCTCGCGCCGCTCGATGGTGGTGCGCTCCAGCGGCGCCTTGGCGGCGGGTGCTGCGTACGCGGCGACAGTGGTCATGCCGGGTTCTCCGGGTTTCTCTCGGCGTGCCTGGGTGATGCTTCCACCCTGCCTGCGACCTGCGGATCCACCCAGACCACGGCTTTGCGTACGACCGGCGTGCGTACCACTGACGGGGACAGGCTCATGTGCGTACGACCGGGAATACGTCCGGTGATACTGGAAGCATGGACGGACAGCTTGACCGGCGGGCCGAACTGAGCGAGTTCCTGCGCACGCGGCGGGCTCGGCTGAAGCCGGAGGACGTGGGCCTGGAGTCGTACGGGCGGCAGCGCCGGGTGCCCGGGCTGCGGCGCGAGGAGCTGGCGCAGCTGGCCGGGGTGTCGGTGGCGTACTACACCCGTCTCGAACAGGGCAACGGGCAGAACGTGTCGGCGGAGGTCCTGGACGCCATCGCCCGCGCGCTGCGGCTGACCGACGCGGAGCAGGCCCACCTGACGCACCTGGCGAAGCCGAAGCAGCAGCGCCGGCGGGCCGGGGCCCCGCGGGGCAAGCAGCCGGTGCGGGTGGCGCTGCTCCAGCTCCTGGAGTCGATCGACACGGTGCCGGCGTACGTGTCGGGCCGCCGCTCGGAGATCCTCGCCTGGAACCGGATGGCCGCGGCCCTCTTCGGCGACTGGGGCAAGCTGCCGCCCGCCGAGCGGAACTGGGCGCGGCTGGTCTTCCTGAACCCGGACTACCGCGAGCTGTTCGTCGACTGGGACCAGAAGGCGTACGACATGGTCAGCTTCCTGCGCATGGACGCGGGCCGGCACCCGGACGACCCGCGACTGTCCGCGCTGGTCGGTGAGCTCTCGGTGAAGAGCGAGGAGTTCCGCCGCCTGTGGGCCACGCACGACGTCAAGGAGAAGAGCTACGGCGTCAAGCGGATGCGGCACCCGCTGGTCGGCGACCTGACCCTGTCCTTCGAGACGTTCCGCCTGGTCGACGACGACGAACAGGCCTTCATCACCTACCACGCGGAGCCCGGCTCCCCGTCGGCGGACGCGCTGCGGCTGCTGGCGAGCTGGGGGACGGACGCGGCGGCCTCACTGTCGGCGTGACGGTGCGTCCGGGAGTCCTCGACGGCTAGCATGGGGTGGTGTCTGATCCCGTGTGGCCGCTGTCCCCGGACGAGATACCCGAGTTGAGAACCGACAGTGGCATCGGGACCATGCTGCTGCACAACTCACGGCCGGATACCAGCGGCCGGTTCTTTGCCACCGCATGGTTGGTGATCTTGTTCCCGGTCCTGCCGCGGGGCCGCTACTACGTGCGGCAGGGAGCGAGCAGCGAGTCTCCGGCACTCGGCGGGACGGTGCACACGACGCGCTACGAGTTCTTCGGAAGGTCCTCCGTCCGAATGAGCGAAGTCATCCGATGCTATGTGTTCGGGTGGCTCGTCGTGCCGGTCTTCTTCTTGCTCCCTTCCGCGGCTGTCCTGTGGTGGTTGACGCAAGACTCCGGCTGGTCCTCCGGGCTTTGGGGGTTTCTCGCGGTGGCCGTCTGGGCGACACTGGGCACGCTCCTCTTCATTCAGTACAGGAGGCGCTGGCGACCGGTGCGCGAAGCTCACTGGATTCCGGCCAGGCCGTCTTCCTGATCCCGGCCGACGTCACGCCCTGAGAGTGCCCCGGCTCAGCGCGGTGACGAAGGGCGCCCAGGCGCGGGCGGTGAGGAGGAGGACGGGGCAGTTCCCGTCGCCGTCGCGGGAGACCTTGGAGTCCCGGACGGGGACGAGGCCGGGGATGCCGTCGGCGACCTCGACGCAGTTGCCGCCGTCGCCGTTGCTGTAGGTCGACTTGCGCCACAGGGCGGCGCCGGGGAAGTCGCTCGCGACCTCGACGCAGTCGCCGCCGTCACCGTTGCTGTAGCTGCTCTTCGCCCAGAGCGCGTCACTCAAGTCGATCCGGTTGCTTGCCATTTCGGTAATCCCCTGCCGCTGCCTCGATCCGGGCCAGGGACGCCTCCGGTGACAGTGCGACGGCCCTGAGCCGATCGTATGCCTTGCGGTACTGCTTCACGAGGGCCGGATCGTCGATGGTGTCCCCGCTGTATGACGCCTCGGTGTAGACGAGGGGTGGCGCGTCCGGGAAGGTCATGACCATGATGGAGGCGGCCATCAGGGGATACGCCCCGCACTTCCGCGGCACGATCTGCGGAGTGATCCGGTGCCGCCCGGCCAGCTCCACGATGCGGTCGAGCTGCGCGACCATCTCCCCCGGCGACACGATCGGATCGAGCAGCAGCGACTCGTGCAGGATCGCCCAGTACTCCGGGGTCGTGTGGTCGTCCTCGAAGAGACGGGCGCGGGCCAGCCGGGCCTGCACCTTCTCCTCCACCCACTCGTCGACGGCCTGCGGATGGGCGGCACGTACGAGAGCCCGCGCGTACGGGGCGGTCTGGAGCAGCCCGGGGAACGTGCTGGGGCACCACTCCTCGATGGACTCGGCGTGCCGCTCCGCGTCCAGCACCTTCTCGAAGTACGCGGCGTGCGGCCCCCGCCGCGCCTTCCGCACGTCCTCGCACCGCCGCTCGAAGAACCCGTCCGTCCCCAGCACCTGGTCCGCGTGCCGGGCCAGGTCCAACGGCATGCGCCGCTCGCCCCGTTCGATGTCGCTCAGGTGCGACTTGCCGTAGAAGCTGCCCTCGACCAGCGCCTCCAGGGACAGCCCGGCCCGCTCCCGCTGCCACCTCAACTCCTTGCCGTAGAAGGTCGGGACGCTCGTCGAGCCGTCGATGTCCTTGCGCTGTGCCATGACGTTGCCTCTTCCGCACTCCGGGCTGCCGACGCGAGATCCCTTTCACGGTAGGGCGCCAAACGTCACTGTGTGAGGCGTTCGTCACAGAGCGCACACGGAAAGGTGCCCGTTCATGCCCCAACCACCCCGTCCGCAGGACGACATGACCCGCTGCGTGGAGGAGCTCCGCGCCGCCCTCGCCCTGCACGGCATCGCCCTCCCCTCCCTCGGCCTGGACCTGCCGACGTTCGCCGGCGTGTACGGCCCGCCCGCCGGTCTCGTCTCGCTCGGCAACTGCAACGCGGCCACCGCCCGTGCGCTCGCCGCGGTCCTGCGTCAGGCGGCGCCGTGACGACCTGGGAACTGAGCCTGCTCGCCACGCCGGAGGCCGTACCGGAGGTGCGCCGCCTGCTCCACCGGTACGACCACGACGTCCGCCTGTGCGTGACCGAGTTGCTGACGAACGTCATCGACCATGTGGGCGAGGGCACCCCCGCGACCGTCCGCGTCGCCGTACTGCCCACCGGCCACACGCGCGTGGAGGTCACCGACCCCGACCCGCGCGCCCTGCCCCTCCTCACTGGACCGGCCGGTGTCACCGACGAGTCCGGGCCCGGCCTCGCCCTCCTCGACGCGCTGGCGCTGCGGTGGGGCGTGGAGCAGTGCGGGGGCCGCAAGACGGTCTGGTGCGAGCTGGTGGGAGAGCCGCCGCTCGACGACGTTCGGGCACCCGCCGCCCCGCCATCCCCGGCGGTCCGGAGCGGACGGTGAGGGTCAGGGCTGGTCCAGGGCCCGTTCGATCGCGCGGCGGGCCCGGTCCGCGGCCGTCCGGTCGTGCTGGAGCTGCATGGCCGCGTTGAGCGCCAGCCCGGCCGCGACGATCTCGAACAGCGCCTGGTCGACGTCGAACCCGGCGGGCAGTTCGCCGTTGTCCACCGCCGCGGTCAGGTCCGCCCGCAGCTGCTCCCGCCAGCGCGACCACACCTCGGCCACCGCGTCGCGGACCCGGCCGGGGCGGCCGTCGTACTCGCTGAGCGCCGCGGTCATCAGACAGCCGCCGGGCAGCAGGGGTTCTTCCAGATAACCCACGGAGTTGGCGCACACCGCGCGCAGCCGCCGCAGGCCCGGCGGCTCGCCCAGCACCGGCTCGACCACCCGGTGCCAGAAGTCCACGAACGCCTTGTCCAGGGTGGAGATCTGCAGCGTCTCCTTGGTGCCGAAGTGCTTGTGCACCCCGGACTTGCTCATCTCCAGCTCCTCGGCGAGCCGGCCGATGGTGATGCCGTCCAGCCCTTCCTCGGAGGCGATCTCGGCGGCACGGCCGAGGATCCGGCCCCTGGTGGCCTGCGCTTCGGCCGCTGAACGTCGTGGTGACATGCGTCCAAGAATAGCGTACGTCCGTTCGCTATTGATTTGGCGAACGACCGTACGCTAACGTCCGAAGCTCCACCGGAACGAAGGAGTACGAGATGCGGGTGCGACGACTGGGCTGGGCCGGACTGGAGGTCGAGGCGGGCGGCGAGCGACTGGTGATCGACTACGTGCGGGACCTCACGCCGCTGTTCACGGGGTGGAAGCCCGGCGAGAACGTGGCGGTACCGAGCGGACATGCCTCCGCCGCACTCGTCACCCACCTGCACCGGGACCACACCGACGCGGCCGCGCTCGCGGACGTGCTGACGCCGGGGGCGCCGGTGCTGCGCCCGGCGCCCGGTCACGGTGACGACGTGGACAATGTGACAACGCTGCCGGCCGAGCGCGAGCTGGTCCGGCACCGGCTGGCCGTCGAGGTCGTGGACGTCTGGTCCACGCGCGACCTGGGGCCGTTCCGCGTGACGGCGGTCCCCGCCGTCGACGGGCTGGGCGACCCGCAGCTGAACTGGGTGGTGGAGGCCGACGGACAGCGGATCCTCCACGGCGGCGACACGATGTTCCACGGCTTCTGGTGGCTCGTCGCGCGCCGGTTCAGCCCGTTCGACGCGGTGTTCCTGCCCGCCAACGGCGCGGTGGTCGACGCACCGCACCTGCAGCCGCCGAGCCCCGTGCCCGCCGCACTGGACCCGCTGCAGGCCGCCGCGGCGGCGGAGATCCTCGACGCCCGGTACGCGGTGCCGATCCACTACGAGCCGGAGCAGCCGGACAAGATCCCGGGCTACGTCGAGGTGGCCGACCCGGAGGCCGAGTTCCGCGCGCACGCCGGGCGGCGCGCACACGCACTGGCCGTCGGGGAGTGGCTCGACCTGGCCACGTGACCGGGCACCGTCCGCCCGGCCTCCCCGCCCGGCCTCCCCCGGCTCACGCGGCCGGGGCCGTCGCCCAGGAGCGCAGCTTGTCGGGGTTGCGCATCGCCCACAGGTGGCGGACGCGGTGGTCCGAGACGCCGAAGGAGTACACGGTCACGACTGCGCCGTCCTGGCAGCCGACCAGGCCGGGCCGTCCGTTGACCGTGCGTTCGAGCAGCGTCTGCCCGGACTGCCGAGGGCCGAAGCGGAGCAGGCCGCGCACGATCAGCTCGCTGCCCCGCATCGGGTGCTCCAGGGCGCGTACCACGCCGCCGCCGTCGCCGACCGCGGTCACCTCGGGGTCGAGGAGCCGGATGAGCGCATCGACGTCGTTGTCCTCCCAGGCCCGCTTGAGAGCGCGTACGACGGCCGCGTCCTCGGCCGTCGACGTGGCGGCGGACTCCTGTGCGGTGCGGATCGCCCGGCGCGCCGTGGACGCCAGCCGGCGGCAGGCGGCCGGCGTACGGCCGACGATCCTGGCCACCTCGGGGAACGGATAGCGGAAGACGTCGTGCAGGACGAAGGCGACCCGCTGGGCGGGGGACATCGAGTCCAGGACGACCAGGAAGGCCATGCCGACCGACTCGTCGAGGGTGATCAGGTCGGCCGGGTCGGAGGCGATACCGGGCGGCCGGGCGCCGTTCCGCTCGGCCGGGTCGGCGAGCGGTTCGGGCAGCCACTGGCCGACGTAGCGCTCCCGGCGGGTCCGGGCGGACCGGAGCTGGTTGAGGCAGACCCGGCTGACGACCGTCGTGAGCCAGGCCCCCGGGGACACGACGGCCGCCCGCCGACCCGCGGGCATCCCGTACCAGCGGGCGTACGCCTCCTGGACGGCGTCCTCCGCGTCGGCCAGCGAGCCGAGCATCCGGTAGGCCACGTTGATCAGTTGCCGTCGCTCGCCGGTGACCGGCGCGGGTCGGGTGGTCATGGCTTCCGGCACTCCTTCTGTCGCGTGCGCGCGTGTCCTCACCCCCCTACGACGCGACAGCGCGGCCGTCTGTGACACGCGGGCCGGGACGCGTGCGGCGGGCCGGGCTCACACTTCGGGGCGCCACGGTGTCGGAGAGGGGGAACGACGTCCGACCGACTCGAAGGAGCGTCTCCGCCATGACCACCACCGAGGACACGACCACCACCACCCCGGAGCAGGACGGGACCCGGTCCCGCCTGCCCGACCCCACCGGGCTCTTCCCGGAGTTGTTGGCCCTGTCCGGGGCCGTGCAGAAGGCCCTGCGCGACGGTCCGGTCCCGCAGGCCACCCTCGCCCTGATGCGCCTGCGTACCGCACAGGTGATCGGCAGCACCTACCACGGCGTCGCGGCGACCGACGCCCTGCGCAAGGCCGGGGAGGAGGAGCGGCGGATCACTGCCGTGGCGACGTGGCAGAGCGCCCCCTGCTTCACCGATCCGGAGCGTGCCGCGCTGGAACTCGCGGAGGCGGTGCTCACCCCGAACCCCTTCGGGGACCGGGTGAGTGACGACCTGTTCGCCCGGCTGTCCCGTCACTACGACACGGACGAGATCTGGAACCTCACCCTGAGCCTGGGCTACTTCAGCCTCTTCACCCCGGTCGCCCTCGTCGGCAAGCCGGTGCCCGGCCGGCCCCCGGGGAAGAACTACACCGACTGACGCCCCGTCACCGCCCCCGCCGTCACGCCGTCCCGCTCACGCCGAAGCGTTCTCCTTGACGGTGATGCGGCCCTTGCGGATGGTCGCCACGCGCGGGGCCTTCTTCGCGATCGCCGAGTCGTGGGTGACCATGACGAAGGTGAGGCCCAGCTCCTTCCACATGCGGTCGAGTACGTCCATGATCTCGTCGCGGGTCGACTCGTCGAGGTTTCCGGTGGGTTCGTCGGCCAGGAGCACCTTGGGCTCCTTCACCAGGGCGCGGGCGATGGCGACGCGCTGCTGCTGGCCGCCGGACATCTCGCCGGGGAGGTGGCCGAGGCGTTCGCCCAGGCCGACGGAGGCCAGTGCCTCGGCGGCCTTCTCGCGCCGCTCCTTCGCCTTGACGCCGAGCGGGACCAGGGCGGTCTCGACGTTCTCCTGGGCGGTCAGGGTCGGGATCAGGTTGAAGGACTGGAAGACGAAGCCGATGCTCTCGCTGCGCACCCGGGTCAGTCTGGCCTCGGGGAGCGTGGCGAGGTCGGTGCCGTCGAGGACGATCCGGCCCGAGCTGGGCCGGTCGAGGGCGCCCAGCATCTGGAGCAGGGTGGACTTGCCGCCGCCGGTGGGGCCCTGGATGACCAGCCGGTCGCCGTCGGCGATGGTCAGGTCGACGCCGTCGAGGGCGTGCACGGTGGCCTTGCCGCGGGTGTAGTGCTTGGTGACGCCGCTGAGTTCGTACATGGTGCGACTCCTGGAATACGGGGGAAGGGTGGCGCTGCCCGGGTGCTACTCGACGCGGCGCAGGGCGTCCGCCGGGCGCAGTCGCGAGGCTCGCCAGCCGCCGAAGCCGCCCGCGATGAGCCCGCCGGCCACGGCCAGGGCGACCGCGAGGGCGATGGTGGTGAGGCTGACGGGTGCGGTCAGCGCGATGTCCAGGGTCTTGGCGGCGGTTTGCCGACCAGGGCCGCCCAGGCCGCCTCCGCCGAAGCCGCCGCCGGGACCGCCCGCACCCCCGCCACCGCCCGCGCCGCCGCCCAGCTGGGCCTGCAGCGTCGGGCTGACGGCCGTGACGGCGTACGCGCCCGCGAGGCCCAGCGCGATGCCGAGGGCGCCGCCGACCAGGCCGTTGACGACGGCCTCGCCGATCACCTGCCGGGTGACCCGGCCCGAGCGCCAGCCGAGCGCCTTGAGCGTGCCGAACTCGCGCACCCGGCGGGAGACGGCGGAGGAGGTGAGCAGACCGGCGACCAGGAAGGCGGCCACGAGGACGACGATCGACAGCCACTTGCCGACGCCGGTGGCGAGCGAGGAGGCGGTGGACAGGGAGCCGGAGACGGTGTCGGCGAGGTCGGCGGAGGTGGTGACCGTGGTGCCGGGGACGTTCTTCTGGATCGCGGACTTGACGCCGTCGATCCGCTGCGAGTCGGTCGCCTTGACGTAGATCGTGGTGACCTTGTCCTTCGCGTCGCCCAGCGTCTGGGCCTGCTTCAGCGGCAGGTAGAGGTCGGCCGCCGCGTCGCCGCTGTCGGCGGTGGCGATGCCGACGATCTCGAACTTCGTGTCCTTGACGGTGACCGTGCTGCCGGTCTTGAGCTTCTTCTCCTTGGCGTACGCCGAGTCGGCCACGGCGACCTTCGCGTCGGTCTCGGACTCCTCGAAGGTGCGGCCGCTGGTGATGGTGGACGTGGTCAGCGGGCCGAGGGCGGGCTCGGTGACGTCGGTGCCGTAGACGGAGTAGCTGTTGACGTCGAAGTCGGCGCCGCCGCCCTGGACGCGGCCCTGTGGGGACTGCCCGCCGCCCGGTCCGCCGCCCTGGCCCTCACCCTGCCCCTGCCCCTGCCCCTGCGCCGTGCCGCCGCCGGAGGTGTCCTGCTGGAACTGGCCGCGCGAGAACTCGCCGCTGACCTTGACGACTTGCAGGCTCAGGCCTCCCACCGCGTCGGCGACGCCGCTCTGCCCGGCGACCTTGCCGACGGTCGTGCTCGCCAGCGACTGGAAGCCCTGCACCATGACGCGGTCGGTGCTCTGCTCCTCCTCGGAGCCGTCGTCCTGCGCGTCGAAGCGGAAGCGCGGCCGTTCGGCGGTGCTTCCGGAGGAGGCCTCGGCGGCCTTGGTGACCGTCATGTCCGTGCCGAGCCCGTACAGGGACTGCAGGACCTTGTCCTGGGCCCGGCCCATGCCGGAGGAGACGGAGTCGACGACTATGACCAGCGCGATGCCCAGCGCCAGGCCCGAGGCGACGACGAGGGCCGCCTTCCGGCGGCGGCGCAGCTCGCGCCTCAGGTACGTGAAGAACATGGCCGCAACGTAAGGACGGCCCGTGATGAAGGGATAAGGCCCGCGTAAGAGAAGGATGAGAAGCCGGGAAAGACGCGGGCGCCCGCCGCTCCCGTGCGGGGAGTGGCGGGCGCCCGTGCGAAGTGGCCCCGGCCCGGAGGGAGTTCGGCGTCAGACCGCCGAACCCGCCTTCCACTGGGCCCAGTCCATGTTCCAGCCGTTGAGGCCGTTGTCCGGGGCGATGGTCTTGTCGCCGGTGTTCTGGACGACGACCACGTCACCGATGATCGAGTTGTTGTAGAACCAGGCGCCCGGCGTGTTCGGGTCGTCGGCGCCCTTGGCGTCGGCCAGGCCCACGCAGCCGTGGCTGGTGTTGGCGTTGCCGAAGATGCCCTTGCCCCAGTAGTTGCCGTGGATGAAGGTGCCGGAGGTGCTCAGGCGCATGGCGTGCGGCACGTCCTTGATGTCGTACTCGCCCTTGCCGTCGTCGTCGGTGAAGCCGACGGTCGAGCCGTCCATCCGGGTCTCCTTGAACTTCTCGGAGATCACCATCTGGCCTTCGTAGGTCTTGTTCTCCGGGGAGCCGGCGGAGATCGGGATGGTCTTCACCGTCTTGCCGTCCTGCGTGACCTTCATCTGCTTGGTCTTCGCGTCGACGTAGGAGACCTGGTTGCGGCCGATCTTGAAGGTGACCGACTTCTGCTGGACGCCGTAGACGCCGTCGGCGCCCTCGACCCCGTCGAGCGCCAGCTTGAGGGTCACGGTCGAGCCCTCCTGCCAGTAGTTCTCGGGGCGGCAGTCCATGCGCTGGGTGGAGAACCAGTGGCAGGCGACCTCCTGGCCGCTGCTGCTGTTGACCGTGATGCCCTTCTGGACGGCGGCCTTGTTGGTGATCTCCTTGTCGAAGTTGATCGACACGGGCATCCCGACGCCGACGGTCTTGCCGTCGTCCGGGGTGAAGGTCCCGATGAAGCTGTTCTCGGGGGAGACCGTGGTGAACGACGCGTTCTCGTGGGCGGCGCGGCCCTCGGAGTCCTGCGCGGTCGCCGAGATCGAGTACTTGGTGGCGCGCTCCAGCTGGCCGCCGGGCTTCCAGCTGGTCTTGTCGGCGGATATCTCGCCCTTGACCTCGGTGCCGTCCGAGGCGGTCATCTTCACCTCGGTGAGCGTGCCCTTGCTCACGGTGACGCCGGCGGAGTTGTTGATGGAGGCGTTGTCCGAGCCGCCCTTGGGCGTGATCTTGATCTGCGCCTCGGACGTCTTCTTGGCCGCCGCCTCGTCGACCTCGGCCTGCGAGGTCTTGTCCCCACCTCCGGAGGTGTCGGCGTCGCTACTGGAACATGCCGAGAGCACCAGCACACCGCCGAGCAGTGCGGACGCGGCCGCCAGGCCCTTGCGCCGCTTACCGTCCGTCATCACACGCTTCTCCATCGTTGCCGATTCCCGAAACCCCGAGATACCCCGTCAATAACTTTCAACGCTACGACCGGTTCGTCCCGTTCCACATCGCTCACGGATGTGGGGCATACCACGTTTGCCCCAGGGGGCGGACGCCATGCGGAGAGGTGTCGGTCAGTGCGCACCGTGAGACGACGAAACCCCGGGCGGCGGTTGCCGCCCGGGGTCAGGAATTTCCCCACACCGCGTCAGCCGACCGTCATTTCCTCGTCTTCCGGGTCGTTCTCGCCGCCATCATCCTCGTCGAGGTCCCACTCGGGCGAGTCGGGGTCGTAGTCGATCTGCTCACTGCTCCAGGAGGCCTGCTGGAGCTCGACCCCGGGCACCACGCTGACCAGGTCGAACGGGTCCACGAGATGCGCCAGGGCCTCGGCGGTGTCCTCCGTCACGGCGCGCTCGGAGTCGGCCCGTTCCGCGTCGGACAGGTCGGTGTCGTCGGCGAGGGCCTGCAGGGCGGCCCCGGTGACGGCCTCCTCGTCGTCGATCTCTAGCACCAGCTCGACGCGAATACGTACAAACCGTGATGTCTCTGGAGTGCTCATGCCCGGAGCGTAAGGCCGACCGCTCCCGTGACTTTCCTGTGACCCGCGCCTTTCACTAACATCTGCCCACACGGCCAATTCGCCAGCGCCACAAGGGGATCGATATTCCGTGTCATCCGCTCGCCGTTCGTTGCTGACCGCCGCCGCCGCGGGCGGCCTGCTCTGTGCCCTGTGGTTCGTCCCGTCGGCGAACGCGACACCTGAGACACCGGTGCTCGAATCCGCCGCCGCGACCCCGTCTCCGCAGGTCACGGCCCAGGCGAGAGCCGCCTCCGCCGACGCGTCCACGGACCCGGCGGCCGCCGGCGAGGGCACGACCCGGCTGGCCGACACCGGCAGCTTCGACAGCACCCCGTACGTCGTCGGCGGCGCCCTCTGCCTCGGTCTCGGCGCCGGCTTCGTGGGCTACTCGGTCCGCCGGGAACGCCTCGACCTTTGAGAGAACTTGACGTTTTTTTGGCTTTCTTGACCGCCGGAAAGCCCTCTGCAAGATCCTCCCGGCCGTCCGGTGCGCCCGGAGACGGTCCGGAGGTGGTCCGGAGACGGTCCGGAGACGGTTCGAGGGGGCCCTGCATCGCGCAGGGCCCCCTCGGACCTGTCACCGCCGCCCGCTAGCGCAGCGGCCCCGTGACGGTCTCCGCGGCCGCGACCAGGTGCCCGGCGCGCACGAACGCCTCCGCCGCGGCGAGGTCGGGCGCCAGGTGGCGGTCCGGTCCCGGACCCTCCACACCGGCCGCCCGTACGGCCTCGACGACGGCCTGCGACGCGGGCGCCGGGGTCAGGCCCTCGCGGAGCTGGATCGCGCGCGTGGCGGCGTACAGCTCGACGGCGATCACGCGCGCCAGGTTGTCGACGGCCGTGCGCAGCTTGCGCGCCGCCGACCAACCCATCGACACGTGGTCCTCCTGCATCGCGGAGGACGGGATGGAGTCCGCCGAGGCCGGTACGGCGAGCCGCTTCAGCTCGCCGACCAGGGCGGCCTGCGTGTACTGGGCGATCATCAGGCCGGAGTCGACGCCCGCGTCGTCGGCGAGGAACGGCGGCAGGCCGTGGCTGCGGTTCTTGTCCAGGAGCCGGTCGGTGCGCCGCTCGGCGATGGAGCCGAGGTCGGCGACGGCGACGGCGAGGAAGTCCAGGACGTAGGCGACGGGAGCGCCGTGGAAGTTGCCGTTGGACTCGACGCGCCCGTCGGGCAGGACCACCGGGTTGTCGACGGCCGCGGCCAGCTCGCGCTCGGCGACGAGACCGGCGTGGGCCATGGTGTCGCGCCCGGCGCCGGCGACCTGCGGGGCACAGCGCACCGAGTAGGCGTCCTGGACGCGGGGGGCGTCGTCCTGGTGGTGGCCGGTCAGGCCGGAGCCCTTGAGCACGGCGGCCATGTTGGCGGCGCTGGCGGCCTGCCCGGGGTGCGGGCGGATGGCGTGCAGCTCGGGGGCGAGCACGCGGTCGGTGCCGAGCAGGGCCTCCATGGTCAGCGCGGCGGTGATGTCGGCCGACTTGTAGAGGGTGTCGAGGTCGGCGAGGGCCATGACCAGCATGCCGAGCATGCCGTCGGTGCCGTTGAGGAGGGCGAGTCCCTCCTTCTCGCGCAGCTCGACCGGGGTGATCCCGTGCGCGGCGAGCAGCTCACCGGCCGGCCGCACGGTGCCGTCGGGGCCCTCGGCGTCACCCTCGCCCATGAGGGTGAGCGCGCAGTGCGACAGCGGGGCGAGGTCGCCGGAGCAGCCGAGGGAGCCGTACTCGTGCACGACCGGGGTGATCCCGGCGTTGAGCACGTCGGCCATGGTCTGCGCGACCTCCGGGCGGACCCCGGTGCGACCGGAGCAGACGGTCTTCAGCCGCAGGAACATCAGCGCGCGGACCACCTCGCGCTCGACGCGCGGACCCATCCCGGCGGCGTGCGAGCGGACGATGTTGCGCTGCAGCTGGGCCCGCAGGTCGGGGCTGATGTGCCGGGTCGCCAGGGCGCCGAAGCCGGTGCTCACGCCGTACACGGGGTCCGGCTTGGCGGCCAGCGCGTCCACGATGGAGCGGGCCGCGGCGAGGGCCGCCACCGCCTCCTCGGAAAGCTCGATCCGGGCGCCCGCGCGCGCCACGGCGAGAACGTCGGACGCGGTGACCCCCGACGTCCCCACCACCACAGTGTGCATATCCATATTCAGGAGCGTACGCAGTGAATTCGATGATGTCACGAGGAGGTGCGTCACGGATGCGTGCCGCTTGCGCCCCTTACCTGGGGGAGGTCACGGCGAGTGCCGCCCACGGAACCGCCTGCGCTCCCCGCCCTCCTCCCGGGACGGCTCGTCCGCGAGCCGCACGACCGGGTCGTCGGGCCCCTCGCGCCCCGCGACGACCGGCCCGGCCGCCCGCTCGGCCTTGGCGCGGTACTGGGCGGCGTCCGCGAGCCGGAACAGCCGGCGGGCGGAGCGCACCGACCCGACCGGGTCCTCGGTGGACGCGACCCCGCAGGCCACGCCGTCCCCCAGCGCCAGCTCGGCCGCCCGGCGGCACAGCTCCTCGGCCGCCTTGACCACGGCGTCGGCGGGCGGCCCGACCGCGAGCAGACAGAACTCGTCCCCGCCGAGCCGCGCGGCCAGCGCCCCCGGCAGCATCGCCCCGCACAGCGACAGCACCGACCCGAACCGCTCCAGGAGCCGGTCCCCGACGGCGTGGCCGTGCGTGTCGTTCACCCGCTTGAGGCCGTTCAGGTCGCAGACGACGAGGCTGACGACGACACCCTCCTCGCGGTGCCGCTCCACCGCCTCGTCCAGCGCGGCGTCGACGGCCCGGCGGTTGGCCAGCCCGGTGAGCGCGTCGGTGTACGCGAGTCGCCTGACCTCCTCCAGCCGCTCGGTCTGCGCGATCCCGGCGGCGACGACGGAGGCCAGTACGGTGGCGAAGTCGGCGTCGCCCCGCTCGAAGACCCGCTCCCCCACCGGCCGGGCCACGTACAGCTCGCCCCACGCCCGCCCGTGCAGCACGATCGGCGCGACCACGCAGCAGCCGCGGCCCCGGCGGCGCAGGGCGGCGACCCGCTGGTGGACGTAGCCGGGCCGCCCGGCGGCGGGCCCCTCGGCCGTCTCGACCCAGGCGTCGGGCTCCCCGCCGCCGGCCCAGCGCTCGTGCAGGAACTCGGTGATCTCCGCGAACTGGTGCACCGGGTAGGACTCGTCCTCCGGGAACTCCTCCTCGTCCGCGGCCCGCCGGCCGACGTTCACGAGGACCCGCAGCCGCCCCAGCTCCCGCTCCCACACCGACAGCGCGGCGAAGCTGCCGCCCAGCGCCAGGCACCCGCCGACGGCCGCCGCCCGCCACGCCTCCCGCGCACTGTGCGCGGCGGCCATCCCCTGCGCAAGCGCCACCACGGCCGCGAGCCGCCTGTCGTCACCCATCACTCCAGGCTAGGGAGATTCACGAAGAAACGTTACTCAAACGGGGCGAACCGGGCGATTGCCTCCGGCTCGCGCGGTGGCGTCACTCGCGCGGTCGTGTCACTCACGCGATCGTGTCACTCGCCCGGCCACCGCGGCGCCCGCTTCTCGTTGAACGCCGCCACGCCCTCGGCGCGGTCCCCCGAGAACGCCACCGAACGCCACGCCGCGTCCTCGACCTCAAGGCCCGCGCGCAGGTCCAGCCCGTGTCCCAGGCGCAGCGCTCGCTTGGCCGCGCGCAGCCCCACGGGCGAGTTCGCGGCCATCCGGGAGGCCAGCTCCAGCGCCTCCTCCCGGTCCCGCCCCTCCGCCACCAGCTGGTCCACGAGTCCCAGCGCGCGCGCCTCCTCGGCCGCCACCCGCCGTGCCGTGAACACCAGCTCGGCGGCCCGCGCCGCCCCCACCCGGCGCGGCAGCAACTGCGTACCGCCGCCGCCCGGGATCACGCCCACCGACACCTCCGGCAGCCCCACCACGGCCGTGGGGTCGGCCACGATCACGTCGCACGACAGCGCCAGCTCGAATCCGCCGCCCAGCGCGAACCCGTGCACGGCCGCGACCGTCGGCACCGGCAGCTCCAGCACCGCGGTGTACGCCCCACGCGTCACCGGCCGCTGCCGCAGCAGATCGGCGTCGGTGAAGGAGTTGCGCTCCTTCAGGTCCGCCCCGACACAGAACGCCCGCTCGTGCGTCGAGGTCAGCACCACCACCCGCACGCTCCGGTCCTCGCCCAGCGCCGCGCAGGCCGCGCCCACGGACCGGGCCATCGCGGTCGACACGGCGTTCATGGCCTTCGGCCGGTCGAGCGCGAGCTCCGCGACATGCCCCTCCCCGTGCCGCCGCACCAGGACGAACTCTCCGAACCGCTCCTCGCTCATGACACCCTCCGGTTAACGCGTGTTAACAAGTAGACCGTCCGATCATCGCAGCCGGGCTCGCCCGGGGGAAGGCCGGGCACGCCCGGCACCGGCCGACCCCGCTTACCCGTTCGAGTGACATACGGCCGACCGCCGTACCCCGGCCCGCGCCGGCCCGTAGCCTCGCTCCGCCATGGCGCAGCGGGGGCGCGTGCGCACCGGGGAGGGATCATGACGACGACCGGCACACCGACAGAGCCGCGGTACGCGTGGGGCCGCCGCGGCCGGCACCGCAGGCCCCGCCCCCGCAAGGTGCTGCTGGCCGCGGGCGGCCTCGCCCTGGCGGCGGGCGCCCTGAGCGTCGTACGCCTGCTGCCCGAGCCCGGCGGCGACGTCGGCGGCCTCCGCGCCGGGGCCCAACCGCGCGTGGAGGGCGGCGGACGGGACACGGCCTCGGACCCGGCGACGGCCCCCGCGGCCCCCGCCGCCGGCACCGTCGGCGAGCCGTCCGGAGCCGGTCCCTCCGCGACGTCCGCCATGGGCGGCCTGAGCGGCTCCCCCGGACCGGGCCTCATACCCGGCCTCGTGCCCGGCGCCTCCGCGAGCGGTCCGGCGGTCCCGCTGCCCACCACCACGCCCGTGCGCACCCCGGGCGCCCCCGAGGCCCGGAGGCCGGGGGACGGGGACAGGGACAGGGACAGGGACAGGGAAAGCGAAGGGGAACGGGAACCGGCGGAAGACACCGGCGACCGGGCTCCCACCCCGGGGACACCGGCGCCCCAGCCGTCGCGGTCCGACCGCCCCGCACCGCCCCCGCCCCCGGACCGCGGCACGCCACCGACGTCCGATCCGGAGCCGGAACCCGACGACCCCGGCCTGTGCGTGCCGGTCATCGGCCTCTGCGTGGACCTGCTCGGCGGCTGACGGACGACGGCCGCACCGCACCTACGAAGACCTGGGACCGCGGCCTACGACTCCCCGTCGCCGCCGTCCCGGCGCGTGAGCAGCCACGGCTCGACCACGCCGAGGCCGCGCACCGGCCGCTGCCACATCGGCTGGAGCGCGAAGCGGTACGCCGGCGGCTCCTCGCCCTCCTTCTCCGCCGCGGCGGCCTCCTCCGCTGCCGCCGCCTCCGAGGCGGGGGCGTCCCGGGTACGGATCAGCTCCTCCGCGAAGGCGGTGTCGACGAGGACCGCGTCCTTGGGGGCTATCGAGGTGAGCCGGGAGGCCAGGTTGACGGTGGTGCCGAAGACGTCGCCCATCCGGGTGGTGACAGTGCCGAAGGCGATGCCGACGCGCAGTTCCGGCATGGTCTCGTCGTGGGCCATCGTCTCGACGAGGAGCAGCGCGATCTCGGCGGCCGTACCGGCGTCGTCGGCGGCATAGAGCACCTCGTCGCCGAGGGTCTTGACCAGCCGTCCGCCGCGCGCGGCCACCAGGTCGGCGGAGGTGGTCTCGAAGGCCTCGACCAGCTCGCCGAGCTCCTCCTCCTCCATCCGCCGGGTCAGCCGCGTGAACCCGACCAGGTCCGCGAAGCCCACCGCGAGCCGCCGGTCCACCATCTCCTCGTCGTCCCCGGCCTGGATGACCCGGCCGGCCGAGGCGGCGAGCTGGCGCCGCCAGACGTAGACGAGGAACTCCTGCAACTCGGGCAGGAGCAGTTCGACGATGGGGTACGTCACCTCGGTGCGCGTCATCCCCGGTTCCGGGGGCTCGGTCAGGCCCTCCAGGAAGGAGTCGATCTGCCACTCGGCCAACCGGGCGGTGGTCTGTCCCGTGGACCGGGCGACCTGGACGGCCATCGCCTCGCTGAGCAGCCCCGCCTCCACCAGACCGGCCAGCCGCCGCAGAGCGAGGACGTCGGCCTCGGTGAGCGCCTTGGCCTGGCCGATGTCGGCGAAGCCCATGGCCCGCCAGAAGCGGGAGGCCAGCTCCATGGAGACGCCCGCGCTGCGGGCGGCCTGGAAGGGGGTGTAGCGGCGCTCGGCACCCAGGATGAGCCCTTCGAGGCGCAGCGCGAGCGGGTCCTCGCCGGGATCGGCGGAGTCCGGGGCGGGCTCGGGGTCCACCCGGCCGTCCCCGTCCGCGCCGGAGCCGGTGTCGTCGACGGTCACGCCTGTTGCCTTTCCGATCTGCCGCGGTCAGGTTCGACCGGCCCCAACTTTACGTCAGGTGTGCCCCAGCTCACTCCCGTGCGTCCGGTACTCCGAGAGTGCCCCGGGGACGCGCTCACGCCAACCGCAGGTGCACGATGTCCCCGGCACCCACCGGCTCCTGCACCCCCGCCCCGGTCGCGAGGACCAGCCGCCCGTCGCCGTCCACGGCCACGGCCTCCCCGACGAGCGACCGGTCCCCCGGCAGCTCCGCGCGCACCATGCGCCCGAGCGTCGCGCAGCCCGCCGCGTACGTCTCCTGCAGCCCGCTGGCCGCCGGGTCGCCGCCCGCCCCGCGCCAGCGCCCGTACCAGTCCTCCAGCGACCGCAGTACGCCGCGCAGCAGCGGGTCCCGGTCGGTGTTCACGGCCCCGGCCAGCGCCAGCGACCCGGCCCGCGGGACCGGCAGCTCGTCGGCGCGGAGCGAGACGTTGATGCCGACGCCGATGACGACGCCGTCGTCCCCGGCCCGCTCGGCGAGGATGCCGCCGGCCTTGCGCTCCTCGTCGCCGACGGTCACCAGCAGGTCGTTGGGCCACTTCAGGGCGGTGTCGACCCCGGCCACCCGGGACAGCCCGGTCGCCACGGCGACGCCGGTGAGCAGCGGCAGCCAGCCCCAGCGGGGCACGGGGATCTCGGCGGGCCGCAGCAGCACGGAGAAGAACAGCCCGGAGCGGGCGGGTGCCGTCCACTGCCGGTCGAGCCGCCCCCGCGCGGCGCTCTGCTCCTCGGCGACGAGGACGACCCCCTCCGCCAGGTCGCCCTCGGCGGCCCGGGCCACCAGGTCGGAGTTGGTGGACCCGGTGCGCTGCACGATGTCGACCTGCCGCCACAGGCCTCCCTCCCGCACCAGGCCCCGGCGCAGGCCAGTGGCGTTGAGCGGAGGGCGGCCGAGGTCGGACCAACGTCCGGACCCCGGCTCACTGTGCCCGTTGGGCGTACCTTCACCATCTGGTGGCGTTGTCATGCGACCCACCCTAGGTTTGACCTCCTCCGCCCCGCACAGGGGGCGGATTCCAGCCCGAAGGCCGAGGTTCACGGGCGCTCCGCCGCTTCCGCGGTGCCACCCCTCCGACGTGTCCCGCCGCGACGCCTCGACTCGGTCGCAGCCGCGCGCGGTATGGCGGCGCGTGGGCTCTTCGTGGATCTCGTTCCCGCGTCTGTGAAGGGGAAAGCGGTGTGGGAAACACCGCACTGCCGAACGGAAGGGCCCCTACTACTCTACGAACGAGTAACCGTCCCCCCTTTTGAGCAGGCAGGGAGCCGCATCCCGATGTCCGAGCCGGAAGAGCAGCAGCCCGACATCCACACGACCGCGGGCAAGCTCGCGGATCTCAGGCGCCGTATCGAGGAAGCGACGCACGCCGGTTCCGCACGCGCCGTCGAAAAGCAGCACGCCAAGGGCAAGCTGACGGCTCGTGAACGCATCGACCTCCTCCTCGACGAGGGTTCCTTCGTCGAGCTGGACGAGTTCGCCCGGCACCGTTCCACCAACTTCGGCCTCGACGCCAACCGCCCCTACGGCGACGGCGTCGTCACCGGCTACGGCACCGTCGACGGCCGCCCCGTGGCCGTCTTCTCCCAGGACTTCACCGTCTTCGGCGGCGCGCTGGGCGAGGTCTACGGCCAGAAGATCGTCAAGGTGATGGACTTCGCCCTCAAGACCGGCTGCCCGGTCATCGGCATCAACGACTCCGGCGGCGCCCGCATCCAGGAGGGCGTCGCCTCCCTCGGCGCCTACGGCGAGATCTTCCGCCGCAACACCCACGCCTCCGGCGTGATCCCGCAGATCAGCCTGGTCGTCGGCCCGTGCGCGGGCGGCGCGGTCTACTCCCCCGCGATCACCGACTTCACGGTCATGGTCGACCAGACCAGCCACATGTTCATCACAGGGCCCGACGTCATCAAGACGGTCACCGGCGAGGACGTCGGCTTCGAGGAGCTGGGCGGCGCCCGCACCCACAACTCCACCTCGGGTGTGGCCCACCACATGGCGGGCGACGAGAAGGACGCGGTCGAGTACGTCAAGCAGCTCCTGTCGTACCTGCCGTCCAACAACCTCTCCGAGCCCCCCGCCTTCCCCGAGGAGGCGGACCTCGCGGTCACGGACGAGGACGCCGAGCTGGACACGATCGTCCCGGACTCGGCGAACCAGCCCTACGACATGCACAGCGTCATCGAGCACGTCCTGGACGACGCCGAGTTCTTCGAGACCCAGCCGCTCTTCGCGCCGAACATCCTCACCGGCTTCGGCCGCGTGGAGGGCCGCCCGGTCGGCATCGTCGCCAACCAGCCGATGCAGTTCGCCGGGTGCCTGGACATCACCGCCTCCGAGAAGGCGGCCCGCTTCGTGCGCACCTGCGACGCCTTCAACGTCCCCGTGCTCACCTTCGTGGACGTCCCCGGCTTCCTGCCCGGCGTCGACCAGGAGCACGACGGCATCATCCGCCGCGGCGCCAAGCTGATCTTCGCCTACGCCGAGGCCACCGTCCCGCTCATCACGGTCATCACCCGCAAGGCCTTCGGCGGCGCCTACGACGTCATGGGCTCCAAGCACCTGGGCGCCGACCTCAACCTGGCCTGGCCCACCGCCCAGATCGCCGTCATGGGCGCCCAGGGCGCGGTCAACATCCTGCACCGCCGCACCATCGCCGACGCCGGTGACGACGCCGAGGCCACCCGGGCCCGCCTGATCCAGGAGTACGAGGACGCCCTCCTCAACCCCTACACGGCGGCCGAACGCGGCTACGTCGACGCCGTGATCATGCCCTCCGACACCCGCCGCCACATCGTCCGCGGCCTGCGCCAGCTGCGCACCAAGCGCGAGTCCCTGCCCCCGAAGAAGCACGGCAACATCCCCCTGTGATCCCTCCGGAAGGAGCCGCTGTGACCATCAAGGTCGTCCGGGGCAACCCCACCCCCGAGGAACTGGCCGCCGCCCTGGCGGTGGTCAGGGCCCGCGCGGCGGCGACGGAAGCGGAGCCGTCCGGCCCCCGTCCGCCGCGCGACGCATGGTCGGACCCGTCCCGCATCGCAACCCACCCCATGCCGCACCCGGGCCCGACGGCATGGGGCCGCACCTACTGGCCGAGCTGAGGCCGGACCCCGAAGGGGCGCGGGGCTGTGTCGATGTGCGGCTCCGCCGCGTGAGCGCACAGAGGAGCAACCCCGCGCCCCTATCTAGGTACCCGTACTCAAGCCCCGCCCCCCGGCCAAGCCCCACGCTAGTGGCATGCTGTGGTCCGACCCCGAGAACGAGCCGCCCAAGGAACTGCGCGACACGCAGGACATGCTGCGGCGGCTGAGCGTGTTCCTGGCGCTGGCCATGGTCCTCGCGATGATCGTCCTCGGCCTGGGCTGAGCGGGCCCCGCCCTGGTGACTAATCTGGCCCCATGACTGCTCAGACCCGCCGCCGACTCGTCCTCGCCTCCCAGTCACCGGCCCGGCTCGGCCTGCTGCGCCAGGCGGGTCTCGCCCCGGAGGTCCTCGTGAGCGGTGTCGACGAGGAGGCCGTCACCGCCCCCACCCCCGCCGAGCTGGCCCTCGCCCTGGCCGAGGCCAAGGCGTCCGTGGTGGCCGCGAAGCCGGAGGTGCACGGCGCCCTGGTGATCGGCTGCGACTCGGTGCTCGACCTGGACGGCCGGGCGCTCGGCAAGCCGGCGGACGCGGAGGAGGCCACCGCCCGCTGGAAGGCGATGCGCGGCCGCGTGGGCACCCTGCAGACCGGCCACTGCGTCTGGGACACCGCCTCCGGCCGGCACGTCTCGGCGACCGCGTCCACGGTCGTCCGCTTCGGCGAGCCGACCGACGACGAGATCGCCGCCTACGTGGCCTCCGGTGAGCCCCTCCACGTCGCCGGGGCGTTCACCCTGGACGGCCGCTCGGCCCCGTTCATCGACGGCATCGACGGCGACCACGGGAACGTCATCGGCCTCAGCCTGCCCCTGCTGCGCCGCCTGCTCGCCGACCTCGGGACGGGCATCACGGAGTTGTGGGCGCCGGCGGAGGACTGACCGGGGAGCCGTCACCGCCCTTGCCGTCCTCGGCCCGCTGCCCGGCGGCGGGCTGCTCCCGCGCGTCGTACGTCATCAGCAGCAGCACGATCAGGCCCAGTACGACGATCATGAAGACGAAGGCGCCGGGTCCGACCAGCCCCCAGGTGAAGGCCCCGAGCAGCCCGTGCACCACGGCGGCGCTGATCAGCAGGATCCGGCCCAGCCCCGCGGGCGCGCGGTCGCGCACCGCCACGAGCAGCGCGACCAGGCCGCACAGCGCGAAGTACAGCCCGAAGACGACCCCGCCGATCTTCGAGGAGAGGGACATCATGTCCGGGTCGAGACCGGCCAGGGACATGTCCTGCCGGTCGACGACGACCGCCAGGAACCAGTTCAGCGCCGCGACGCCGACGGCCTCCGCGAAGAGCACGACCGCCACGACCCACGCCACCGGCCTGCGCACCGACACCGGCCCCCACCCACTTTCGACGGCTGCCGCGAGGACAGCTGTTACCCCAAGTACATCCGAGACCAGAGGAACGCTACTAACGGGTAAACCTCGCCACAAGGGTTCCGGCACGAGCAAAGAATCATTGGGCCATTAGTAGGGACTCCACAAAGAAACCGAGTGGCCCGCAGCACGCCCTTACAGAGACCTTGACCACACAGGAGGGCTAGGGTTTCCCCCAGGAGTCCTGCGTACCGCGGTACTACAAGGGCTTTCGGGGGTCGAGCGAGCCTCGAATCACGCTCCGTGTGGGCAAGCTCACCATTGGGGACGGGTCGAAGTGCCGTGTCGGCAGTCCCTAAACTCGGCTTGTTTCAAGGAGGGAGCCTCAATCGTGCGCAAGGTGCTCATCGCCAATCGTGGCGAAATCGCTGTCCGCGTGGCCCGGGCCTGCCGGGACGCCGGGATCGCGAGCGTGGCCGTCTACGCGGATCCGGACCGGGACGCGTTGCACGTCCGTGCCGCTGATGAGGCGTTCGCCCTGGGTGGTGACACCCCCGCGACCAGCTATCTGGACATCACCAAGGTCCTCAAAGCCGCGCGCGAGTCGGGCGCGGACGCGATTCACCCCGGCTACGGATTCCTCTCGGAGAACGCGGAGTTCGCGCAGGCGGTCCTGGACGCCGGTCTGATCTGGATCGGCCCGCCCCCGCACGCCATCCGCGACCTGGGCGACAAGGTCGCCGCCCGCCACATCGCGCAGCGGGCCGGCGCCCCCCTGGTCGCCGGGACCCCCGACCCGGTCTCCGGCGCGGACGAGGTCGTCGCCTTCGCCAAGGAGCACGGCCTGCCGATCGCGATCAAGGCCGCCTTCGGCGGCGGCGGCCGCGGACTCAAGGTCGCCCGCACCCTGGAGGAGGTCCCCGAGCTGTACGACTCCGCCGTCCGCGAGGCGGTGGCCGCCTTCGGGCGCGGCGAGTGCTTCGTCGAGCGCTACCTCGACAAGCCCCGCCACGTGGAGACCCAGTGCCTGGCCGACACCCACGGCAACGTGGTCGTCGTCTCCACCCGCGACTGCTCGCTCCAGCGGCGCCACCAGAAGCTGGTCGAGGAGGCCCCGGCGCCCTTCCTCTCCGACGCCCAGCTGGCGGAGCTGTACGCGTCCTCCAAGGCGATCCTGAAGGAAGCCGGTTACGTCGGCGCGGGCACCGTGGAGTTCCTCGTCGGCATGGACGGCACGATCTCCTTCCTGGAGGTCAACACCCGCCTCCAGGTCGAGCACCCGGTCACCGAGGAAGTCGCCGGCATCGACCTGGTCCGCGAGATGTTCCGCATCGCCGACGGCGAGGAACTCGGCTACGACGACCCCGCCCTGCGCGGCCACTCCTTCGAGTTCCGCATCAACGGCGAGGACCCCGGCCGCGGTTTCCTGCCCGCCCCCGGCACCGTCACCCTCTTCGAAGGCCCCGCCGGTCCGGGCGTGCGTCTGGACGCGGGCGTCGAGTCCGGCTCCGTGATCGGCCCGGCCTGGGACTCGCTCCTGGCGAAGCTGATCGTCACCGGCCGCACCCGCAAGGAAGCCCTGGAGCGCGCCGCCCGCGCCCTGGACGAGTTCACGGTCGAGGGCATGGCCACCGCCATCCCCTTCCACCGCACCGTCGTCCGCGATGCGGCCTTCGCCCCCGAACTCACCGGCTCCACCGACCCCTTCACCATCCACACCCGGTGGATCGAGACGGAGTTCGTCAACGAGATCAAGCCCTTCACCACCCCCGCCGACACCGAGACGGACGAGGAGTCGGGCCGTGAGACCGTCGTCGTCGAGGTCGGCGGCAAGCGCCTGGAAGTCTCCCTCCCCTCCAGCCTGGGCATGTCCCTGGCCCGCACCGGCCTGGCCGCCGGAGCCCGCCCCAAACGCCGCGCGGCCAAGAAGTCCGGCCCCGCCGCCTCCGGCGACACCCTCGCCTCCCCCATGCAGGGCACGATCGTCAAGATCGCCGTCGAGGAAGGCCAGGAAGTCCAGGAAGGCGACCTCGTCGTCGTCCTGGAAGCGATGAAGATGGAACAACCCCTCAACGCCCACCGCTCCGGCACCATCAAGGGCCTCACCGCCGAAGTCGGCGCCTCCCTCACCTCCGGCGCCGCCATCTGCGAAATCAAGGACTGACGAGTCCCGCACCGCACGACAGGGGCGCCCGACGGACCACCTCACACGGTCCGCCGGGCGCCCCTGTCACTGCCCGCCGGACGGGGACCGCCGGACGAGGCCCTACCGGCGACGCATGTCGGCGACGCGCGCCCGCTCCGCCCCGCCCCCCTGCTCACCCAGGGCGGTGGCGGACCGCAACCCCGCACCCGCACCCGGAACCTGACGGCGCGGCCCCGGAAGCGGCACGTCCCGACGCTGCTGACGCCCCACGGAATCACCCGCCGGGGCCCCCGAGGCCCCGGTGCCGTTCGCCGTACCACCCCCCGACGCCCCGGCCACGGCGATCTGCACGCCCTGGTCGGCCAGGGCCTGGAGTTCGGTGGCGGCGCGGTCGTCGTGGCCCGGCGACTCGTCGGTGACCAGACGGGTGATGACGTCGGTGGGCACGGTCTGGAACATGGTGTCCGTACCCAGCTTGGAGTGGTCGGCGAGGACGACGACCTCGGCGGCGGCCTGGACCAGCGCCCGGTCGACGGACGCCGACAGCATGTTGGAGGTGGACAGCCCCCGCTCGGCGGTCAGCCCGCTCCCGGACAGAAAGGCCTTGGAGACCCGCAGCCCCTGAAGGGACTGCTCAGCCCCCGACCCCACCAGGGCGTAGTTGGACCCCCGGAGCGTGCCACCGGTCATCACCACCTCGACCCGGTTGGCATGGGCAAGGGCCTGGGCCACCAACAACGAGTTGGTGACGACGGTCAGCCCGGGCACCCGCGCGAGCCGGCGCGCCAGCTCCTGCGTCGTGGTACCCGCCCCCACCACGATGGCTTCGCCCTCTTCGACGAGGCCCGCGGCGAGGTCGGCGATGGCCGTCTTCTCGGCGGTCGCGAGATGGGATTTCTGCGGAAAGCCGGACTCTCGCGTGAACCCGCCCGGCAGTACCGCACCGCCGTGCCGGCGGTCGAGGAGTCCTTCTGCCTCCAGTGCGCGCACGTCCCGCCGTACGGTCACTTCGGAGGTCTGGACGACGCGGGCGAGCTCACGGAGCGACACGGCCCCGTTCGCTCGCACCATTTCGAGGATCAATTGGCGACGTTCTGCAGCGAACACGAAACTGACAGTAACCCCAACGACCGTCTGCTTTCAGCAGTATGCGCCGAATAACAGAAGTTGTTCGCATGCCACCACCGGAAGTGGTATACGGGCCTACCCCGGCCGCCTATGCCACCCGCAAGCACCGCAACTCCCCGTGACCAGCGGGGAGTCATTTCCAGCCGCGCCCGCCGGACTACTGCTCCCCGCCGGCCTTCCGGGTGTGCAGCTGCCGCGCCACCTCGGCGATCGACCCCGACAGCGAGGGGTAGACGGTGAAGGCGTTGGCGATCTGCTCGACCGTCAGGTTGTTGTCGACGGCGATCGAGATCGGATGAATCAGCTCCGAAGCACGCGGCGCCACCACCACACCCCCCACCACGATCTCGGTACCGGGCCGGCAGAAGATCTTGACGAACCCGTCCCGGATGCCCTGCATCTTGGCGCGTGGGTTGCGCAGCAGCGGCAGCTTCACCACGCGGGCGTCGATCTTGCCGGCGTCCACGTCGGCCTGCGAGTACCCGACGGTGGCGATCTCGGGATCGGTGAAGACGTTGGCGGACACGGTCTTCAGATTCAGCGGGGTGACGGCGTCGCCGAGGAAGTGGTACATGGCGATCCGCCCCTGCATGGCCGCCACCGAGGCCAGCGCGAAGACACCGGTGACGTCACCGGCGGCGTACACACCGGGAGCCGAGGTCCGCGAGACCCGGTCGGTCTTGATGTGCCCGGAGTCCTTGAGCCGGACGCCCGCCTCCTCCAGCCCCATCCCCTCCGTGTTGGGAATGGCACCGACGGCCATCAGGCAGTGCGACCCGCCGATGACCCGCCCGTCCGACAGCGTCACCTCGACCCGGTCCCCGACCCGCTTGACGGACTGGGCCCGCGACCGCGACATGACGTTCATCCCGCGCCGCCGGAACACGTCCTCCAGCACGGCCGCCGCATCCGGGTCCTCACCGGGCAGCACCCGGTCCCGCGACGACACGAGGGTGACCCGCGACCCGAGCGCCTGATAGGCCCCGGCGAACTCGGCACCGGTCACACCGGACCCGACCACGATCAGCTCTTCGGGCAGCTCCTCCAGGTCGTACACCTGGGTCCAGTTCAGGATCCGCTCCCCGTCGGGCCGCGCGTCCGGCAGCTCCCGCGGATGCCCACCCGTGGCGATGAGCACCGCGTCGGCGGTCAGCGTCTCCTCACTCCCGTCGGCGGCCCGCACCACGACCTTCCGCGACCCGTCGAGCCCCTGCATGCCCTCCAGCCGCCCGCGCCCCCGCATCACCCGCGCACCCGCGCGGGTCACGGAGGCGGTGATGTCGTGCGACTGCGCCAGCGCGAGCCGCTTCACCCGCCGGTTGACCTTGCCCAGGTCCACGCCCACCACCCGGGCGGCCTGCTCCATGGGCGGAGTGTCGTCGGCGACGATGATCCCCAGCTCCTCATAAGAGGAATCAAAGGTGGTCATCACCTCAGCCGTGGCGATGAGGGTCTTGGACGGCACGCAGTCGGTCAGCACCGACGCCCCGCCCAGACCGTCGCAGTCGACGACGGTCACCTCCGCGCCGAGTTGAGCGGCCACCAGCGCCGCTTCGTATCCGCCGGGTCCGCCGCCAATGATCACGATCCGAGTCACGTACCCCATTGTCCCGCACCCTTCAACGAGAGGCCGCCCGGGGCCACCACCGTGACGACACCGATGCCCGGCACCCCTGCCGTACCCTTCCCCTCATGTCGCTCTACGCCGCCTACGCCGGCAACCTCGACGCGCGGTTGATGACCCGCCGCGCCCCGCACTCGCCGCTGCGCGCCACCGGCTGGCTGAACGGGTGGCGGCTGACCTTCGGGGGCGAGCACATGGGCTGGGAGGGCGCACTCGCGACCTTGGTCGAGGACCCGATCTCCCAGGTCTTCGTCTCCCTCTACGACATCGCCCCGATGGACGAGGACTCCCTGGACCGCTGGGAGGGCGTGGGCCTGGACATCTACCGCCGCACCCGGGTCCGCATCCACACCCTCGACGGCGAAGAGGGTGCCTGGACGTACGTCCTGAACGCCTACGAGGGCGGCCTGCCCTCCGCCCGCTACCTGGGCGAGATCGCGGACGCCGCCGAATCGTCCGGCGCCCCCCACGACTACGTGATGGAACTCCGCAAACGCCCCTGCTGAGCACCGCCCTCGTCAAAACCTCCAACCCAAAAACCATCATCCCGTGACCTCCGCCATCTACGCGCGTAGCCACAAACCGGCTACCCTCTTCGGCGTGAACGCATCTCTTCTTCCGGACGACATCCAGGGCGACCCCTACGCCGCCGCCGACGCCGCCGCGGCCCGCCTGCGCGAACTCACCGGCGCCGAGACCCACGACGTCGCCCTCGTGATGGGCTCCGGCTGGGCACCGGCCGTGGACGCCCTGGGCGCCCCCGAGGCCGATCTCCAGGTCACCGACCTCCCGGGCTTCCCCCAGCCCGCGGTGGAGGGCCACGGCGGCAAGGTCCGCTCGTACACCCTCGGCGACAAGCGCGCACTGGTCTTCCTGGGCCGCACCCACTACTACGAGGGCCACGGCGTCGCCGCCGTCTCCCACGGCGTCCGCACCGCGGTCGCCGCCGGCGCCAAGACGATCATCCTGACCAACGGCTGCGGCGGCCTGCGCGAGGGCATGCGCCCCGGCCAGCCGGTCCTGATCAGCGACCACATCAACCTCACCGCCACCTCCCCCATCATCGGCGCCAACTTCGTCGACCTCACCGACCTCTACTCCCCCCGCCTGCGGGCGCTGTGCAAGGAGGTCGACGCCACCCTGGAGGAGGGCGTCTACGCCCAGTTCCCCGGCCCGCACTACGAGACCCCGGCCGAGATCCGCATGGCCCGCGTGATCGGCGCCGACCTGGTGGGCATGTCGACGGTCCTGGAGGCGATCGCGGCCCGCGAGGCCGGCGCGGAGGTCCTGGGCATCTCCCTGGTGACCAACCTCGCCGCCGGCATGACGGGCGAGCCCCTCAACCACGAGGAGGTCCTCCAGGCGGGCCGCGACTCCGCCGCCCGCATGGGGACCCTGCTGACCCAGGTACTGGGCCGGCTGTAGCCGAGGCCCAGTGGTCCGGCGTGGGCTTGGCACCCGGCGCGGAGGTGGCCGCGGGGGTGGGTCGCGTGGCCCGGCGCTGCCGGGGTGCCGCCGCGCCCACCCGTGCCGCCCCAGCGGCACGACTGCCCGCAGCTGGGGCGAGGGGCGGCGGCTGCCCGCAGCTAGGGGGGGTGGGACGGACGGTCAGCCGCGTACGGCGCGAAGGGGGCGTGTCGGGGGGTGTCCGCCCGCAGCGGTTGGCGCGTCAACAAAGTTCGCTTCTGTGGCCGACCGATTCCGCGCCGTTCCGAGGACGGACACCCCCCGGCGCGCCCCCCCCCCCCCCCCCCCCCAAAACGCGCCAACCCCCCCCCCCCCCCCACCCCCCCCCCCCCCCCCCCCCACCCCCCCCCCCCCCCCCCCCCCCA